>NZ_JBSFLB010000006.1:0-330142 GCF_053598835.1 Streptomyces sp. NPDC001070
GCAACTTCGGTGCGAAGTCGATCGACGAGGTCAAGGCGAAGCTGGCCGGCATGGGCCTGGCCCTGAAGGACAGCCCGCCCGGATTCGACCCGACCTCCGCCGCCGACACCTTCGGTGCGGACGACGACGCCGACGCCGGCTTCGTCGAGACCGAGCAGTACTGATCTGACTGCCCCCGGGCGTCCGCCCGGGGGGCCCTGACACCGGTACCTGACACGGCCGGTGCAGAGATTGAGGAGAAACACCATGCCGAAGCCCGCCAAGGGTGCCCGTCTGGGCGGCAGCGCCGCGCACGAGCGTCTGCTTCTCGCGAACCTCGCGAAGTCGCTGTTCGAGCACGGTCGCATCACCACCACCGAGGCCAAGGCGCGCCGTCTGCGTCCGGTCGCGGAGCGCCTGATCACCAAGGCGAAGAAGGGCGACATCCACAACCGTCGCCTGGTGCTGCAGACGATCACGGACAAGAGCGTCGTCCACACGCTCTTCACCGAGATCGCCCCGCGGTACGAGAACCGCCCGGGTGGTTACACCCGCATCACCAAGATCGGTAACCGTCGCGGCGACAACGCGCCGATGGCGGTCATCGAGCTGGTGGAGGCGCTGACCGTGGCCCAGCAGGCCACGGGTGAGGCGGAGGCCGCGACCAAGCGCGCGGTCAAGGAGGCCGAGGCCAAGACCGAGGCTCCGGCCGAGGTCGAGGACAAGGCCGAGGCCGCCGAGGCTCCGGCCGAGGAGTCCAAGGACGCCTGACGTCCTGACCGGACGGGCCCGCACCCAGATCGCTGGGGGCGGGCCCGTCCGCGTGTTTGAGAGGATCTGCGGGTGAGTGTGTCGAGCGATGAGGTGGAGCCGGGTCTCGTCCGGGTGCGGCTGGACCTGGCGTACGACGGGGCGGAGTTCTCCGGCTGGGCGAAGCAGCGCAGCAGGCGGACGGTGCAGGGCGAGCTGGAGTCGGCCGTCCAGACCGTGCTGCGGCTGCCGGAGCCGGTCGAGCTGACCGTCGCCGGGCGGACCGACGCGGGTGTGCACGCGCGGGGGCAGGTGGCGCACGTGGACCTGCCGGAGGACGTGTGGGCCCGGGAGGGCGGCAAGCTGCTGCGCCGGCTGGCCGGACGGCTGCCGTGGGACGTACGGGTGTGGAAGGTGTCGCAGGCCCCGGCGGGCTTCAACGCGCGCTTCTCCGCGATCTGGCGCCGCTACGCCTACCGGGTCGGTGACCACCAGGGCGGGGTCGACCCGCTGCTGCGGGGGCACGTGCTGTGGCACGACCGGCCGGTGGACGTCGACCTCATGAACGCCGCGGCCCAGAAGCTGCTCGGGGAGCACGACTTCGCGGCCTACTGCAAGAAGCGCGAGGGCGCGACGACCATCCGCACCCTGCTGGAACTGCACTGGGAGCGGGACGCCTCCGGGCTGGCCGTGGCGACGGTGCGGGCGGACGCCTTCTGCCACAACATGGTGCGCGCCCTGGTCGGCGCGATGCTCCTGGTCGGCGACGGGCACCGGGCGGCGGGCTTCCCCGGCGAGGTGCTGGCGGGACGGGCGCGGCACTCGGCGGTCAACGTGGTGCGGCCGCACGGGCTGACCCTGGAGGAGGTCGGCTACCCCGCGGACGAGCTGCTCGCGGCGCGCAACCGGGAGGCCCGCAACATGCGCACCCTGCCGCTGCCGCGCGACTGACTGACCGGACCGCTCATCTGCGGCGCCGCAGCGCCGCCGCCATCCGGGCCAGTACGCAGCCCGAGCCCAGGGACGTGACCGCAAGGGACACCGGGTGGAACCTGTGGTGGAAGGCGCCCCACCACAGGGCGCACGCGGCCGGGACGAGCACCAGCAGGCACAGGACGCGCATCGCCCACCAGCCGGCGGGCCGCCGCACCGGGGCGCTCCGCGGGTGCGGCGGCATGGTGCCCCTGTCCGTGGCGAGGGTGTCCCTGACCCCGGAGAGGAAGCCCCGCGGGGCGAGCACCTGGGCGCCCGGCACACCGTCGAGGGCCGCGGGACGCTCCCCGAAGCCCTCCGGCAGCGCCGGCAGGCCCAGCGCGGCCACCGTGTCCGCGAGCCGCCGCCCCGGGGCGTCCGTGCCGCGCAGCAGCGCCGTGAGGGGCCGTGCGTCGGCGACGCCGTAGGCGGCGGCGAGAGCCGCGGCCGTGGCGCCGGCGGCCTCCAGGGACGGCACGGGCGCCCCCGGCGCCCATTCGTGGGCGGCGAGCTTCCTGCCCTTGGCGTACAGCGTGATCCCGTACCGGTCAGCCGAGCGCTGCAGCACGACCGCGGGCCACTTCTCGCCCGCGGTGAAGAGGTCGACCGCCCCCGCCAGGCTGCCCTCCCCGGTCAGCTCGACATGGGTGACGTCCGGCCCCGCGGGGGCCAGCCGCAGCCCGCTGCGGCACAGCAGCGCGGCCCGGGCGACGGCGGCCAGCGGCGCGGAGGCAACCGCCAGGGTGCGCGGCGCCCACTCGGGGGCGCCGGCCGGGACGGGGACCGGGGGCGGGGTGCCGAAGAACGGAGTGCGGGTGGCGACCTGCATGCGCACCCCCGTCCGGAAGTCCAGGAACTCCTGGCGCGGGTCCTGGCCCAGGTGGGCCCAGGGGAAGCTGGTGGCGTGCACGCCGATGTCGCGGAAGACGCGCAGCGCCTCCTGCCAGCGGCCCGCGCGCACCAGCATCAGGGCCAGGTGGTTGCGGAATCCGGCGGCCTCCGGGTCGCCGGCGTCGTACCAGCCGGACAGCTCCAGGGCGCGGTCGACGGCGGTGGCGATACGTTTCGGCTCGATGGCGTCCCCGCCGGACGCGTCGTCGGCGGCGGGACCGCCCGCGACGATCTCGTACTCGACGGCGGCGAGCAGCGGCAGCGCGTTGATCTTCGATCCGGGCAGGGCCTCCTCGGCGGCCGCCTCGGCGAAGTCGAACATCTCGCGGTGGGTGCCGTACCACTTCGCGCACAGGTACTGCAGGGCGGAGGCGTGGCAGCCGTAGTGGTGCGGGGCCCGCTCGACGGCCTCGCTCCAGTACGCGTCGAAGATCTGCCGGGAGGACTGCATGCCGCGCGCGTGGGTGAGCGCGATGCGCCACGGCACCGGGTCGGCGGGGTTGAGCTCGGCGGCGGCGCCGATCACCGGTACGGCGTCCTTGAGCAGCGCGAAGAAGGCCTTGAACTGCTCGGGCGAGACCTCGGAGGCGCGGGCGCCGCTACGTATCTCCCAGGCCTGGTCGATGCACAGGTCGGCCTTGACCAGCGCCGCGTCCGGATCCTCGGGGGCGGCGTCGAGCCAGGCGTCCAGCCAGCCGGGGTTGTGCAGCGCGAACTGCGCCAGTTCGGAGACGTACGCGTCCCGCAGTTCCCATTGGCAGCCCAGGCGGGTGGCGGAGAGCAGCTCCCGGGCGGGCGCGTGGTCGCCGGTGCCCGCCGCGGCGAGCGCGGCGCGCAGCGGGGCGTCCGGGACGTCCAGGACGACGGCCTCGTCCGGCGGCAGCCCGGCCCCGACGGCGGCGCCGTGGCGGAGCACGCGGGGCAGGGTCAGCAGCGTACGCAGGGAGGGCATGCCGTTCCGGTCGGGTCGCGCGGGGGTCAGCCGGCCGGCGAGGCGGCCGCGGAGGCCATCGCGGCCTCGGCCTGTGCCCTGCCGTGCTGGACGATGCGGTTGAAGGCGTAGTTGAAGCCGTCCTGACCGGCCTGCCGGGAGGCGGTGTCGGAGTTGGTGGCGGGGGCGCCGCTCTTGGGACCGGAGATGGTGAAGTACGCGTAGCGGCCCACGGCGCCGGACTTGGACCAGCACGCCACGCCGTGGCAGAAGTCGGCGACGCCGCCGCCGTTGAGCGGCCGCACGAACTTGTTCGTCCTGCTGAGCTTCTTGGCGGAGGCGGCGTCCTTGAAGACGGCCACGCCCACGGTGACCGCGGAGCCGCCGCGGGTGTAGGTCACCCGCATCATCCGGATGCAGCCGCTGCCGGACAGGGCGGCGGACAGCGAGCCGGTCGCGGCGGCGGCGCAATTGCGGTCCTCGGTGGAGCGGGTCCTGGTGTAGGAGCGGCTGTTGACCCAGTCGAGCTTCTTGCCGGGGAAGAGGGTGCCCACGCTGAGCGGGGCGGTGTCCTTGGCGGCGCTGGACAGGAAGTCGAGCGGGCCGTAGGTCGGGCCGGGGGAGACCTCGGAGAAGGAGGGCTCGGGCGGCAGCGCGACCTCGGAGGCGGGCGCCGAGGCGGTCTCGGTGGGGGAGGGCCCGGGGCTGCCGGAGCTGACCACGGCGGTGGCGACGATCCCGGCGACGGCGGCGACGGCGAGGACGCCGCCGCCTATGAGGAGCAGCCGGCGGCGCCTGGCACCCGCCTCCGCCTCGTCGGCGAGCGCCGACCAGTCGGGCTCGCCGACGGCGGGCGCGGGTGCCTGCGGCTGCGAGGGGCCTCGGGTGCCCTGGCCGGGCACGGGCGGCGCCCAGTCGGAGGGCGCGGTCCAGGCGGGCTGCTGCGGCTGGTGGTCGGGGCCGCCGACGATCTGGCCGCGGAGCACGTGGCGCCCGTCGCCGGGGGTCCCCGGCACGCCCTGCTGTCCCGGCGGTGCGGTCCATCCCTCGTTCGGGTTGTACGGCTGCTGCGGCCCGTCAGTCATGGCGCGGATTCTATAGAGGGGAAAACCAGTTTGGCGGCGGGCGACCGCGCAACGACAATCCACGGCATGGGACATGTGGACGTTGCGCATCTGGAGTACTACCTGCCGGACGGGCGGGTGCTGCTGGGCGACGTCTCGTTCCGGGTGGGCGAGGGCGCCGCGGTGGCCCTCGTCGGGGCGAACGGCGCCGGCAAGACGACGCTCCTGCGGCTGATCTCCGGTGAGCTCAAGCCGCACGGCGGCACGGTCACGGTCGGCGGCGGGCTGGGCGTCATGCCGCAGTTCGTCGGCTCGGTACGGGACGACCGCACGGTACGGGACCTGCTGGTGTCCGTGGCGCCGCCGCGGATCCGCGAGGCCGCGGCGGCCGTCGACGCGGCCGAGCTGGAGATCATGGCGCAGGACGACGAGGCCGCGCAGCTGGCCTACGCGCAGGCGCTCAGCGACTGGGCCGAGGCCCGCGGCTACGAGGCCGAGACGGTCTGGGACATGTGCACCACGGCCGCGCTGGGCGTCCCGTACGAGCGGGCCCAGTGGCGCGAGGTGCGGACGCTGTCGGGCGGCGAGCAGAAGCGGCTGGTGCTGGAGGCGCTGCTGCGCGGCACCGACGAGGTGCTGCTGCTGGACGAGCCGGACAACTACCTCGACGTCCCCGGCAAGCGCTGGCTGGAGGAGCAGCTGCGGCAGACCAGGAAGACGGTGCTCTTCGTCTCCCACGACCGGGAGCTGCTGGCCCGCTCCGCCGAGAAGATCGTCAGCGTCGAGCCGGGGCCGGCCGGCTCGGACGTGTGGGTGCACGGCGGGGGCTTCGCCACGTACCACGAGGCGCGGCGCGAGCGGTTCGCCCGCTTCGAGGAGCTGCGGCGGCGCTGGGACGAGGAGCACGCCCGGCTCAAGAAGCTCGTTCTGACGTTGCGTCAGCAGGCGGCGATCAGCCCCGACATGGCCTCCCGCTACCGGGCCGCACAGACCCGGCTGCGTAAGTTCGAGGAGGCGGGGCCGCCGCAGGAGCCGCCGCGCGAGCAGGACATCCGCATGCGGCTGTCCGGAGGGCGCACCGCCGTGCGGGCCGTCACCTGCGCGAGGCTGGAGCTCACCGGGCTGATGAAGCCCTTCGACCTGGAGGTCTTCTACGGGGAGCGGGTGGCCGTCCTGGGCTCGAACGGCTCCGGCAAGTCGCACTTCCTGCGGCTGCTGGCGGGGGACGCGGGCGTGCGGCACACGGGGGAGTGGAAGCTGGGCGCGCGGGTCGTCCCGGGTCACTTCGCGCAGACGCACGCGCACCCGGAGCTCACGGGTCGCACCCTCGTCGACATCCTGTGGACGGAGCACTCCCGCGACCGCGGCAAGGCGATGTCCGCCCTGCGGCGGTACGAGCTGGACCGGCAGGGCGACCAGCGCTTCGACCAGCTGTCGGGCGGCCAGCAGGCACGCTTCCAGATCCTGCTGCTGGAACTGGCGGGGGCGACGGCGCTGCTGCTGGACGAGCCGACGGACAACCTGGACCTGGAGTCGGCGGAGGCCCTCCAGGAGGGGCTGGAGGCGTACGAGGGGACGGTGCTCGCGGTGACGCACGACCGCTGGTTCGCCCGCAGCTTCGACCGGTACCTCGTCTTCGGGGCGGACGGGGTCGTCCGGGAAGTGCCGGAGCCCGTGTGGGACGAGGCCCGCGTCACCCGGGAGCGGTAGCCCGGGGGCCGGGGCGCGCACGCGGCGGCGGCGCGTTTTGACCCGAACAGGCAGCCGCGGGTATTCTGCAGGTTCGTTATGCGTATTGGCTTGCTCGTTCTCACGTGAGAGGCCGCTACGCCGGTCCACCGGGCCGATGACCAGCGTTCGCCCCGCGGTATGCGTCGCCGCAGGCGACAGGGCTGTCGTGATCGTCCGGGTGGCCTTGTCAGGACCCACTCACTGAAGAAGCGAAGGCTACGACCGTGCGTACGTTCAGCCCCAAGCCCGGCGATGTCCAGCGCCAGTGGCACGTCATTGACGCGCAGGACGTCGTCCTGGGCCGTCTGGCGTCCCAGGCAGCGTCCCTCCTCCGGGGCAAGCACAAGCCGGTGTACGCGCCTCACGTTGACACTGGTGACTTCGTCATCATCATCAACGCCGACAAGGTGCACCTCTCCGGCAACAAGAAGCAGCAGAAGCTGGCCTACCGCCACTCCGGTTTCCCCGGCGGTCTGCGCTCTGTCCGCTACGACGAGCTGCTCGACAAGAACCCCGAGAAGGCGATCGAGAAGGCCGTCAAGGGCATGCTGCCCAAGAACAGCCTGGGTCGCCAGATGCTCTCCAAGCTGAAGGTCTACGCGGGTGCCGAGCACCCGCACGGCGCTCAGCAGCCGGTTCCGTTCGAGATCAGCCAGGTCGCGCAGGGCTAGTCCCGGCCACCAACGACACAGAAAGCATCTGAGGAGCATCGTGGCCGAGACCACCCCCGAGACCCCGCTCGTCGAAGACGGCGAGATCGTGGAGACCATCGAGATCCCGGAGGAGTACACCTCCGAGTCCCTCGCGTCCCGCTTCGGCGAGCCCCAGCCGGCCGCCGGCACGGGCCGTCGCAAGGAGTCCGTCGCCCGCGTCCGGATCATCCCGGGCTCCGGCAAGTGGACCATCAACGGTCGCACCCTTGAGGAGTACTTCCCCAACAAGGTGCACCAGCAGGAAGTCAACGAGCCGTTCAAGATCCTCGAGCTCGACGGCCGTTACGACGTCATCGCCCGCATCAACGGCGGCGGCATCTCCGGCCAGGCCGGTGCGCTGCGCCTGGGCGTCGCCCGTGCGCTGAACGAGGCGGACGTGGACAACAACCGCGGCCCGCTCAAGAAGGCCGGCTTCCTGACCCGTGACGCTCGCGAGATCGAGCGCAAGAAGGCCGGTCTGAAGAAGGCCCGCAAGGCGCCGCAGTACAGCAAGCGCTAAGCACCACGCGCGCTGCGCCGCACTGCGCGTACGCCCCGGAGGCACTTTGTGCGTCTCCGGGGCGTACGCATTCCGGGGGGTATAGGCGTATAACCGGATGAACGCCCGACGGGTACGGGGCGGAGCACGGCAACATCTCGGAGGAAAGACTGTGGGACGACTCTTCGGTACGGACGGTGTGCGCGGCGTCGCGAACGCCGATCTGACGGCTGAGCTGGCGCTCGGCCTGTCGGTCGCGGCGGCGCATGTGCTCGCCGAGGCGGGAACGTTCGAGGGCCACAAGCCGGTGGCCGTGGTGGGACGGGATCCGCGGGCCTCCGGAGAGTTCCTGGAAGCCGCCGTGGTGGCGGGGCTCGCCAGCGCGGGCGTGGACGTGCTGCGGGTGGGCGTGCTGCCGACCCCGGCGGTGGCCTACCTCACCGGCGCGCTCGGCGCGGACCTGGGCGTGATGCTTTCCGCGAGCCACAACGCGATGCCCGACAACGGCGTCAAGTTCTTCGCCCGGGGCGGCCACAAGCTGGCGGACGAGCTCGAGGACCGCATCGAGTCCGTCTACGAGGAGCACCGCACCGGCGCCCCCTGGGACCGCCCGACCGGTGCCGGGGTGGGCCGCGTGCGCGACTACGACGAGGGTTTCGACCAGTACGTCGCCCACCTGATCGCCGTCCTGCCCAACCGCCTCGACGGCCTGAGGATCGTCCTGGACGAGGCGCACGGCGCCGCCGCCCGCGTCTCCCCCGAGGCCTTCGCCCGCGCCGGCGCCGAGGTGATCACCATCGGCGCCCAGCCGGACGGCCTCAACATCAACGACGGCTGCGGCTCCACCCATCTGGACCTGCTCAAGACCGCCGTCACCGAGCACGGCGCGGACCTCGGCATCGCCCACGACGGCGACGCCGACCGCTGCCTGGCCGTGGACCACCAGGGCAACGAGGTCGACGGCGACCAGATCCTGGCCGTCCTGGCGCTCGCCATGCGCGAGGCGGACCGGCTGCGCAAGAACACCGTCGTCGGCACCGTCATGTCCAACCTGGGCTTCAAGCTCGCCATGGAGCGCGAGGGCATCGACCTGATCCAGACCGCCGTCGGCGACCGCTACGTGCTGGAGTCCATGAAGGCCCACGGCTACGCGCTCGGCGGCGAGCAGTCCGGCCACGTGATCATCCTCGACCACGCCACCACCGGCGACGGCACCCTCACAGGTCTCATGCTGGCCGCCCGGGTCGCCTCCACCGGCCGCTCGCTGGCCGACCTGGCGTCGGTCATGGAGCGGCTGCCCCAGGTCCTGATCAACGTCCGGGACGTCGACAAGAGCCGTGTCGGGTCCTCGCCCGAGCTGGCCGCCGCCGTGACCGAGGCCGAGGCCGAGCTGGGCACCACCGGCCGCGTGCTGCTGCGCCCCTCGGGCACCGAGCCGCTGGTCCGCGTCATGGTCGAGGCCGCCGACATCGACCACGCCCGTTCCGTGGCCGGACGGCTCGCCGACGCCGTGAAGTCCGCGCTCGGCTAGACCCCCGCACGCCGCCTGCGCTGCATCGCCCAGAACGCCTTCTGGGCGAGCAGCGTCAGCACGCCCGCGATGACGATGCCCGCCAGATTCACGCCGAGCTGCGCCGAGGACCCCCACAGTTCGCGGTAGTCCCCGTACGACAGGGCGAGGGCGGCGTTGGCGGCGGCCGGAACGGTGGTCACCGAGATCGCCACGCCGACGAGGGCCCCGGACTTGGCCGAGGTCAGCGAGAGGATCCCGGCGATCCCGGCGAGGAACGCCACCACGAAGGAGCTCGCGTCCGGCTGCCAGATGAACGCGGTGGACGGGTGCGGTGCCGTGAAGTCGGCGACACTGAAGACGCCCAGGGCGTCCATCAGGTAGTTGAAGCCGCCGGTGAGCACCATCGCCACCGGGAAGCCCACCAGCAGCGCCACCAGCGAGCGCCTGGCCAGCCGCCCGTGGCGCTGCACGAGCCCGGTGCACACCCCGGCCAGCGGCCCGAACTCGGGGCCCACGACCATCGCGCCGACGATCAGGATCGCGCTGTCCAGCATCACACCGCAGGCCGCCAGCATCGTCGCCACGGACAGGAACGCCAGGTACGTGACGGTGAGGGTGGACTCCTCGTGCGTCGCGTCGGCGAGCGACTCCCACAGCACCGCGTCCGCGCCCTCGCCGGGCGCCTCCTCCTCGGCCTTGTCCGCGCGGCGCGACAGCGACAGGTCGATGTGCTCCACCGCGATCGAGCCGGTGTCGGCGACCCCCATGTCCCGGAGGCCGCGCAGCAGTTCGTCGCCCGCCTCCCGTGCCACGTCGCACAGGACGATGTCGCCGCGCGGATTGCGGGCGGCACCCGCCAGCACCGCGACATGGGTGGTGCCCACGGTCCGTTCGATCAGGGACACGACCTCGTCGGTCCTCGGGGCCGGGACGATCATCCGCAGATGCAGCATGCGGGCAGGCTACCGCCGCCCCCGCGCCGCTAGAGCTTGCGCAGGGAGAGCTTCTGCACCTTGTGGTCGGGGCCCTTGCGCAGGATCAGCGTGGCCCGGCCGCGGGTGGGGAGCACGTTCTGCACCAGGTTCGGCTGGTTGATCGCGCGCCACGTGTGGCGGCCGTACTGCATGGCCTCGTCCTCGGAGACCTCGGTATAGCGGTGGAAGTACGACAGCGGGTCCTGGAAGGCGGTCTCGCGGAGCTTGCGGAAGCGCGCCAGGTACCACTGCTCGATGTCCTCGGTGCGCGCGTCCACGTACACGCTGAAGTCGAAGTAGTCGGCGAGCGCGACCCGGGTGCGGCCGTCCTTGCCGGGCAGGGCCGGCTGCAGGACGTTCAGGCCCTCGACGATGAGGATGTCGGGCCGCCGGACCACCAGTTCCTCGTCGGGCACGATGTCGTAGATCAGGTGCGAGTAGACCGGCGCGCGGACCTCGTCCTTGCCGGCCTTCACGTCGGCCACGAAGCGCGTCAGGGCGCGCCGGTCGTACGACTCGGGGAAGCCCTTGCGGGACATCAGCCCGCGACGCTGGAGTTCGGCCTTGGGCAGCAGGAAGCCGTCGGTGGTGACCAGTTCCACGCGCGGGTGCTCGGGCCAGCGGGCGAGCAGCGCCTTGAGGATGCGCGCGGTGGTGGACTTGCCGACCGCGACGCTGCCGGCGACCCCGATGACGAAGGGCGTGCCGGTCTGCGAGCCGTGACCCTCCCCGGTGTCGTCGAGGAAGGTGTTGACCGCGCCGCGCAGGCCGTGGCTGGCCCCGACGTAGAGGTTGAGCAGCCGCGACAGCGGCAGGTAGACGTCGATCACCTCGTCGAGGTCGATGACGTCGCCGAGGCCGCGCAGCCGCTCGACCTCGTCCGCGGTGAGGGGCAGCGGCGTACGGTCGCGCAGCGCGCTCCACTCCGCCCGCGTCAGGTCGACGTACGGAGTGGGCTCGGCGCGGCGGCGCGTCGGGTGGGGGGAAGTGGTCGGCGGCACGGATTCATTGTTGCGCCGGGATGAACGGCGCTCACGCCGGGGTCGGGAAGCCCGCCGCCGGCGCGGTCGTCAGCGGTCTGTCAGCCGGATGTCAGTGGCACCCGGGACAGTGGTGCGCAACAGACCAACACCGTGCGAACCGCAACGGGGAGGACATCGCGGATGAGTTACGCGATCCAGGCGGAGGGCCTGGTCAAAAGCTTCAAGGAGACGACGGCGCTGTCCGGCGTGGACCTGGCCGCGCGCAGCGGCACGGTGCTGGGCGTGCTCGGCCCCAACGGGGCGGGCAAGACCACGGCGGTGCGCATCCTGGCCACGCTGCTGCGGCCGGACGCCGGCCGGGCCTTCGTCGGCGGCCACGACGTGGTGCGGGAGGCGGGCGCCGTGCGCGCCCTCGTCGGGCTCACCGGGCAGTACGCGGCGGTGGACGAGATGCTCACCGGCCACGAGAACCTGCTGATGATCGCCCGCCTGCTGGGCCTGCCGCGCCGTGAGGCCCGGGCCCGGGCGACGCGCCTGCTGGAGGAGTTCCGGCTCGCCGACGCGGGCGGCCGCGCCGCCAAGACGTACTCCGGCGGCATGCGGCGCCGCCTCGACCTGGCCGCCAGCCTGGTGGGGCGGCCGCGGGTGCTCTTCCTCGACGAGCCGACCACCGGCCTTGACCCGCACAGCCGCAACGAACTGTGGGACATCGTCCGCGGCCTGGTCGGGGACGGCACCACGGTGCTGCTCACCACGCAGTACCTGGAGGAGGCCGACCAGCTGGCCGACGACATCGCGGTCATCGACCGCGGCCGCGTGATCGCCGAGGGCACCCCGGACGGGCTCAAGGAGCAGGTCGGCGGCCAGGTGCTGCAGGTGCGGCCGATGGCCGCGGAACAGCTGGCGAAGGTCCACACGACGGTCTCGGCGATCGCCGGGCCCGCCGCCAAGATCGAGTCGGGCCTGGTCACCGCGCCCGTCAACGACCCGGAGCTGATGCCCGCCGTCGTCCGGCGGCTGGACGAGGCCGGGGTGCGGGTGAGCGAGCTCACGCTGCGCCGCTCCAGCCTCGACGAGGTGTTCCTGTCCTTGACCGGGCACCGCGCGGTGGAGGAGACGACGACGGACGAGGACAAGACGGAGGCCCTGGTATGAGCGCCGTGACCCTGGACGTGATGCCCGCCGCCAAGGTGCGGCCCTGGGACGGAGTGCAGCAGACCTGCACCCTCGCGTGGCGCAACCTGGTGCAGATCAAGCACAACCCGATGGAGCTGATGGACCTCAGCGTCCAGCCCATCATGTTCGTGCTGCTCTTCACCTACGTCTTCGGCGGCCAGATGGCCGGCTCGCCGGACGCGTACCTGCAGTACGCGCTGCCAGGGATCATCGTGCAGAACGCCCTCTTCGCGACCATGAACACCGCGATGGGCCTCAACATCGACCTCACCAAGGGCGTCCTGGACCGGCTGCGCTCCCTGCCGATCGCCCGCTCCGCGCCGCTCATGGGCCGGGTCGTGGCGGACCTCGGCAAGCAGCTGTGGTCGCTGCTGCTGATGCTGGGCCTGGGCATGCTCATGGGCTTCGACGTCGACGGCGGGGCGCCCGGCGTGCTGGGCGCGGCGGGCCTGCTGCTGGCCTTCGCGGTCGCCATGTCCTGGATGACGCTGCTGATCGGGATGCTGGTCTCCGAGCCGGAGAAGGTGATGACCTTCGGTTTCGTGCTGGTCATGCCGCTCACCTTCACCTCCAGCGCGTTCGTGCGGGCCGACACCATGCCCGGCTGGCTCAAGGCGTGGGCGGACATCAACCCGGTCACCCGCCTGGCCGACGCCGTGCGGGCGCTGATGACCGGTACCGGGGAGGTCGCAGGACCTGTCATGTGGTCGCTGCTGTGGGCCGCCGGGATCGCCGTGGTGTTCGTCCCGCTGGTGATGCGCGCCTACCGCGCGCGCAGTTGACCGCATTCCCCGCGGTGCCCCGGACCGTCCCGGTCCGGGGCCGCCCGGGGGACGGCTGAGGGTCCGATGTCCGCCGTTCGCCGCTTAGAGTTCTCCTCATGTGCGGAATCGTTGGATACGTGGGCGGCCAGTCCGCCCTCGATGTTGTCATCGCGGGTCTGAAGCGTCTCGAGTACCGGGGCTACGACTCGGCGGGCGTCGCCGTCCTCGCCGACGGGGGGCTCGCCGCGGCCAAGAAGGCCGGGAAGCTCGCCAACCTCGAGAAGCTGCTGGACGAGCGTCCGCTGCCGACCGGACCTGCCGGCATCGGGCACACCCGCTGGGCCACCCACGGCGGCCCCACCGACGCCAACGCGCACCCCCACCTGGACAACGCGGGCCGGGTCGCCGTCGTCCACAACGGCATCATCGAGAACTTCGCCGCGCTCCGCGCCGAGCTCGCCGAGCGCGGCCACGAGCTGCTCTCCGAGACCGACACCGAGGCCGTCTCCCACCTCCTGGCCGAGGCATACTCCTCCACCGGGGACCTCGCCGAGGCCATGCGCCAGGTCTGCAGCCGCCTGGAGGGCGCCTTCACCCTGGTGGCCGTCCACGCCGACGAGCCGGACGTCGTGGTCGGCGCCCGCCGCAACTCCCCGCTCGTCGTGGGCGTCGGCGCCGGCGAGAACTTCCTCGCCTCCGACGTCTCGGCGTTCATCGCGCACACCCGCGAGGCCATCGAGCTGGGCCAGGACCAGGTCGTCGAGCTGCGCCGCGAGGGCGTCACGGTCACCGACTTCGAGGGCAAGCCCGCCGACGTCCGGCCGTACCACATCGACTGGGACGCCTCCGCCGCCGAGAAGGGCGGCTACGACTACTTCATGCTCAAGGAGATCGCCGAGCAGCCCAAGGCCGTCGCCGACACGCTGCTCGGCCGGATCGACGCCGGCGGTCTGCTGACCCTCGACGAGGTGCGGATCCCGGCCTCCGTGCTGCGCGAGGTCGACAAGATCGTCATCGTCGCCTGCGGCACCGCCTTCCACGCCGGGATGATCGCCAAGTACGCGATCGAGCACTGGACCCGCATCCCCTGCGAGGTCGAGCTCGCCAGCGAGTTCCGCTACCGCGACCCGATCCTGGCCCCGCGCACCCTGGTCGTCGCCATCAGCCAGTCCGGCGAGACCATGGACACCCTCATGGCCCTGCGGCACGCCCGCGAACAGGGCTCGAAGGTGCTCGCCATCTGCAACACCAACGGCTCCACCATCCCGCGCGAGTCCGACGCGGTCCTCTACACCCACGCGGGCCCCGAGGTCGCCGTCGCCTCCACCAAGGCCTTCCTCACCCAGGTCGTCGCCTGCTACCTCGTCGCCCTCTACCTGGGCCAGGTGCGCGGCACGAAGTGGGGCGACGAGATCCTCGCCGTCATCCGCGAACTCTCCCAGATCTCCCGCCAGGTCGAGCAGGTCCTGGAGACCATGGAGCCGGTCCGCGAGCTGGCCCGCTCCCTCAAGGACAAGAACACCGTCCTCTTCCTCGGCCGGCACGTGGGCTACCCCGTCGCCCTGGAGGGCGCGCTCAAGCTCAAGGAGCTCGCCTACATGCACGCCGAGGGCTTCGCCGCCGGCGAGCTCAAGCACGGCCCCATCGCGCTGATCGAGGAGGACCTCCCGGTCGTCGTGGTCGTGCCGTCGCCGCGCGGGCGTTCGGTGCTGCACGACAAGATCGTCTCCAACATCCAGGAGATCCGCGCCCGCGGCGCGCGCACCATCGTCATCGCGGAGGAGGGCGACGAGTCCGTCGTCCCCTACGCCGACCACCTGGTGTGGGTGCCGCAGACCCCGACGCTGCTGCAGCCGCTGGTCGCGACCGTGCCGCTGCAGGTCTTCGCGTGCGAACTCGCCACGGCCCGCGGCAACGAGGTCGACCAGCCGCGGAACCTCGCGAAGTCCGTCACGGTCGAGTGATCACGCCGTGATCATCGGGGTCGGCATCGACGTCGCCGAGATCGACCGCTTCGAGCGGTCCCTGGAGCGCACGCCCGGCCTGGCCGAGCGGCTCTTCCTCCCCGGCGAGCTCCACCTCCCCAGTGGGGCCCGCCGGGGCATCGCCTCGCTCGCGGCGCGCTTCGCCGCGAAGGAGGCGATCGCGAAGGCGCTGGGGGCGCCCGGGGGGCTGCACTGGTCGGACGCGGAGGTCGTCACGGAGGACTCGGGGCAGCCGCGGCTCATCGTCCGCGGGACGGTGGCGGCCCGGGCCGAGCAACTCGGGGTGCGGAGCTTCCACGTATCCCTCAGCCACGACGCGGGGGTCGCGTCAGCGGTCGTCGTCGCGGAGGGGTGACCGCTTCGCGGGTGCGGTTTCCCTCCGGGGCGCCCGTCGTCGTCTGTGTGCGGCGCCCTTGTGGTTTCTGTTGGGGGCAGGGGTGTTCCGGCGCGGTCAGTGCGGGCCTGCGCTCTGTCGTTTGGGCTCGGTGCCGCGCCGGGGTCCTCCCCCGGCCGGAGGCTGGGGGAGGATGGATGTTCTGGACGGTGCGGCGTATGTGTGTGCGGCATCCGGGGCGGGAAATGCAGGTGCCCGCCATGCACGTGAACATGCCAGCCCAGGACGTGCAGCCCCGGAGGGCCCGACCCCGGCCCACCCACACGCGCAGCGCAAGACGGCAACCGACCGTGCTGGGCAACCCCCACCGCAACGGACAACGGCGCCGCACACAACCCGTGCACGGCGCGCAACGACGCGCCCCCGGTGGGAACATGGCCGCATGCGGCATGCCTACAGCGTGGACACCGTACGGGCGGCGGAGCGCGAGCTCATGGCGCGGCTTCCCCCGGGAGCCCTGATGCAGCGGGCGGCGGCCGGCCTGGCCGCCGCGTGCGCGAACGCGCTCGGCGCGGGGCGCGGGGTCTACGCGGCCCGCGTCGTCGTGCTGACCGGAAGCGGTGACAACGGCGGCGACGCCCTGTACGCGGGCGCGCGGCTGGCCCGGCGCGGGGCGGGCGTGACCGCCGTCCTGCTGGCCCCGCAGAAGGCGCACCGCGGCGGCCTGGCGGCCCTGCGCGCCGCGGGCGGCCGCGCCGTCACCGCGGACGACGCGCACGTGGACGCCGGGGCGCTGATCCACCGCGCCGACCTCGTCCTGGACGGCATCGTGGGCATCGGCGGCAAGGGCGGCCTGCGTCCTGAGGCGGTGCCGCTCGCGGAGGCCGCCCACGCGTCCCGCGCGGTCGTGGTCGCCGTCGACCTCCCCAGCGGCGTGGACGCCGACACCGGCGAGGTGCAGGGGGCGGCGGTGCGCGCCGACATGACCGTCACGTTCGGCACGTACAAGCCGGGCCTGCTCATCGACCCCGCCGCCGGGTACGCCGGCGCGCTGCGCCTGATCGACATCGGCCTCCGCCTCGACGGCACCCCGCCCGACCTGGAGGCGCTGCAGCACGGGGACGTCGCCGCCCTCCTCCCCGGTCCCGACGCCGAGAGCGACAAGTACCGGCGCGGGGTGATCGGTGTCGTCGCGGGCTCGGAGCGGTATCCCGGCGCCGCCGTCCTCGCGGTGGCGGGGGCGCTGCGGGCGGGTGCGGGGGCCGTGCGGTACGTGGGACCGGGGGCGCGGGCCGTGCTGGCCCGTTTCCCGGAGACGCTGGTGTCGGCCGGGCCGCCGCACAAGGCGGGCCGGGTGCAGGCCTGGGTGGTGGGCCCGGGGCTGGGCGACGGGCCGGAGGCGCGGCGTGCGGTGGACGACGTGATCGCCTCGGACGTGCCCGTGCTCGTCGACGCGGACGGCCTGCGGCTGCTGGACCGGGCCGTCGTGCGCTCCCGTACCGCGGGAACCGTGCTCACCCCGCACGCGGGGGAGGCGGCGGCGCTGCTCGGGGTGGCCCGCGAGGAGGTGGAGGCGGGGCGGCTGGACCATGTGCGACGCCTGGCCGACGCGTTCGGCGCGACGGCGCTGCTGAAGGGGTCCACGACGCTCGTGGCCTCCCCGGATCGGGGGGTCCCGGTCCGGGTCAATCCCACCGGCACGTCCTGGCTGGCCACGGCGGGCAGCGGGGACGTGCTCTCCGGGATCACCGGATCCCTGCTGGCCGCGGGCCTCACCCCGCGTGACGCGGCCTCCGTCGGCGCCTATCTGCACGGCCTGTCCGCGCGCGTCGCCGCGGGCCCGGTGGGAGCGCCGATCGCCGCGCACGACGTGGCCGCGGCCCTCCCCGGCGCCTGGCGCGACGTCAGGTCCTGATCCGCCGTCAACTGGGCGAAACGGGTGGAGTCCGCCGACGCGGTGTTCCGCCGGGCGGCCGCACGTCAATTTGTGTGTTCATGGGAACGTATGCCAGAAGCAGGGCTCGGCTGCTCACCGCGGCAGTGATCGCCCTCGCCGCACTCGGTATGCACACGACGGCCGCCGCGGACGACGACGACCGGCCGGTGCCGGTCGACCGGCTCGTCCCCGGGGTCCCCTTCGGACCGGACGCCTCCCGGCAGGTCGACACCCCCGACCAGGGCGCCCTGCCGCGCCGGATCGGCCTGCCGGGGCGCGCGCGCAGCGCAGCGCCGTCCGAGGACGACGACTCCGTGGACCCGCAGCTGGTCGAGTTCGTTCCGTCCAAGGACATCGAGCGGGCCCGCAAGTTCGAGGAGGAGCGGCAGGCGGACGAGGAGCACGAGGAGTACTACGAGGAGGACGACGGGGAGAACCCGGAGCGCCGCGAGTACTGCACGTCCTTCACCGGGCCGTATCAGCGGGAGGTGGAGAAGCGCCTGCGGCTGCGCGTGAACGGCAGGCAGTCCGAGGCCGACTGCGCGGCGATCCAGGAGTACCAGCGGTCCCGGGGCATCGTCCCCGACACCGGTTTCGCAGGCCCCACCACCTGGGGGTACCTGCGCCTGGAGGAGGCGCGCAGGAAGGGCCCGAACGCCTCCCGGCGATGCCCGGCCCCGGCCCGGGGCAAGCGCATCGTGTGCATCGACCTCAACCGCCAGCTGCTGTGGGTGCAGAGCAGCGCCACGAAGGTCGTCTTCGGCCCGGTAGCCATCCGCAGCGGCCGCACCGGCTACCTCACCCGCACCGGCCGCTTCTCCGTCTACTGGCGCCACAAGGACCACGTCTCCGACATCTACGACGCCCCGATGCCGTACAGCCAGTTCTTCAGCGGCGGCCAGGCGATGCACGCCACGCCGGGAAGCGTCTACAAGGCGCCCGGTTCGCACGGCTGCATCAACCTCTCCAACCGCAACGCGCGCCTGCTGTGGAACTTCCTGAAGCTCCATGAGCCGGTGTACGTGTGGGGCCGGAAACCCGGCACGTGACGGCGGCACAGAGTACGCCTGAGACACTGGGCGCGATGGATGAGACGAATCTGCGCGCCCAGGCCACGATCGATCTTGCCGCACTGCGGTCGAACGTCGCGGCGCTGCGCGCCCGCGCGCCCCGCTCCGGGCTCATGGCCGTGGTCAAGGCGGACGCCTACGGCCACGGCATGGTGCCGTGCGCCCGGGCGGCGCTGCAGGCCGGCGCCGACTGGCTCGGTACGGCCACGCCCGAGGAGGCGCTGGCGCTGCGCGCCACCGGGATCACCGCGCCCGTGCTGTGCTGGCTGTGGACGCCGGGCGGCCCGTGGCGGGCCGCCGTCGACGCGGACATCGACGTGACGGTCAGCGCGCTGTGGGCGCTGCGCGAGGTCACCGCGGCGGCCGCGGCCGCGGGCCGGACCGCGCGGGTCCAGCTGAAGGCCGACACGGGCCTGGGCCGCAACGGCGCCCAGCCCGCGGACTGGCCCGACCTGGTCGCCGCCGCCCGCGCGGCCGAGGTGGAGGGCCTGATCAAGGTCACCGGGCTGTGGTCGCACTTCGCGTGCGCCGACGAGCCCGGCGACCCCTCCATCGCCGCGCAGCTCGCCGTCTTCCACAGCGCCCTGGAGACCGCCGAGCGCGCCGGGCTCCGCCCCGAGATCCGGCACATGGCGAACTCCCCGGCCACCTTGACCCTGCCGGAGGCGCACTTCGACCTGGTCCGCCCCGGGGTGGCCGTGTACGGGATCTCGCCGGTCCCGCAGGTCGGGGGTCCGGCGGACTTCGGGCTGCGGCCGGTGATGACGCTGTCGGCGCGCCTGGCCTCGGCCAAGCGTGTCCCCGGCGGCCACGGCGTCTCGTACGGCCACCACTACAGGACCCCCGGCGAGACGACCCTCGCCCTGGTCCCGGTCGGCTACGCGGACGGCATCCCGCGGCATGCCTCCGGCACCGGCCCGGTGCTGGTGGCGGGCAAGTGGCGGACGGTCGCCGGGCGGGTGGCGATGGACCAGTTCGTGGTCGACCTCGGGGGCGACTCCGCCGAGCCGGGCGACGAGGCAGTACTGTTCGGCCCTGGTGACCGCGGTGAGCCGACCGCCGAGGACTGGGCGCGCGCGGCGGGCACCATCGCGTACGAGATCGTCACTCGGATCGGGACCCGGGTGCCGCGCGTCTACGTGGGTACGTAAACGCGTAGCCAAGGGGAAGCAGCGATACGACCATGACCGAGAGCGGTAAGGCAACGGGGAAAGCGATCGAGGCGGTGGCCGAAGCGGCCGCCGCTTCCGGTCGCTGGCAGCGCGCCGGGATCGTCGGCGCGGCCATCGGCGTCGTCGCGGCGGGCGCCGCCGCGGGCGTCGCGCTGGAGCGCGCCACGGTCGGCCGCGGCATGCGCAAGCGCGCGCGGCTCGCCCTCGACCTGGCCGGGCCCTACGGTTCCCTGCGCGGGATGCCGGGCCGGGCCGCCGCCGAGGACGGCACCGAGCTGTACTACGAGGTCGAGGAGGCGGACCCGGCCGCGGTCGACGCGGCCGCGCCGCCGCGGCGCTGGCAGTTCTTCCGCCGCAACGGCCAGGCGCCGCCGCTGACCGTGGTCTTCTGCCACGGCTACTGCCTCAACCAGGACTCCTGGCACTTCCAGCGCGCCGCGCTGCGCGGGGCGATACGCGCCGTCTACTGGGACCAGCGCAGTCACGGCCGCTCCGGCCACGGCAAGGACCAGGAGGACGGCGAGCCCGCGACGATCGACCAGCTCGGCCGGGACCTGAAGGCGGTACTCGACGCCGCCGTGCCGGACGGCCCGCTGGTGCTGGTCGGGCACTCCATGGGCGGGATGACGATCATGGCGTTCGCCGACCAGTTCCCCGAGCTGGTGGCCGAGCGCGTCGCGGGCTTCGCCTTCGTCGGTACGTCCTCCGGCAAGCTGGCCAGTGTGACGCTGGGCCTGCCGGCGGCGGGCGCGCGGGCGCTGCGGGCGCTGGCGCCGGGGGTGCTGCGGATCCTGGGCACCCAGGTGGACCTGGTGGAACGGGGGCGCCGCGCGACGGCCGACCTCTTCGCCGGGATCATCAAGCGCTACTCCTTCGGCTCCGACGTGGACCCGGGGGTCGCGCGCTTCGCCGAGCGCATGATCGAGTCGACCCCGATCGACGTCGTCGCCGAGTTCTACCCGGCCTTCACCGAGCACGAGAAGGGCGAGGCCCTGGACGTCCTGGACGGCCTGCCCGGACTGGTGCTCGCCGGGGACAAGGACCTGCTGACGCCCAGCGAGCACAGCCGCGCCATCGCCGAGCGGCTGCCGGACACGGAGCTGGTCGTGGTGCCCGACGCCGGGCATCTGGTGATGCTGGAGTACCCCGAGCTGGTCAACACCCATCTCGCCGCGCTGCTCGCCGAGGCGGCCGACGCCGCGCGCGCCCCGGTCCCGCAGGCGCTGCGTGAACTGGCGGTGCCGCCGCCCGGCATGCCGGGCCGGGCGGACCGGGTGGTCTCCGGCGGCGCGTAGCATTCGGGCACATGGGCATGGAAGCCATCGGCATGGAAGCGATCCGGGTCACCGTCAAGACCCCCGACCAGATGCGCGAGCTGGGGCGCCGTCTCGCGCCGCTGCTGCGCGCCGGCGACCTCGTCGTCCTCAGCGGTGACCTGGGCGCCGGGAAGACCACGCTGACCCGAGGCCTGGGCGAGGGCCTGGACGTCCGCGGCGCGGTGACGTCGCCGACCTTCGTGATCGCGCGGGTCCACCCCTCGCTGGGCGACGGCCCGGCCCTGGTGCACGTGGACGCGTACCGGCTGACCGGCGGCCTCGACGAGATGGAGGACCTCGACCTCGACGTCTCGCTGCCGGAGTCGGTGGTCGTGGTCGAGTGGGGCGAGGGCAAGGTCGAGGAGCTGTCCGACGACCGGCTGCAGCTGGTGATCCATCGCGCGGCCGGCGAGGTCGCCGCCAACGGCCAGGAGGACCACGACGTGCGCGAGGTCGTCGTGACCGGGGTCGGTGCGCGCTGGGCCGGTGAGGATCTGGCGGGGCTCGGCGTCTGACCGCGTAACCGTTCCGACAAGCTGTCGGGAAGATGTTGCGTACGACACGGCCCACGTGTTCTGCTGGAGTCCAGGAGCTGGTTAGGGCTGCCTAACCCGACCCCGCCGGACCCAGGAGGCATCCATGTCGGCCCACACGGCCCCGGAGCCGGAGCAGGGTTACTCGATGCAGGAGCTGCTCGCGGCGAGCGCGGCGGCGAGCGCGGTCTGCACCCCACCGCAGGAGCCCGAGGCGCCGGAGCCCGACGCCGTACCGGACGAACCCTCGACGCGTCCCGAGGCGGACGCGGCCTAGGCGCGGCCCGGGGCGCCGCGCGCGGTGCCGGCGTCACCCGGGCGGGCGTTCACTCGTCCGGGTGAAATCAGCGGACGACGACGACCTTGCTGCCGATGGTCGCGAAGCCCCACAGCGCGGCGCCGTCCTTCCGCTTCTCGCGGATGCCACCGGTCTGCTGACCGGGCGGCGGGGGGCCTGGCAGCGAGCCGTCCTTGGCCGCGCTGAAGCCGATGACCACACCGTCGACGGACGTGAAACGCACCACGTTCTCGACCCGCACGCCGTCGCCGCCGAGCCCGCTCGCGCTCCGGGACGTCACGGCGTACGTGCCGGGTGCGGGGTCCACGGTGCCGGGGGTGACCACGTAGGTGGTGCTCACCTTCTCGTCGGCGCCGACGAGCCACACGCGGTCCTTGCGGAGGGAGTACACGACCCTGGTGCCGCTCCCGGAGGACGCGGGGAGCTCGTTCGCCTTCTGCGGCGCGGGGGAGGCGGAGGCCGACACCGGGGTGTCGGTGCCGGTGGAACCCACCGGGCGGGTGCCCTTGCTCATGTCGGCCGCGGAACCGGAGGCCTGGACGGCGAGGACACCGACAGCGGCCAGGGCGGCTGCGGTCAGTCCGGTCACGATCGTCCCTGAACCGATCCTTGCCACGGTTTTCCTCCGGAGGTGGGCGTCACGCTGGGTTGACGTTAGCAGCCGGGCCGCACGGCGACGGGAGCGCCGTCCCGGGCCGCGGCGGTGCCCCCGTCCTGGCAGGGCCACCCCGGTGAACGCCGTAGGCTGAACGCGTGCTGCTGCTTGCCTTCGATACCGCAACCCCCGCTGTGACGGTCGCCCTGCACGACGGCCGGCGCGTGCTCGCAGAGTCGACGGAGATCGACGCGAGGCGGCACGGGGAACTGCTGATGCCCGCCGTGGACCGTGTGCTGCGCGAGGCGGGGACCGAACTGGGCGCCGTGACCGGAATCGTGGTCGGCGTCGGCCCCGGGCCGTACACGGGGCTGCGCGTCGGCCTGGTGACCGCGGCCTCCTTCGGCGACGTGCTCGGCGTCCCCGTGCACGGGGTCTGCACCCTCGACGGCCTCGCGTACGCGGCCGGGATCGAGGGGCCGTTCGCCGTGGCGACGGACGCCCGCCGCAAGGAGGTCTACTGGGCCCGGTACGAGGGTCCGCGGACCCGGGTGACCGACCCGGCCGTGGACCGGCCCGCCGACATCGCCGGCGAGGTCGCCGGGGTGCCCGCGGTCGGCGCGGGCGCCGCCCTCTACCCCGAGGTGTTCACGGACCTCCGCCCGCCCGCCGACCAGTCCGCCGCCGCGCTGGCCGCGCTCGCCGCGGTGAAGCTGGCGGACGGCGAGGAGTTCCTCCCCGCGCTGCCGCTGTACCTGCGCCGCCCGGACGCCCAGGTGCCGGCCGGCTACAAGGCGGTCCTGCCGAAGTGACCGCGGTGATGCGCGAGATGCGCTGGTGGGACCTGGACCCGGTGATGGAGCTGGAGCACCGGCTCTTCCCGGACGACGCGTGGTCGCGCGGCATGTTCTGGTCCGAACTGGCCGACGCGCGGCACCCGTCGGCGACCCGGCACTATGTCGTGGCCGAGGAAGGCGACGGACAGGTCGTCGGCTACGCGGGGCTGGCCGCCGTCGGCGGCACCGGGGACGTGCAGACCATCGCCACCGCCCGCGAGCAGTGGGGCAGCGGCCTCGGCGCCCGGCTGCTCGGGGAACTGCTGCGCCAGGCCACCGCCTTCGAGTGCCACGAGGTGCTGCTGGAGGTGCGGGTCGACAACGTCCGCGCGCAGCGGCTGTACGAGCGCTTCGGCTTCGAGCCGATCGGCTTCCGCCGCGGCTACTACCAGCCGGGCAACGTCGACGCGCTCGTGATGAGACTCGGCGAGCTGCCGGCATCCCCTGACGTACCGGGACTACAAGGAACAGAGACCACCCATGGCTGACGAGCCCCTTGTCCTCGGCATCGAGACGTCCTGCGACGAGACCGGTGTCGGCATCGTGCGCGGGCACACCCTGCTCGCCGACGCGATCGCGTCCAGCGTGGACGAGCACGCGCGCTTCGGCGGCGTCGTCCCCGAGGTCGCCAGCCGCGCGCACCTGGAGGCGATGGTCCCCACGATCCAGCGCGCGCTGAAGGAGGCCGGCGTCGCCGCCTCCGACCTCGACGGCATCGCCGTCACCGCCGGCCCCGGGCTCGCGGGCGCGCTGCTGGTCGGCGTGTCCGCGGCCAAGGCGTACGCCTACGCGCTCGGCAAGCCGCTGTACGGGGTCAACCACCTCGCCTCCCACATCTGCGTGGACCAGCTGGAGCACGGGGCGCTGCCCGAGCCGACGATGGCGCTGCTGGTGTCCGGCGGGCACTCCTCGCTGCTGCTGGCGCCCGACATCACCGGCGACGTACGCCCGCTGGGCTCCACCATCGACGACGCGGCGGGCGAGGCCTTCGACAAGGTCGCCCGCGTGCTGGGCCTCGGTTTCCCCGGCGGCCCGGCGATCGACCGCGCCGCGCGCGAGGGCGACCCGAACGCGATCCGCTTCCCACGCGGCCTGACCGGCTCCAGGGACCCGCTGTACGACTTCTCCTTCTCCGGACTGAAGACGGCCGTGGCCCGGTGGATCGAGTCCAAGCGCCGCGAGGGCGTGGACGTGCCGGTCGCGGACGTGTCCGCGTCCTTCCAGGAGGCCGTCGTCGACGTCCTGACCCGCAAGGCGATCCGGGCCTGCAAGGACAACGGCGTCGACCATCTGATGATCGGCGGCGGCGTCGCCGCCAACACCCGGCTGCGCTCGCTGGCCCAGGAGCGCTGCGAGGACGCGGGGATCATCCTGCGTGTCCCGCGGCCGAAGCTGTGCACGGACAACGGCGCGATGGTCGCGGCGCTGGGCGCGGAGATGGTGGCCCGCGGCCGGCCGTCCTCCACGTGGGACCTGCCCGCGGACTCCTCGCTGCAGGTCACGGACGTGTCCGTGCCGGGCCACACGCACGAACACGGTCACGGCCACGCCCACGACCATCTGCACGAGCTCAGCAAGGACAACCTCTACTCGTGACCGTCGCCCTGATGTGGGAGGCCCGCGCCGTCGAGGGCCGCGGGCCAGAGCTGCTGGCGTGGGCCCGCGCGTGCCCGCTGTCGCCGGCACCGCTGCGCCGGGAGACCTTCTCCGCCCCGCAGGACCGGGTGCTCGTCATCACCTGGTGGGACGCCCCGTACGACGCCGGGCTGCCCGAGCTGCCGGAACCGGGCGAGGGGCTGGCCCGGCGGGCCGTCCACCGCTGGCGCTTCGAGTCGGTGGAGGACAGCCCCTGAGCGCCCCCAGGCGGCCTCCGGGCTACCCCTAGGCCGGTGCCGGGGTGCCCAGCAGCATGCTCGGGGCGCCCGCGACCCGGGTCAGGAAGACGGTGGCCGCGTTGGGGCCCTGGGGCTTGACCCGGCGGCGCAGCTCCTCGGGCTCGACGGCCGAGCCGCGCTTCTTGACGGTCAGCACGCCGACCTCGCGTTCGCGCAGCAGCGCCTTGAGCCGCTTGAGGTTGAAGGGCAGCACATCGGTGATCTCGTACGCGGAGGCGTAGGGCGTGATGTGCGGCTCGTCCGAGGTGACGTACGCGATGGTCTCGTCGATCAGCCCGCCGCCGACCTGCGCCGCCACGTCGGCCACCATGTGGGCGCGGATGACCGCGCCGTCGGGCTCGTACAGCCAGCGCCCCACGGGGCGCACCCGCGGGTCGGGCAACCCGGCGGCGGGCAGGGTGGCGCCCGCCGGGAGCAGTGTCGCCCGGCGGGTGCCCGGCGCGGTGCCGAACCAGAGCACGGCCTCCTTCACGTCACCGTGGTCGGAGACCCACTCCGCCTCGGCGTCCTCCGGCACGGCCTCGTGCGGGATCCCCGGCGCCACCTTCAGCGCGGCCAAGGGCGCCACGCGCGCCGCCGCCACCGCCCACGACAGCGGCGGGGAGTACGCCTCGGGGTCAAAAATCCTGCCCCGACCGCCACGCCGGGCCGGGTCCACGAACACCGCGTCGTACCCCTCCGTGCCGACCTCGGCCACATCGGCGCAGCGCACCTCGATCCGCCCGGCCAGCCCCAGTGCCTGCGCGTTCGCCCGCGCCACCGCGCAGGCCAGCGGAGAACGGTCGACCGCCAGCACCTCCACCCCGGCGCGCGCCAGCGGGATCGCGTCCCCGCCGACCCCGCAGCACAGATCGGCCAGCCGCCGCACCCCGAGCGCCGCGAACCGCTCCGCCCGGTGCGCCGCCACCGAGGCCCGCGTCGACTGCTCGACCCCGTCGGGCGTGAAGTACATCCGGTAGGCGTCCTCCCCGAACTTCGCCACCGCCCGCTGCCGCAGCCGCGCCTGCGTGAGCGCCGCCGACACCAGCCCGGCGTCGTGCTCCCGCCGCAGCCGCGTGGCGGTGGCCAGTTCGCCGGCGGGGTCGTAGTCCCGCAGGGAGGCCAGCAGCGCCTGCCCCTCGTCGGTCAGCAGTGCCGAGAACGCGTCGAGATCCACGTCGTCCATTGTCCCGCGCCCCCGGCGCGTGCTGGACTTGCCCGGTACGGGCGGCGGCGAGGGGGGCGGAGATGACGGCAGTGCTCAGCACGGAATGGGACTCCTTACGGCAGCGGGCCACGCTCAGCGCCGGCGCACCCGGCCGCGCCGCCCCGGTGGAGCGCGCGGACGCGCGGACCCGGGCGGAACTGCTCGGGCGGCTGCGCTGGGAGGTCCTCCAGGGCGGCGGCCTCTTCCTGGCCTACTCCCAGTTGCTCGACGGCGCCGCCTTCGCGGTCCTGCGGCCCGCCGAACTCCTGGACGAGCTCGCGCTGCGCGCCGTCGGCGGCGGGGCGATGGTGCCGATCCGGGTCAACGCCCGCGGCGCGGACCTGGCGGGGCAGCTCGTCGCGCTGCTCGCCCGTGGGTTCCTCTTCTCCTCCCTGCCGCTCCCCGACGAGCAGTGCCTGCGTCTGCAGCGCGAACTCGGCGCCCGCGCGGACGCCGCCGCGGCCGCCGCGACCCTCGCCGCGGAGGGGCCGGCCGTCACGGCGGACCGGCTGCTCGCGGCGACCGGGGTCCTCGGCACCCCGTTGCGCCGTCGCATGGTCAGCCGCTGGAACGACTGGCTGGAGGCGGCCGATCGCGGCCAGTTGGAGGTCAGCGAGCTGCGGCCGGCCGACTGGGCGACCGCGTACGCCGTGCAGCCCCCGCCCCCGCCGGGGATGCCGGCCACCGACGAGGGACGGGCGGTGCTGGCCGCCTGGGCCGGCGGGGAGTTCGACGTGGACGGCATGCCCCACCGCAGCCGCCTGCACGAGCGGCTCGCCCCCCTGCTGCGCGCCCCCGCCCCGGCCGTGCGGGCCGACGCGGAGGCACTGCGCGACGCCTTCGACGAGTCGTACTACCGGGCGATCGCCGCCGGTGAGGGGTGCGCGCTCGGGCTCAGCGCCACCCGGCACGGCGTACCGCGCGCGGAGGCCGAGGCCCTGGGGGAACACACCCCGGTCGTGGCCTGGCCGACCCGCTTCCAGTTGCGGCTCGGGCTGCTGACCGCGGCGCAGTGGCAGCGTTTCACCGACGACGCCGCCGACGCGCTGACCGCGTGGTGGCAGCGGCGCGACCTCGCCGCGCTCCAGGATGTCGGCGACATGCTGGGCGGCAGGACGAAGGAGCCCCCGGAAGGCGGCGCGGACGAGGTGCCGGTGACGCGTGTCCAGCGCATCGCGCGGGTGGTCCGCGGGCTGGGCACGGAGACGGCGGCGGCGGGCGGGCTGAGCGTCGCCGCGGGGGTGCTCGGGCAGGGGACGCTCGGGGCGTTCGCGGCCGGCGCGGCGGGAGCCCTGGCCCCCGTGGTCGTCGCGGCCGTGTCCGCGGGGCTGCCGCGCTTGCGGGGCTACCGCGGGCGGTACGACGTGATGGAGTTCCCGGCGAGCCCGCGGGGGGCGGTCTGATGGACACCGAGGCGGTACGCACCCGCACCCGCAAGGCGTACGGCGACGCCGAGGGCGGGCGCTGGTGCGAGGTCCACCTCGACACCTACCGGCTGCCCTCGGGCGCGGAGGTGGAGCTGCACCGGGTCCGGGTCGGCGGCGGTCGCACAGGTGTCGTGGTCCTCGCCCGGCGGGGTGACGATGTGCTGATGGTCCGTCAGTGGCGCCCCGCGGTGGGCCGCTGGGCCTGGGAGCTGCCGCGCGGCTTCGGTGAGACCGACCCCGCCGCCGACGCGCTGCGGGAACTGGCCGAGGAGACCGGCCTCGCGGGCTCCGCGGCGACGGTCGTGGCCCGGCTGGACGTCGACTCCGGGCTGCTGGAGAGCCAGGTGGCCGTCGTCGAGGTCACCGTCGCGCAGGACGCCGTCCCGCGGCCCGGCGCCGCGGGGGAGGGTGAGGTCGCCGACGCGCGCTGGTGGAGCCCGCGGGACGTCGCCGAGGCCGTCCGCGCGGGCGAGTTGCGCGACGGCTTCACCCTTGCCGCGCTCGGTGCGTGGAGCGCGTCGCGCACGTGAGCGGCGGGGCCGGGAGGGGCCCGGACGGGTCCGGAACCGCGCGTCCGGGCGGGCCGTTCTCCCGCCGGAAGCGCACCGCGTACGGCGCGGCGTTGGCACTCCGCTTGACCGAGTGCTAAGCGCGTCCTAATCTCAGACCTGGCACTCAGCCATGCCGAGTGCCAGCACAAAAGCGACGGGCAGGTCCGGCACCCGCGACGACGGGCCTACCAGGTCGCCACCCCAGACAGACACTCCCGTGAGCCCTTTGAAGGGGGAGGTCGGATCGTGACGACCGCCAGCACCAAGGTTGCCATCAAGCCGCTCGAGGACCGCATCGTGGTCCAGCCGCTGGATGCCGAGCAGACCACCGCCTCCGGCCTGGTCATCCCGGACACCGCCAAGGAGAAGCCCCAGGAGGGCGTCGTCCTGGCCGTGGGCCCGGGTCGCTTCGAGGACGGCAACCGCATCCCGCTCGACGTCAAGGTCGGCGACATCGTGCTGTACAGCAAGTACGGCGGCACCGAGGTCAAGTACAGCGGCGAGGAGTACCTCGTCCTCTCGGCTCGCGACGTCCTCGCGATCGTCGAGAAGTAAATCCGGCGCCGCTCGTAATCGAGAAATGCCGTGATCACGCCCCGGGTACACCGAGTCCTCGCACGGACCGGGGACCCGGGGCGCGGTCTTTGACGAGAACCCAAAGACGAGGAATTCCGCCGGTATGGCCAAGATCCTGAAGTTCGACGAGGACGCCCGTCGCGCCCTCGAGCGTGGCGTCAACAAGCTCGCCGACACCGTGAAGGTGACCATCGGCCCCAAGGGCCGCAATGTCGTCATCGACAAGAAGTTCGGCGCCCCGACCATCACCAACGACGGTGTGACCATCGCGCGTGAGGTCGAGATCGACGACCCGTACGAGAACCTCGGCGCGCAGCTGGTGAAGGAGGTGGCGACCAAGACCAACGACATCGCTGGTGACGGCACCACCACCGCCACCGTGCTCGCCCAGGCGCTGGTCCGCGAGGGTCTGCGCAACGTCGCCGCCGGCGCTTCCCCGGCCGCCCTGAAGAAGGGCATCGACGCCGCCGTCAAGGCCGTCTCGGACGAGCTGCTCGCCACCGCCCGCCCGATCGAGGGCAAGGAGGACGTCGCCGCCGTCGCCGCGCTGTCCGCCCAGGACAAGCAGGTCGGCGAGCTGATCGCCGAGGCGATCGACAAGGTCGGCAAGGACGGTGTCATCACCGTCGAGGAGTCCAACACCTTCGGCCTGGAGCTGGACTTCACCGAGGGCATGGCCTTCGACAAGGGCTACCTGTCGCCGTACTTCGTGACGGACCAGGAGCGTCAGGAGGCCGTCCTGGAGGACCCGTACATCCTGATCACCCAGGGCAAGATCTCCTCCATCCAGGACCTGCTCCCGCTGCTGGAGAAGATCCTGCAGGCCGGTGCCTCCAAGCCGCTGCTGATCATCGCCGAGGACGTCGAGGGCGAGGCCCTGTCGACCCTGGTGGTCAACAAGATCCGCGGCACCTTCAACGCGGTCGCGGTCAAGGCCCCCGGCTTCGGCGACCGCCGCAAGGCCATGCTGGGCGACATCGCCACCCTCACCGGCGGCACCGTCGTCGCCGAGGAGGTCGGCCTCAAGCTCGACCAGGTCGGCCTGGACGTGCTCGGCACCGCCCGCCGCGTGACCGTCACCAAGGACGACACCACCATCGTCGACGGCGCCGGCGAGTCCTCGGAGATCACCGGCCGGATCAACCAGATCAAGGCCGAGATCACCGCGACCGACTCCGACTGGGACCGCGAGAAGCTCCAGGAGCGCCTCGCCAAGCTGGCCGGCGGCGTGTGCGTCATCCGTGTCGGCGCGGCCACCGAGGTCGAGCTCAAGGAGAAGAAGCACCGTCTGGAGGACGCCATCTCCGCGACCCGCGCCGCGGTCGAGGAGGGCATCGTCTCCGGTGGCGGCTCCGCGCTCGTCCACGCGGTCAAGGTGCTCGACGACAACCTCGGCAAGTCCGGCGACGAGGCCACCGGTGTGGCGGTCGTCCGCCGCGCCGCGGTCGAGCCGCTGCGCTGGATCGCCGAGAACGCCGGCCTGGAGGGCTACGTCATCACCTCCAAGGTCTCCGAGCTGGAGAAGGGCCACGGCTTCAACGCCGCGACCGGCGAGTACGGCGACCTGGTGAAGTCCGGCGTCATCGACCCGGTCAAGGTCACCCGCTCCGCCCTGGAGAACGCCGCCTCCATCGCCTCCCTGCTCCTCACCACCGAGACCCTCGTGGTGGAGAAGAAGGAGGAGGAGCCCGCCGAGGCCGGTCACGGCCACGGCCACGGCCACTCCCACTGAGCTGTACCGCGAAGGCCCCCGTTCCCGCCCGGGAACGGGGGCCTTCGGGCTGTCCACGGCCCTAGGACGGCAGCCTGATGACGCCCATCTGGCTGAGCATGCCGAGCGAGTCCCAGTGCCACCAGCCCTCGGCGATCCTGCCGCCCTCGAAGCGGAAGGTCGTGGTGCCGACGGTGGAGACCTCCTTGCCGCTCGGCGGCATCCCGCGCATCTCCCCGGAGTTGGTGCCGCGCCAGCTCCACCTGGTCACCACCCGGTCGCCCTCGGCGATCTGGTCCTCGACGGTGAACCCGAAGTCCGGGAAGCCGTGCCGGTACGCGAGGGTCTCCTCGCGGAGGGCGTCCGGGCCCGTGGTGTCCTCGTCCATCCCGATGTCGTGGTCGAGGTATCCGGCCGTGAACATCTCGTCGTACCCCGCCGGGTCGTCCCGGCCGCACAGCTCCTGGAAGAAGCGGCGGCACGTGGCCTTGTTGAGCTGCTCGTCACGGAGGACGTCGAGGTCGGTGAAGGTGGGGGCCTCCTCGCAGAGGGCGACCATCTCCTCGAAGATCCGGTTGGTCTCGGGGAGCGTGGAGTTCCGCATCGCCTCCTCGTAGGAGGGGAACTCCACGATCTCCACCAGGTGGTCCGCGCCGGAGCGGTCCCGGCCGACCATGGAATGGGTCGCGGTGCGCTTGCCCTTCGTCGCCTCGATCCAGGTGTCCATGAGCCGGTTCATGTCGTCGTACCTGCTGGTCCTGCAGTCGATGATCTGGACGAATGTCATGGCGCCCTCCCGGGGGCCGTGCGCTGGGCGATCCCCGAGTCCGCCGTCCATTTTATGGGGGAATGCCGCTGCTAGTCGCGGGGGTAGACCGGCCCGAAGCGCCGTCCCGCCTTCGTCGAGGCCCGGCCGAACGCGCCGGTCGGGGCCAACCTGGCCGCGGCGACCGCGGCCTTGTAGCGGGGGTCGGGCACGCTCAGGGAGCGGCCGCGGGCCAGGTCGCGGATGGCCGCCGCGACGACCTTGTCCGCGTCCAGCCACGCCCAGCCGGGGATGTTGCCGGTGTCCATCCCGGCCCGCTGGTGGAACTCGGTGCGGACGAAGCCCGGGCACAGCGCCAGCAGCCGTACCCCGGTGCCCGCCAGTTCCCTGGCCAGGCCCTGGGTGAAGCTGACGACCCAGGCCTTGCTCGCCCCGTAGGTGCCGCGCGGCACGAAGGCCGCCACCGAGGCCACGTTGATCACGAAGCCGCGGCCGCGCTCCCTCATGGCCGCGGTCGCGGCCCCGGTCAGCCGCAGCACGGCCTCGCAGTGCACCTTGAGCATGGTCAGCTCGTCGGCCATCGGCACGTCGCCGAAGGCTCCCCGGTTGCCGAAGCCCGCGTTGTTGACCAGCACACCGACCGGCCGCTCGCGGTCGCGCAACCGGGCCTCGACCGTCTCGATGCCCTTGTCCGTCGACAGGTCGGCCGGCAGCACCTCCACGGTCACCGCGTACGCGCTCCGCAACTCGGCGGCGCACTCCTCCAGCCGCTGCTCGTCGCGCGCGACCAGGACGAGGGCGTGACCGTCGCTCGCGAGCCGGCGCGCGAAGGCCGCGCCGAGACCCGCGGTGGCTCCCGTGATGAGTGAAGTCGTCATGCCCCGCAGGCTAGTGCCCGCCCGAACGTCTGCGGGCCGCGGCGCGGACCTCCGCCGGGAGCGCGTCCGCCGCGAGCAGCCGGGGGAGCAGCTCCGGCTCCAGGGTGACCGCCCGGAAGGTCAGGGCGACGGTCACCTCGTGGTCCGGGCGGTGGACGACCTCGACCCGGTCGCCCGCCCGGATCTCGCCGGGCTCGGCGACCCGGAGGTAGGCGCCGGGCAGCGCCGCCCGGGTGAACCGCTTGATCCAGCCGCCCTGCTCCAGCCAGCCCTGGAACGTTCCGCAGGGGATGCGCGGGCAGGCCACCTCCAGGACGGCGCCGCCCGGGCCGCCGATCCGCCAACGCTCGCCGATCAGCGCCTCGTTGACGCACAGTCCCAGGGTCGTCAGGTTCTCCCCGAACATGCCGTTGCGCAGCGGCAGGTCCAGCTCGCGCTCCCAGTCGTCCAGGTCCTCGCGGGCGTAGGCGTAGACGGCCTGGTCGGTGCCGCCGTGGTGCGCCGCGTCGAACACGCGGTCGCCCGCGAGAGCGACCGCGCCGGTGCCCTTGGGGCCCGGGGCGGTCACCGCCACCGGGCCCGCGACGGGGTGCTTGTCGATGCCCGTCGTCCCGACGTCCTTCCACGGATTCGGACGGGGGCGGCCCACGTTCACCGAGAGCAGCTTCATGCCCCGACCGTACGGCGGCCGCCGGGCTGCCGGCGAAGCGTTTTCCCGCGGCCGCCGCCGCGACCGCCCCGCGGCTCACTCCGCGAGCACGCCGAGAAGCCGGTCCACGTCCGTCTCGGTGTTGTACAGGTGGAAGGCCGCCCGCAGATTGCCCGCGCGGGCCGAGACCCGGATGCCGGCGGCGGCCAGCCGCTCCGCCGCGTCGCCCAGGCCGGGGACGGCCACGATCGCCGAGGGGTGCACCCCGGAGGGCACCGGCTTGTGGCCCAGCCGCAGCAGGCCCGCCCGGAAGTGCTCGGCCAGTGCGATGTCGTGGGCGCCGATGGCCTCGACGCCCAGTTCCTCGACCAGCCCGAGCGAGGCCGCCCCGGCCAGGTACGGCAGGAGCGGCGGCAGCACGTCGAACCGCCGTGCGGAGCGGGCGAGATGCGCCACCGGCCCGTAGCAGTCGCCCCACGGGTCCTCGGCCGCGTACCAGCCCGCGAAGTGCGGCGACAGCCCGTCCTCGGCGCCCTCCCGCACGGTCAGGAAGGACACCCCGCGCGGGGCGAGCAGCCATTTGTAGCCGCCGCACACGACGTAGTCGAAGCCGCCCGCGCGCAGCGGCAACCAGCCGACCGCCTGCGTGGCGTCGACCAGCACGCGCGCCCCGTGCCGCGAGGCGGCCTCGCGGATCGCGGCGAGGTCGGCGACCCGGCCGTCCGCGGACTGCACGGCGCTGACGGCGACGAGGCCGGTGGTGGGACGTACGGCGTCGGCGACGCCCTCCAGGGGCACGGTGCGCACGGTGACGTCGGAGCGTGAGGCGAAGGGGTTGACCAGCGAACTGAAGTCGCCCTCGGCCAGCACGACTTCGGCCCCGGCGGGGAGGGCTGCGGCGATCATGCCGACGTGCGTGGTGACGGAGGAGCCGACCGCGACCCGGTCGGCGGCGACGCCGGTGAGACGGGCGTAGGTGGCGCGGGTGGCGTTGAGGGCGCGCTCGTCGCGCACCCAGTCGTCGGTGCCCCCGGACCAGGCGGCCGCGGCGGTGCGCAGCACCTCGGCGGCGCGGCGCGGCCCGATGCCCGAGGAGGCGGTGTTGAGGTAGGTGATCCCGGCGTCCAGCGCGAATTCCCCGGTGATGTCCATGGTTCCTCAGCCTGCGCCCGGGGCTGCCCAAAGTCCATCATCGTTCCCCGCACCGGACCCCCAAGCAATGCTTATGCTCGAGGCGTGTTCGAGGCCCGCCACCTCCGTGTGCTGCGCGCCGTGGCCCGCACCGGCTCGCTGTCGGGCGCCGCGCGGGAGCTGGGCTGCACGCAGCCGGCGGTCAGCCAGCAGATGAAGGCGCTGGAGCAGTCCGCGGGCACACCGCTGCTGGTCCGCGGCGGCCGGACGACCCGGCTGACCGAGGCGGGCGAAGCGCTGGCGCGGCACGCGAGCGGGATCCTGGCGGGACTGGCCGCCGCCGAGGAGGAGGTCGCGGCGATCGGGGGCCTGCGCGCCGGGCGGGTGCGGCTGGTGTCGTTCCCGAGCGCGGGTCCGTCCCTGGTGCCCACCGCCCTGGCGGCGATGCGCGCCGCGCACCCGGATGTACGGATCACGCTCGCGGAGGCGCAGCCGCCGCGCGCGGTGGAGATGCTGCGCGCCGGGGAGTGCGAACTGGCGCTGGCCTACCGCTACGAGGGCGATCCGGACGGAGCGCAGTGGGACGGGCTGCTGGTGCGGCCGCTCCTGCCCGACCGGCTCTTCGCGGTGCTGCCGGCCGGGCACGCGCTGGCCCGGGGCGGTGGTCCGGTGCGGCTCGCCGAGCTCGCGGACGAGCCGTGGATCGCGGGCTGCCCGCACTGCCGGCGGCATCTGGTCGAGCTGTGCGGGCGCGCGGGCTTCGAGCCGCGGATCGACTTCGCCACCGACGACTACCCGGCGGCGATCGGCCTGGTGGCGGCGGGGGTGGGGGTCTCGGCGCAGCCAGGCCTCGCACTGGAGGCGGTGCGGCTCCGCGGGGTGGCCGTACGGGAGCTGAGGCCGGCCGTACGCCGTGACGTGGTGGCCCTGACGCTGCCCGACCTGGCTCAGGTGCCGGCTGTCGACATGATGCTGGGGCGGTTGCGGCTCGCGGCCCTGCGCGACCGTCCGGCGGGCTGAGGGCGCGCCGCGACGGAGGCCCCGTCGCTTGTGATGAAACGTTTCCTCGGCGGCTGGTGACCGGTGTGTCAGTGACTGCCGGTGGCGTGCGAGCTCATGACCCGGTTCCGGGACCGGCCCATCATCTCCTCGCGCTCGTCCTCGGTGAGTCCGCCCCAGACCCCGTAGGGCTCGCGGACCGTCAGAGCGTGCGTCGCGCATTCGGCGCGCACGGGGCAGCGCATGCACACCTCCTTGGCCGCCGCCTCACGCGCGCTCCGGGCGGCGCCGCGCTCTCCCTCGGGATGGAAGAACAGGGAGCTGTCGACACCGCGGCAGGCGGCGACCAGCTGCCAGTCCCAGAGGTCGGCGTTGGGGCCCGGGAGGCGGGAGAAGTCTGCCATTGCTCATCTCCTCGAGAGGTGGGCTGCATCGGACACCGTCCAGGCGCGAAGCTCTGGGGCAGGTGCTGTCGACCGTACATCTACTGTCGAAGTAGATGTAAATATGATTCATCACAAAATCGCCAACGAACTCCCGCCATGCGGGTAAAAAGCCTCCAAACAGGCAAAATCTGACATTGCCCCCCGGTCGGCGGGGTGTGTGTGCTGCAAGCGGGCGCCCGTTGTGCTTCGTTTTGGGGCCCGGCTTACCGCCGCGACCTGCGACGTTGCTGATCCGTGTCGGTCCGCGCACGGAGAGTGCGGGAGACGGTCGCCAAACTCCGTAACTCTTTCGAGTGAGGGTCGTTGAAGGTGCGGAAGTGGTTGGCGGTCGAACTAATCGGGCAGGCGCCCGAGGCCGTCATCCCCACCGGTGAACGATTCGTACAGCCTGGAGGCTCAACGTGACGCGGATCAGCTGCGGAGGACGGTCATGACTTCCGTTCTCGTCTGCGACGACTCCCCGCTTGCCCGAGAGGCCCTGCGCCGCGCGGTTGCGACCGTGCCCGGCGTCGAGCGTGTAACGACCGCGGCCAACGGCGAGGAAGTCCTCCGCCGCTGGGGCGCCGATCGCTCGGACCTCATCCTCATGGACGTCCGGATGCCCGGCCTCGGCGGTGTCGAGACCGTACGGCGGCTGCTGTCAGCCGACCCCGGCGCCCGCATCATCATGCTCACGGTCGCCGAGGACCTGGACGGGGTGGCCCTCGCGGTCGCCGCCGGTGCCCGCGGATACCTGCACAAGGACGCCTCGCGCGCCGAGTTGAGGGCCACGGTCACCCAGGCGCTGGCCGACCCCACCTGGCGGCTCGCCCCGCGCCGGCTGCGCTCCGCCGAGATGGGCGCCGCCCCGACGCTGACCGCCCGCGAGATCCAGGTTCTCGAGGGCATGAGCCACGGTCGCTCCAACGCCGAGATCGGCCGCGAGCTCTTCCTCTCCGAGGACACCGTCAAGACGCACGCGCGACGCCTCTTCAAGAAGCTCGGCGCCTCGGACCGGGCCCACGCGGTGGCGCTCGGCTTCCGCTGGGGCCTGGTGCGCTGAGGCAGCGGCTTTGAGGGCTGAGGGGCCGATGAGCTGTGGGGCAGCTGTGCGGCTGCCCCGCTCGTACCGGTTTCCGCGTCGAGGGCGCATGCTTGAGGTATGGACTCTCGGGGACACGGGCGGGCGGGGCGGCGGGTGCATGACATGACTACGGTCGGTGCGGTCCCTCGAAACGTTCCACACGGCCCGCCGCATAACGCTTCGGACCAGAACCACGGGTGTGAGCCCACGGAGCGGCCCGCGGCGATGCACTATGGATGGATGCGCGACGAGGCCACCGGCAATGAGACAGCCATAGGGGCTCTCGTACGTCGAGCCGTGGAGGGCGACGAGCAGGCGACGCACGATCTGCTCGCCCATGTGCACCCGCTCGCCGAGCGCTACTGCCGCACGAGGCTGTCGCGGCTGCCCGGTGACGCGCGCCACTTCGTGGACGACCTCGCCCAGGAGGTCTGCCTCGCGGTTCTGTGCGCCCTGCCCCGCTACCGGGACCAGGGCCGGCCCTTCGAGGCCTTCGTCTTCGGCATCGCCGCCCACAAGGTCGCCGATCTCCAGCGGGCCGCCATGCGCGGCCCGGGCTCGACGGCGGTGCCCTCCGACGAGATGCCCGAGCAGGCGGACGACTCGCTCGGGCCCGAGGAGCGGGCGCTGCTCAGCAGCGACGCGGAGTGGGCGAAGAAGCTGCTGGCCAACCTCCCGGAGCACCAGCGCGAGCTCGTGCTGCTCCGGGTCGCCGTGGGCCTCACCGCCGAGGAGACCGGTCAGGTGCTCGGCATGTCGCCGGGGGCCGTCCGGGTGGCACAGCACCGCGCGCTGTCCCGGCTGCGGGCGCTGGCGGAGGAAGCCGCCGCGGCTGCTCCCGGGCTCAGCGCCTAGGCGACGCCGCCTTTCCCCCTCGTCAGGGGGCGGAAATGGTTTCCCGCGGGACCCATTAGCATTGAACATCTCGCCGGGCAAGACCATGGGGAAGGTGTCATGACGCTGAACGCCGACGGAGTAGCCGATAAGTTCGGACTGCTCGGACTCACCTACGACGACGTGCTGCTGCTCCCGGGTGCGTCGGACGTCGTGCCGAACCAGGTCGACACCCGCTCGAAGGTCACCCGGAACGTCAGCGTGAACATCCCGCTGCTGTCGGCGGCGATGGACAAGGTCACCGAGGCGCGGATGGCCATCGCCATGGCCCGCCAGGGCGGTGTCGGCGTCCTCCACCGCAACCTGTCCATCGAGGACCAGGTCAACCAGGTCGACCTGGTGAAGCGGTCCGAGTCCGGCATGGTCACCGACCCGATCACGGTCCACCCCGACGCCACCCTCGCCGAGGCCGACGCCCTGTGCGGCAAGTTCCGCATCAGCGGCGTCCCGGTCACCGACGCCTCCGGCAAGCTGCTCGGCATCGTCACCAACCGCGACATGGCCTTCGAGAGCGACCGCTCCCGCCAGGTCCGCGAGGTCATGACGCCGATGCCGCTGGTCACCGGCAAGGTCGGCATCTCCGGCGTCGAGGCGATGGAGCTGCTGCGCAGGCACAAGATCGAGAAGCTGCCGCTGGTCGACGACGAGGGCCGGCTCAAGGGCCTGATCACCGTCAAGGACTTCGTGAAGGCCGAGAAGTACCCCAACGCCGCCAAGGACGCCGAGGGCCGCCTGCTGGTCGGCGCCGCGGTCGGCGTCGGCGACGAGGCCTTCCTGCGCGCCCAGCGGCTCGTCGAGGCCGGCGCGGACTTCCTGGTCGTCGACAGCGCCCACGGCCACAGCCGCGGCATCCTCGACATGGTCGCCAAGGTCAAGGCCAACATCAAGATCGACGTGGTGGCCGGCAACGTCGCCACCCGCGACGGCGCCCAGGCGCTGATCGACGCGGGCGCCGACGGCATCAAGGTCGGTGTCGGCCCCGGCTCGATCTGCACCACCCGCGTGGTCGCCGGTGTCGGCGCGCCGCAGGTCACCGCGATCTACGAGGCCTCCCTCGCGGCCGGTCCCGCGGGCGTCCCGCTGATCGGCGACGGCGGCCTGCAGTACTCCGGCGACATCGCCAAGGCGATCGCGGCCGGCGCGGACACCGTCATGCTGGGCAGCCTCCTCGCGGGCTGCGAGGAGTCGCCGGGCGAGCTGCTCTTCATCAACGGCAAGCAGTTCAAGTCGTACCGCGGCATGGGCTCGCTCGGCGCGATGCAGTCGCGCGGGCAGGCCAAGTCGTACTCCAAGGACCGCTACTTCCAGGACAACATCCTCTCCGAGGACAAGCTCGTGCCCGAGGGCATCGAGGGCCAGGTCCCCTACCGCGGCCCGCTCTCGGCGGTGGCCCACCAGCTCATCGGCGGCCTGCGGTCCTCCATGGGCTACGTCGGCTCCGCGACGATCCCCGAGCTGAAGGAGAAGGGCCGCTTCGTGCGGATCACCGCGGCCGGCCTCAAGGAGAGCCACCCGCACGACATCCAGCTGACCACCGAGGCGCCGAACTACCACGTGCGCTGACGGATCACCCGGTTCACCGGAAGCCCGCGGTCCCGTACGGCCGCGGGCTTTCGCCTGCCCTCCCTGGGATACTGGACGGGCAAGCCACGAAGGAAAGGCATAGCGACAGTGACTGAGATCGAGATCGGGCGGGGCAAGCGCGGCCGCAGGGCGTACGCATTCGACGACATCGCCGTCGTCCCGAGCCGCCGTACACGGGACCCCAAGGAGGTCTCGATCGCGTGGCAGATCGACGCCTACCGCTTCGAGCTGCCCTTCCTGGCCGCCCCGATGGACTCCGTGGTCTCCCCGGAGACCGCGATCCGCATCGGCAACCTCGGCGGCCTGGGCGTGCTCAACCTCGAGGGCCTTTGGACCCGCTACGAGGACCCCGAGCCGCTGCTCGCCGAGATCGCCGAACTGGACGACGCCTCCGTCACCAGGCGCCTGCAGGAGCTCTACGCGGCGCCGATCAAGGAGGAGCTGATCGGCCAGCGCATCAAGGAGGTGCGCGACGCCGGCGTGGTCACCGCCGCCGCGCTCTCCCCGCAGCGCACCGCGCAGTTCTCCAAGGCCGTCGTCGACGCGGGCGTGGACATCTTCGTCATCCGCGGCACGACGGTCTCCGCCGAGCACGTGTCCGGCTCGCACGAGCCGCTCAACCTGAAGCAGTTCATCTACGAGCTCGACGTGCCGGTGATCGTCGGCGGTTGCGCCACCTACACCGCGGCGCTGCACCTGATGCGCACCGGCGCGGCGGGCGTGCTCGTCGGCTTCGGCGGCGGCGCCGCCCACACCACCCGCAACGTCCTCGGCATCCAGGTGCCGATGGCGACCGCGGTCGCCGACGTGGCCGCGGCCCGCCGTGACTACATGGACGAGTCCGGCGGCCGCTACGTGCACGTCATCGCCGACGGCGGCTTCGGCTCCAGCGGCGACCTGCCCAAGGCGATCGCCTGCGGCGCCGACTCGGTGATGATGGGCTCCCCGCTGGCCCGCGCCACCGACGCGCCCGGCCGCGGCTTCCACTGGGGCATGGAGGCCACCCACGAGGAACTGCCGCGCGGCAAGCGCATGAACCTGGGCACCGCGGGCACGACCGAGGAGATCCTGCTCGGCCCCTCGCACGCGCCCGACGGCTCCATGAACTTCTTCGGCGCGCTGCGCCGCGCCATGGCCACGACGGGCTACTCCGAGCTCAAGGAGTTCCAGCGCGTCGAGGTGACGGTGTCGCCGACGCACCACCGCTGACGGCCGCCGCGACGCGATCGCGCAGCTGAGGACGCACACGGCCCGGACCGCTCGCCTGCGGTCCGGGCCGTGGTCGTTCCAGTGCGGCGGTACCCCCGCCCGAGCCCCGCCCTGGGGTGCTGCCCCAGGGCGGGGCGAATCAGCCGGGCGGCTCACTGCCTGACGGTGAAGTACTGCCAGGCGCCCCATGTGCTCGGATTGCTGTCGTCCCTGCTGCTGTGCACGTAGCGCGCCGCCACGCGGAACCTGCCGTTGGTCGCGTTGGCCAGCGACATCTCGTGCCGGCCGGTGCTGGCGGAACTGAGGGGAGCGCAGGGTGTGGTGGTCTGCGTGTGCCAGGCGTTGCTGTAGTACCGCTGCACCCGGAAGACGACACACTGGCCCGCCTTGTTGGGTGCGACCGTGACGTCGAGTCGCTCCTTCGCAGTGTGGTGGTAGACCGGGTAGACGATGCCGCCGTACGTCGTGCTCGTGTAGTAGCCCGACAGCTTCTCCGAGACCCGCACGTAGGACTGCACGGTTCGGGCGACGGTCTTCGGGGCGTACCGGTAGTCACCGGTGAACACCGCGCTGAACGTGGTGTTGCGGACCAGCTTGTAGTAGCCCGTCAGATTTCCGTGCGAGTCCACCGTCCCCGACCTCACCAGGACCGCCGTCCCGGCGCCGAACGGCTGGGCGTAGATCGCGACCGTGCGTCTGTTGTAGGTCGTGCCCAGGTGGACGGTGATCTTCGCGGACTGGCCATACCGATACGTCGAGTGGTCGGTGGCGACGGAGAGGGAGGTCGCGACCCGGGACACCTGCACGGTGGCGCTGCGGCTGCCCGGCTGGTGTGAGACGTCGCCGCTGTAGGCCACCTTGTAGGTGTTGGCACCCCCGATCTGCGGGGTGTCCGTGAAGGTGAAGGAACCGTCCGAGGCAACCTTCGCGTCGGCCAGTGCGACGCCGGACGCGTGTGCCAGGTCGGTCTTGGTCACCTTGACGACCTCGCCGGCGGCGAAGGGCGAACCGGAGAGCTTGCCGGACACGGTCAGGGTCCGCGTGCGAGTGGCAGAGGACGGAGCCGTCAGCGTGACCGATGTGCTCAGCTTGGACACCTGGACGAGCTGAGCGGTGCTCGACTGCTCGTGGGTCGCGTCGCCCGGGTAGCTCGCGGCGTAGGTGTACGTGCCCTCGGCCGGTGGGGTGTCGCCGAACGTGAAGGAGCCGTCCGCCGCGGTCGTCACATCGCGCAGTGCCGTCCCGTTGCGCGTGAGGTGTACGACCTGACCCGCGGGAAGTGCCGCGCCCGAGGTCAGCGTGCCCTTGACGGTCAGGGCACGACCCGGGACCCCCGTACTCGGGGCGACGAGACCGAGCGAGGTCGCCGCCTTGGGCTCCTCACCGGGCGGCGCGGCCTCGCTGACCACCAGATTGCTCACCGTGTGCGCGTCGGCACCCACGCTCGTGCCGGCCGAGAAGGCCACCAGTGCGGTGGATGTCAGTGCCGGCGCGGCGGCGTCCAGCACCTGGGCTCCGTCGACCCAGACGTACACATGACCGCCGGCCACCTGGACGTCCACCTGGTGCGTGCCCTGGCGCAGGGAAGTGCTGAGCTTGTCCACCGACCGGTAGTCGATCGTCGGCGAGCCGGATGAGCTGTAGCCGACACCGGCGAAGTTCTGCATCTGCAGTGTGTTGTTCCAGCCGGTGCTGAAGGCGACCACCACTCCCGGCCGCCCGGCGATGCCGAGACCGTCGCCGGGCGCGCCCAGTGCCGTGGCGGAGTTCTGGGCCGGGTCGAGCAGGGAGAAGGCCATGCCGACTCCCCTGTTGCCAGGACCGAACTGCGCGGTGAAGGTCGTCCGCAGGCCGTCGGTGCGGAGCGGCTTGGTGTACACCGCCGTGCCCGCCTGGTTAGCGGTGGCCGAGGTCAGCTGGACGCTGCCGTCCCCGCCCAGCACCGTCGTGCCGTTGGCCTGCCACAGTCCGTCCTTGGCCGAGGTGGTCGTGGCGATGCCGGTGCCCGTGCCCTTGACCGCCACGTACATGGCGCCCTGGGCGTTGCCGTCCGCGTCGACGCCGGTCCCGGTGACCTCGTAGAAGGCGCTGAGATCCGCGGCCGAACGAGGGGTGAACGTCACGTTCTGCACGGCGGTCTGCTCCGGGCCGATGACCAGGCCCTCGGACAGTTGCAGCGGGGTGCTGAAGTCACCCGTGGGCGCCTTGGCCTTCGTGACCGTCACCGGGATGTTCCCGGTGTTCGTGATGGTGAACGAGAGCGACTTCGAGCTGCCGATCGGAACGGAGCCGAAGTCCAGCGAGTCCGTGGAGAACTCGAGGTGCCCCTGTCCCGTGACGGCCGTTCCAGTGACCGGAACGCTCACGGTGTGCGTGTCACCGCCGCCCGTGCTGGTGATCACCAGCGCGGAGCTGTCCTCCTGGTCGCCGGCCGGGGTGTAGGTGACCGAGAGCACGAACGATCCGCCGGCGGGTACGACGGTCCCCGTTGCCGGCAGCCCGGAGGCGGCGAACGGCCCGGTCGGCGGGGCGATCGAGTCGATCCGCTCCGGTTCGGTGCCGGTGTTGGTGATCTGCAGGTTCAGCGTGGAGTTGCTGCCGGTGGGCACCGTCTCGAAGTCCATGGCGTCGGGCGCTGCCGCAAGTCCGGGCTTGGTGCCGACGCCGTGAAGGGCGAAGACGAGTTTCTGTCCGTCCGAGAGGTTGGCGGTCAGCGTGCCGTTGATGCCGCCGGGGGCCGTCGGGGAGAAGGTGATCGGCACGTCCAAGGAGTCGTCCGTCGCCAGGGCCTTCGGCTCCTGGGGGGTGGGAACGGCGGACGGCGCGACCGAAAAGGCGCCCGAGGCCGTGAGCCCGACGAGGCTGACGTCCTGAGTGGCCGTCAGCCTCATGGCGGCCGAACTGCTGGCGCCGACGCCGACCTGGCCGAAATCGAGGGAGGACGCGGTCAGGGCGGTCCTCGCCGGGCTGCCGAAGCCGTAGAGAACGCCGTCCCGGGTGCCGACGTACACCTTCCCGCGGTCGGCGGTCGGGGTGCTGAACTTCGTCGCGGTGCCGATCGGCGCGGACCACAGCAGTTGCAGCAGGCCGTGGCCGTCCGGAGTGGGGCTGTAGGCGCGCAGCGTGCCGTTGGCCCCCGAGGCGCTGCTCGCGGAGACCACCCACACCAGGGCACTGGAATCGTCCGTGCCATTGGACGTGACGAGCGGGGAGCCGCTCGTGTAGCCGAAGGTGTCCTGACTCTGGCCGGTGAGGGTGAGCGCGGGGGTGCCGCCGTTGCGCACGCCGTACTTGAGTGCCCGCAGCGGACCGTAGCTGCCGACGACGTAGACATAGCCGCCGTCGCCGCCCCAGAACGCGGGGTGCCCCCACATGCCCTGGTAGGGACCGGTCACGCTCACCGCGGCGTCGCCGCCCGAGGCCCCCTGGCCCATGCCGCCGAGGTTGTCGCGGTCGAGCAGGAACACCCGCCCGTCCTTGCCCTGCTGGACCAGCAGGTGGGGGTGTTCGCTGGTGCCGAAGCCGTCGGGCAGTGCCATCGGGGCGCCCGAGGAGATGTCCTGGTCGTTCAGGTCCAGGGTGTTGGCGTCGCTCGGGCTGAAGAAGTCAGCCGTGCTGAGGCTCTTGTCCGCGTTGACCTGCAGACGGACCACCGATTCGGCCAGGGTGCCCTGGACGGTCTTGCCCGGTCCGGGCGCCGGGCTGATGCCGTTTCCGGTGCTGAAGAAGATCCGGCCGGACCCGTCGGAGACCAGGCCGCCGCCGGACTGCCAGATGCCGGCCCCGTTGGTGCCGATACCGGCCTCGGTGGCCCACATCGAGGTGATCTTGTGCTCGGTGGTGCTCACGCCGACCACGTAGCCGCGGTACGGCCATGCGTCGCAGTGGCCGCCGAAGCCCGCGTAAACGGCGCCGTCCATCAACAGCAGGCCGGGGCGCTGCTGTTCGTAGAACGCGTCGAAGACGGCATTCGGGTCGTTGCCGGGGGTGCCGGCGATGGTGACCGGCCAACCCGGGAGCTCTGCTCCGGAGGTGGGGGTCACCGCGTGCATCAGCCAGCGCGGGTGGCGGTGGGCGGAGGTGCCGTCGTCGACCTTGGTGGTGAAGTAGAGCGCCCCGGTGGCCGGGTCGTAGACGGGGGTGGCAGTCGCCCCGACGTTGGGCACCAGGTCGCCGCAGCCGATCGCCGAGGCGGGCCAGGCCGGCCCGTAGTTCTTGCTCCACTCGATCGCGCCGGTCGCGCGGTCGAGGCCGTACACGGTGTTGCTCTCGGTGACGGCGATCACTTCGTCGCCCACCACCAGTGGCTGGGCGTATATCTGCCCGTCCAGCTGTGTGGCGAAGAGCCGCCCGAAGGCGGAGGACTGGACGAGCGCCGGGGAGAGACTGGCTTCGTCCTGGTCCCAGTTGGTGCGCAGATTGTCGACGCCCTGCGTGGTCTGGTCGGCCTGGGCAGGCGGCCCCACCAGGCTGATCGTCGCGGCGATCAGTGCCGCGCCGGCTATGGCGGCGATGGCGGACAACCGTCTGTGCCGTCTGTCGCGGTGGCGGCCGCGGCGCGCGGGCAGCGCGGAAAACCCGGCCAAACCGGACCTCCTCTGACTTTCGCGCCCGGGGTGGTCACAGGCGCGGAACAAATGTGAAGACTGGGTGATCGTTCATATCATCGGTGGACGTGATTCCGCACCGCTCGGACGCATTTCGTTCCGGGATCGCCGCCCGGCCGATCCCTCACGCCCTGCTGATCGTCAAGCTGGAACTCCCGCGCATCGAGGTGACGGTGCCCCGGCGTACCGCCGCTGACCGATTCCGCGACTTCGCCGCGACGTGGCACGGGGTCCCGGACCGTGTGGCGGTCCGGGACCCTTGGAGTCCGCGGTCATTGAGGGTCGCCGGCGCACATCCGGGCCGTTCGGTCTGAGACGCCCCTGACGGTAACTGTTCCGTAACCAAGTATTTTCACCCCGAGTTACATGCAAGCTGCACATAACGGACGCGTGGGGTTCATCGGGTATCTGGCGTCCCAGTAGGTCTCATATATACTTCCGGCACTCGGCTCTGTGTTCGAAATGTGGAGGCCGAGTAAAGGTGGGGGTAGACGGGCCGCCGGCCCGGGGGGTGCACATGAGTTCTCTTCAACCTGCGTTCGCGGGGGGAAGCCGGGAGCGGCAGCCTGCCGTAAATCGCCGCCACGCGACGCGCAAGCAGGTTCCGCAGCTGGGGTTGCTGCCGCAGCCGCCCTCGGACCGCGAGAAGTACGCGTACGCCAGGCGCAACCTGTGGGTGCTGACCATCAGCTCCGTGATCAGCTTCTGCTGCCTGGGCTACAGCCAGTACAAGCTCGCACAGTCCAACCCGCTGCTGTGGCTCTACGCGCCGCCGCTGCTGTTCACCGTGGTCTACTACCTGGTCTCGTTGCGGGTGAACGGCTTCTCCCGGGGTTTCGACCTCAAGCGCCACAGGCAGCTGGTGCGGGAATGGCGGCCTGAGGTCTACCCCTCCGTCGACGTGTTCCTGCCGGTGTGTGGTGAACCCATCGAGGTCCTGCACAACACCTGGACGCACGTACGCGCGCTGGCCGACCGCTATCCGGGTGTGTGCGTCCCCTTCGTCCTGGACGACGGCGCCAGCCCGGAGCTGGAGGCGATGGCCGCCGATTTCGGATTCCGTTACGGCACCCGCCCGAATCGCGGCTGGTTCAAGAAGGCGGGCAACCTCCACTTCGGCTTCGGGCAGTCCGATGGCAAGTACATCCTGATCCTCGACGCCGACTTCACCCCGCGCTCGGATCTCCTCGAGGAGATGCTCCCGTACATGGAGGCGGACGAGCGGATTGGCATCGTCCAGTCGCCGCAATTCTTCCGGGTGCTCGACTCGCAGAACTGGATCGAGCGCGGCGCCGGCGCGGTGCAGGAGCTCTTCTACCGCTCGGTGCAGGTGTCCCGGCAGAGCAGCGACGGCGCGATCTGCGTCGGCAGCTGCGCCGTCTACCGGCGCGCCGCCCTGGAGACCAACGGCGGCACGACCCTCATCGAGCACTCCGAGGATGTGCACACCGGCTTCGACCTGCGCGGCCTGGGCTGGGACCTGCGCTACATCCCGGTCGCGCTCTCCACCGGGGTGTGCCCGGACAACGCGGGAGCCTTCTTCAATCAGCAGTACCGCTGGTGCTCCGGCTCGATGAGCCTGCTGGGCAGCAAGAAGTTCTGGGACGCCCGGATCAAATTCTCCAGCCGGCTCTGCTACCTGTCGGGCTTCTTCTACTACATCCACACCGCACTGTTCACCTTCGCGGCGCCGATCATCCCGATCGTGCTGCTCCTGAGCATGCCGGACAAGCTCGAGGTGGACCATCTGCTGATGGTGCTGCCGAGCATCATCTACACCACCGTCATCTTCCCGATCTGGCACAAGTCCCCGTATCGGCTGGAGGCCTGGTCGGCCCGGCTGATGTACGGGTGGGCGCACTTCTTCGCCATCTGGGACATCCTGCGCAAGCAGCGGATGGGTTGGCAGCCCACCGGTTCCTCGGGGGCGAAGAAGAACAAGACCCGCCGGTTCTGGCTCGGCATCCGCATCTGGAGCGCCGGCACCGCCGTGGTCTGGGTGTGCGCCGCGGTCTGGCGGATGCTGGACGGCTACCCGCCGGACTTCGCCCTCGTCCTGTCCTCCGGACTCTTCTACGCGCTCGTCGTCGGACGCGTTCTGGTCCAGCCGAGAAGCGAGATCTCCGCATGAGCCGGTTCTCCCTGTCCCTCCGTCGCGCGGCCGTCGCAGCCCTCCTGGTCTGCCTCGCCGGCTGCACGTCGGGGGCGACGGACTCCGAGCCCGTTGGCGGTCCCGCCCCGCACTCCGAAGCCGCGAGCGAGGCGCCCGAGGTCGCGTACGACGTCACGGACCTGCTGCACCCCGACAAGAAGTTCTTCGGCGTGGCGCTCGACGGTGCTCCCGACTCCCTGGCGCCGGTGACGAAGTACACCGGTCTCGTCGGCAAACGGCCCAACATCGTCGCCTCCTACTCCGCGTGGGGCAACGACTTCAACATCGACGGTGCCCGGCGCGTGCTTGGCTCGGGCGCGATGCTCTACGTCTCCTGGGAGCCGTTCGATCCGTCGCTCGCCAAGATCGCCGACGGATCGCAGGACGAGTACATCAGGCGCTACGCCTCCGAGGTGCGAAAGGGCAACGCACCGGTGGCCATCAGCTTCGGCCACGAAATGAACGGCCACTGGTACCCCTGGGGCACACAGAAGGCGACCCCTGCCCAGTTCGTGAAGGCATGGCGCCACATCCACGACATCTTCCAGGACGAGGGCGCGACCAACGTCATCTGGGTGTGGAGCCCGAACGTCGTCAACCCCGTCCCCGGCGTGGCGCTGAAGCCGTACTGGCCCGGTGACGCCTACGTCGACTGGGTCGGTGTGGTCGGGTACTGGACGGCCACGGGGGCGTCGACCTTCGAGACCCTGTACGGCCCGACGACGAGCCAGGTGCGCAAGTTCACGAAGAAGCCCTTCATCCTCTCCGAGACCGCCTCCGAGCCCGGTGTGCGCCGCCGGGCGGACGTCCGCAACCTCATCGAGGGTGTCGAGGGCGACGACGACGTTCTCGGCTTCATCTGGTTCAACATCGCCAAGCGCGCCGACTGGCGACTCCAGGCGAGTCCGCTGGCCCTGGCGGAGTTCAAGCGTCTGGTCGCCGACGACCGGATCGGTTTCGAGGTGCCGGAGCAGTGACGGAGCAGAACCCCACCCACCACTACGGGTACGACCACGGGTCGCAGCCCGCCGGCCTCCACGACGACGGGGCGTGGCAGGATCGCGGATCCTACCCGCGGTACCAGCCGGAGCCGTACGAAGAGCACTACGCGCAGGCGGCGGCGCGGCCCCTCACGCTGACAGACGCCTCCCAGGCAGACCCGCGGCAGGCCGCGCCCGAGGCACCCGTCGCCCCCGGCTACGTCGTACCGGAGGTGCCGGTGTCGGCCTGGTCGGTCGACACCCGGCGCAGCACCTGGATCGGACGGAGCGTGGTGCTGTGCGTCCTGTTGGTCCAGGCCGGGCTGTGGTTCCGGCTCAGCGGGCGCGCCTTCGACAGCGAGGCGCGATACCTGTCGGCCGGCCACTACCGGCTCGACCACCTGCTCAACGGTGCCGACATGCCCGCCGGAATCGTGGGGCACTTCCCCGGCCACCCCGCGGTCTACCCGGTGCTGGCCGCGGCGGCGGACTCGGTGGGCGGTCTGTTCGCCGCCCGCCTGCTCAGCCTGTTCTTCATGCTGGGCGCCACCGCGCTGCTCTACGCGATGACGAGCCGGCTGTTCAGCGAGCGGGCCGGGCTGTCCGCCGCCGCGCTGTTCTCGGTGGTCGAGTCCACCGCGATGCTCGGGAACGTCGCCGGCTTCGACGCGATGGCGGTCTTCCTGGTCGCCGGGGCCGCGTGGGCCCTGGTCCGCACCGGCCGGTCGCACCCGGCCCTGGCGCTGTCGGCCACACCCTTGGCGGCGCTCGCCGCGGTGACCAAGTACATCGCCGCCCTGTATCTGCCGAGCCTGGTGGTCCTCGCCGTGCTGTCCGCCTACCCCTACCGGGGCGCGCGGGCCTACCTGCGAGGCCTGTTCTTCGGCGCCGGGACGCTGCTGATCCTCGGGGGCGCGTACCTCTTCGGCGGGCTGCACGGCTTCACCTCCGCCACCATTGGGCGGGCGCACGGCACGGACCCCGCCCTGGACGTGCTGTGGAACAGCACTGAATGGGGCGGCCTGGTCCTCCTGGTCGCGGTCGGCGGTGCCGTCGACTACATACGCAAGTCGCGTATGGGGGAGATGCCCTGGGCTGCGGGCGACACTCCCGGGGCCGTCCGGCGCACCGCGCTGGGTCTGGTGCTGTGCGGCACCGCCCTGCTCGCCCCCGTCTGCCAGGCCTGGCTGAACGACGATGTCTCACTCTTCAAGCACGTCGGATTCGGCCTGCTGTTCGCCGCGCCCATGGCGGGGCTCGGCATCTCCCGGCTCATGGGGGCGCACTTCCGCTACCCGCAGCTCGGCATCATGGTCTGGGTGGGGGTCCTGGTCGTGGGCATGGCCCAGGCCCAGTCGCTCTACCACCCCCCGGCCTCCGGCCAGATGGTGGAGACGCTGCGGAAGGCTGTCGGCGAGGACGGGCGGTACCTCGCCGAACAGTCCGACATCCCCGCCTACTACCTGCGGGACGAGACCCGTTGGGGCCAGTGGCAGGGCACGCACGACATCGACTTCACCGACAGGGACGGCAAGCACCACACCGGCCCCGACGGCTTCCGCAGGGCCGTGCGGGCGGGCTGGTTCGACGCGATCGTGCTCAACGGGGACGCCACCTCGTCCAACGACAAGGCCATCACCGACGCGCTGCACGGCAACTCCAGGTACCGGCTGGTGTCCGTACTGCCGTCCACTGACGCCTACGGTTCGACCACCTACCGGATCTGGGTGAAACGATGACTCTCACCGAACCCACCCACGAACCGGCGCCCGCTCCCGCCGGCGAGGAACCGGACCCCCGGCGGCACGGCGGGCCGGAGGGCGGCGGCAGCCGGGTCGCCGCCGTGCTGCTCTTCCTCGTCCCTGCTGCGCTCACGCTCGCTCTCACGCTGCACGGCATCGGCGACCGGCAGATGTGGCGTGACGAGCACGCCACCTGGTGGGCGACCGGGCTCTCCCTCAGCGACCTGGGCGGACTGATCCGCAACATCGACGTGGTGTTCGCCCCGTACTACTTCGTGATGCACCTGTGGGTCATGGTCGCCGGGGACTCGCCGACCGCCCTGCGGGTCCCGGCGGCGTTCGCCATGGCCGCCGCGGCCGGGCTGGTCGCGCTCGTCGGGCGACGGATGTTCACCCCGGCGACCGGGCTGCTGGCCGGCCTGGTCTTCGCCTCGGTGCCCTCGGTCACCCAGTACGGGCAGGAAGCGCGGCCCTACGCCTTCGCGGTCGCGTTCGCGCTGCTGTCCACCCTGGTTCTGTTGCGTGTGCTGGAAAAGCCGAGCCTCAAAGGCTGGGCGGCGTACGCCGTGACGATCCCGCTGATCGGTTTCAGCCACCTGGTGTCGCTGTCGGTGCTCGCCGGGCACCTGGGCCTGGTGGTCATGGCGAAGCGGAAGGGCGACCGCATCGCTCACTGGGCGTTCGCCGCCGCCGCGCTGGCCGGTCTGTCCCTCGTGCTCCCGATGCTGGCCCAGGGTTCTGGTCAAAGCGGGCAGATCGCCTGGAACAATCCCACGTTCGAGGACCTGGTCAACCATCCGGACAAGCTGTTCGGCTCCTGGGTGACCGGTGGAGCGGTCATGGGGCTCGGCGTGGCCGGCCTCCTCGTGGTCCGCAAGTACGCGGTGCTGCTGGCCCCCTGGGTGCTGCTGCCCCCGGTCGTCACCTACCTGACCGCGGCGCAACTGCACCTGTTCCTGCCGCGGTACCTGCTCTTCACCGTGCCCGCCTGGGTGCTGCTGGCGAGCGCCGCCGTCACCCGGCTGTCCGGGCCGCTGACCGTGGCGGCCCGTACCGGCACCGCCCGGCGCGTCTTCGGCGGGGTGCTGGTAGCCGTCGCGGCCGCCGCGTTCGCCTGGCAGGCGCAGCCCGGCCTGGCGCTCGCCCGGCAGAACGACCCGGCCGAGCCGGACTACCGGGCCGCAGCCAAGGTGATCGCCCGCGGGCTCGAGCCGGGTGACGGGATCGCCTTCTCAGGGCAGAAGTCGGAACGCCGCGCGATGGCCTTCGAGTTCCGGAACGCCGGGACGTCGGGCCGGCCCAAGGACGTGCTGATGTGGCGCACGCCGCAGCAGATGGGCAACTTCGGCGCAGTGGAATGCCCGGAACCGGCCAAGTGCCTGACGAAGACCGACCGGCTGTGGGTGGTCTCCACCTCCCAGCTGGGCAAACCGTTCGCCGACATGCCGGAGAAGACGGCCGTCCTGCTGTCGACCCGGTTCAAGGTCGCGAAGACCGACTCCCTGCCCAACGTCCGTGTCCTGCTGCTGGAACGCATCCGGTAACGACCGCACCCCACCGGGAGAACCGCGCTCGCGCGGATCTCCCCGACCCCACGTACACCTGCCAGGACGGTCACCACGCGCTCGGCGACGTGCGCCGTGTGACCGTCCGTCTGAAACTCGCGCGCTGAGCCGTCCGGCCCAGCCTCCGCCGGCGCGGCGACCAAGGAGATGTCATGAACCACCCGTTCCCGGACTCTCTCCCCGTCACATGGGGGGACCTACCGGTCACGGTCGTCATGCCGACGTACAACGAGGCGGCGAATCTGCCGCGGATGGCCGACATCGTGATGCGGCTTCCGCTGCCCGGCCTGCACCTGAAGATCGTGGACGATTCGAGTCCCGACGGAACGGGCGAGCTCGCCGAGCAACTCGCCGAGAAGTACAACGACTTCGGCCGCCTATCGCGGATGAGTGTACTCCACCGGACCACCAAGGACGGCCTGGGCAGGGCGTACACCGAGGGCATGCTGGCCGCGCTCGACGAGGGCGCGGAGTTCGTGGTCCAGATGGACGCCGACGGCAGCCACCCGGCCGACGTGATCCCCCAGATGCTGGGCACGGCGATGTCCACCGGTGCCGGGTTCGTCGTGGGCAGCCGGTACGTGGACGGCGGCTCCCTGGACGCGGACTGGGGGAAGCACCGGCAGTTGCTGTCGCGCTTCGCCAACCGCTACGCACGGACCATCCTCGACACGAAGATCCGTGACATCACCGCCGGCTTCAACCTCTGGCGGGCCCAGACGCTACGCGACGTGAACCTGCGGAGCCTGGACAGCGCCGGCTACAGCTTCCAGGTGGAACTGAAGTTCCTGGCGGCGCGGGCCGGCCACAGCGGCGTGGAGATCCCGATCCGCTTCGAGGAGCGCACCGAAGGCGTCTCCAAGATGAACCTCGCGACGCAGATCGAGTCGGCCCTGGTGCCGCTGCGACTGCGGCTGCGCAACCGTCGGGGCTGATCCGGCATCCGTCGGTTGTGCCGCCCCGGTAGCGGCACAACCGACGGACGACGTGGACGGCCAAGAGTCACGAACAGGGGGCATGACTTCACCATGAGCGGACGGCACGCGCTTCCCACGCGGTTGGGCCACCTCTACCGCGAGATCGCGAAGTTCGGCCTGGTGGGGCTCTCGGGATTCGTGGTCAATCTCGTGGTCTTCAACCTGGTCAGGAACGGGGCCCACTGGCAGACGGTGCGGGCGAGCGTCCTGGCCACGGTCGTCGCGATCATGAGCAACTACCTCGGCCTGCGGTACTTCGCGTACCGTGACCGCGGCCAGGAGGACCAGATCGGCAAGAAGCGGGAGCTCGGGCTCTTCCTCTTCTTCAGCGCGGTCGGTCTGGTCATCGAGAACTCGGTGCTCTACACGGCCACGTACGGATTCGGCTGGGACGGCACGCTCGCCAACAACGTGTTCAAGTTCGTCGGCATCGGCATCGCGACCCTCTTCCGCTTCTGGTCCTACCGGACGTGGGTCTTCAAGACCGCCGCCGCCTCCCCGCCGGAGCGCACCTCGCCCGTCGCACGCGGCGGGGCGGCCTTCCCGGCCCCGCCCGTCGCACCTCCCGGCCCCTTCCTGAACATCCCCTGGGGAGAAGACATGACCGACCTCGGATCCCACGCCGTCCCGCCGGCGCACTGACGGCCCCACGGCACGACACGGGAAGACAGAGACACCATGAGCGAAGCCATCCTCCTCGTCGGCGGCAAGGGCACCCGGCTGCACCCGCTGTGCACCTTCACCCCCAAGCCCCTGCTGCTGGTCGCGGGTGTGCCGCTGCTGACCCACCAGTTGGCGCGCGCCGCGGCGGCCGGGGTGACCCGGATCGTCTTCGCCACCTCCTACCTGGCGGAGCTCTTCGAGCGGGAGTACGGCGACGGAGCCGGTCTGGGCCTGGAGCTGGTCTACGTCACCGAGACCGAACCGCTCGGCACGGGTGGCGCGATCCGCAACGCCGCGCGGCATCTCACCTGCGGTCCCGGCGAACCGGTCCTGGTCTTCAACGGCGACATCCTCAGCGGCCTCGACATCCGGGACCTGCGGGACGGCCACCGCGCCTCCGGCGCCGACGTCACCCTGCACCTGACCAGGGTCGCCGATCCGCGGGCGTACGGACTGGTCCCCACCGACGCGCAGGGCAGGGTCACGACGTTCCTGGAGAAGCCCGAGCGGCCCGAGGAGATCGTCACCGACCAGATCAACGCGGGCTGCTACGTCTTCACCCGCTCCGTCATCGACGGCATCCCCGAGGGCCGGGTCGTCTCCGTCGAGCGCGAGACGTTCCCGGGCCTGCTGGCTTCGGGCGCGCATCTGCGCGGTGTCGTCGACGAGACGTACTGGCTGGACCTCGGCACGCCGTCCGCCTTCGTCACCGGTTCCGCCGACCTGGTGCGCGGCCACGTCTCCTCACCCGCGCTGCCCGGCCCGACGGGGGAGGCCCTGGTCCTGCCGGGGGCGCGGGTCGATCCCCTGGCCGTGCTGACCGGAGGCTCCGCGATCTGCGAGGGCGCCGTGGTGGAGGCGGGGGCCGTCGTCGACGGCAGCGTCGTCCTGCCCGGGGCGCGCATCAGCCGGGGAGCGCTGGTCCACCGGTCCGTGGTGGGCCGGGACGCCACGGTCGGCGAGTGCACCAGCCTCGTCGACGTGGTGGTCGGCGACCATGCGCACGTGGGGCCGCACAACGAGGTCCCGGCAGGCGTACGCGTCGACTGCGGGGTGCATCTGCCGGAGCGGGCGGTCCGCGTCTCGGCACCCACCCACCTCGCCTGACACGTCCCGCGGCAGCCCTCCCGCGGGGCTCACAGCCGCGCGGCCGCCCCGACCGGAGTGGCTCCGCGGGTGTCCAGCATCAGCTGCGCCTTCGCGGCCAGGCTCTGCAGGTCGTACCTGCGGTGGTGCTGGAGCAGCACGGTGAGGTCGGCGTGCGCCGCCGCCTCCCACAGGGAGTCGGCGCGGGGCACCGGACGGTCCAGGACACGCCACTCCGGGGCGTACGGGTCGTGGTAACTCAGCTGCGCCCCCAGCTCGACAAGGCGGGCCCCGATCTCGCGGGCCGGTGAGCGCTCCTGGTCGGGCAGGTCCGGCTTGTACGTCACGCCCAGCAGCAGGACCCGGGCCCCGCGCAGCGACTTGCCGTGCTCGTTGAGCAGGGCCGCGGCACGCTGCACCACATAGCGGGGCATGCGCGCGTTGACCTCCTGCGCGTACTCGACCAGGCGCAGCGGATGGCCCCTGACCCGGCCCTGGTACGGCGGATGCCCGGGGTCCAGCGGCATCGTGTGGCCGCCGACGCCGGGGCCCGGGCGGAAGGCATGGAAGCCGTAGGGACGGGTCTCGGCACAGCGGATGACGTCCCAGACGTCCACGCCGATGTCGTGGCAGAACACCGCCATCTCGTTGGCCAGTGCGATGTTGACGTGCCGGTAGTTGGTCTCCAGCAACTGCACGGTCTCCGCCTCGCGCACACCCCGGGCCCGGACGATCCGCTCGGTGAAACGGCCGTAGAAGGTGGCCGCCGCCTCCGTGCAGGCGGGGGTGAGCCCCCCGATCACCTTGGGTGCACCGGCCCGCCGGGCGGGGGCGTACGCCAGGTGGAAGCCGTGGCCCGCCCGCAGCCCGGACCCCTCCTCCAGCAACGGGCGCAGGAACTCCTCCGTCGTCCCCGGGTACACCGGCGACTCCAGGACGACCGTGGTGTGCGCCCGCAGATGCGCGGCCAGCGCGCGGCCGGCCTCCGTCAGGGCCGTCAGATCCGGTTCCCGGTCCTCCCCGAGCGGGGTCGGCGCGCACAGCACGGCCGTCCGCACCCGGCCCAGCACGGCCGGATCCGCGGTCGCCCGGAAGCCGCCCGCGAGCATCCGCCGTACGTCCGCGGCCGCCAGCGCCCCGGACGGCAGCCGCCCGCCGGTGTTGATCGCCTCCACGACCCGCTCGTCCGGGTCGTACCCGATCACCCCGATCCCTGCGGCGCTGGCCGCCTGCGCGAGCGGCAGCCCGGCGTGGCCGAGTCCGATGACTGCGAGGTCTGCGGGCATGGGGGTCCTTTCCTGCGACGGGCGGCGTCCTGGTACCCAAATGGCGCGAAATCAGGCTAACCAGACAGGTAGCTGATATGACTGCACGCCACGCGGTCCGGGATGCCCCCGACTCCCTCAGCCTTTCCCTCCCGGGAAGCGTTGCGGGTGCGTGCGCCTGTGTGCGGGTCGTCTGTGGTTGCGGTGGGGGTGGGGACCCCACACGAACGCAGCGCACGCGGCAACTGACCGCGCCGGACACCCCCACCGCAACCACAACGGCGCCGCACACGCGCCACGCAGGCCCGGCGCAGCCCGGAGTAGCCGGGGGGCGGGACACGGGTAACGATCGTGGGGACGGGGAATGCGCTGAGGCGCGACCCCGAGTCTCTACGGGAGGCCAGGATGCTGACGGCGACACTGGGACCGGCGGAGCGTGCCGCCGCGCTCGCCCGGATGGCGGAGCAGGAACTCGACGTACTCGTGGTGGGCGGCGGCGTCGTCGGCGCCGGGACGGCGCTGGACGCCGCGACGCGCGGGCTGACGACCGGCATCGTGGAGGCCCGGGACTGGGCGTCCGGGACGTCGAGCCGGTCGAGCAAGCTGATCCACGGCGGCCTGCGGTACCTGGAGATGCTGGACTTCGCCCTCGTCCGGGAGGCCCTCAAGGAGCGCGGACTGCTGCTCCGGCGGCTGGCTCCGCACCTGGTCAAGCCGGTGCCGTTCCTGTACCCCCTGCAGCACCGCGGCTGGGAGCGCTTCTACGCGGGGGCCGGCGTGACGCTGTACGACACGATGGCCGTGTCGTCGGGGCACGGCCGCGGTCTGCCGCACCACCGCCACCTCAGCCGCAAGAGCGCGCTGCGCGTGGCGCCGTGCCTGAAGAAGGACACCCTGGTCGGGGCGCTGCAGTACTACGACGCGCAGATGGACGACGCCCGCTACACGATGACCCTGGTCAGGACGGCCACCGCGTACGGCGCGCTGGCCGCCAACCGGGCCCGCGTGATCGGCTTCCTGCGTGAGGGCGAGCGCGTGGTCGGCGCCCGCGTCGAGGACGTGGAGGCCGGCGGGGTGTACGAGGTGCGCGCCAGGCAGGTGGTGAACGCCACCGGGGTGTGGACGGACGACACGCAGGCGCTGATCGGCGAGCGCGGGCAGTTCCACGTGCGGGCGTCCAAGGGGATCCACCTGGTCGTGCCGAAGGACCGGGTCCACTCCTCGTCCGGGCTGATCCTGCGGACCGAGAAGAGCGTGCTCTTCGTGATCCCGTGGGGCCGCCACTGGATCATCGGCACGACGGACACGGACTGGTCCCTGGACAAGGCGCACCCGGCCGCGTCCAGTGCCGACATCGACTACCTGCTGCAGCACGTCAACTCCGTGCTCGCGGTGCCGCTCACCCGGGACGACGTCGAGGGCGTGTACGCGGGCCTGCGTCCGCTGCTGGCGGGGGAGTCGGAGGCCACCAGCCAGCTGTCGCGCGAGCACACCGTGGCGCACCCGGTGCCGGGCCTGGTGGTGGTCGCGGGCGGCAAGTACACGACGTACCGGGTGATGGCCAAGGACGCGGTGGACGCGGCCGTGCACGGCCTGGCGCACCGGGTCGCCGAATGCGTCACGGAGGAGATCCCGCTGGCAGGCGCGGAGGGCTACCACGCCCTGTGGAACGCCCGGGCCCGGATCGCCGCGCGCACCGGCCTGCACGTGGCGCGGATCGAGCACCTGCTCAACCGCTACGGCTCACTCGCCGAGGAGCTGCTGCAGCTGATCGCGGACGACGCGTCGCTGGGCCGCCCGCTGGGCGGGGCCGACGACTACCTGCGCGCCGAGGTCGTCTACGCCGCCTCGCACGAGGGCGCGCGGCACCTGGACGACGTCCTCACCCGGCGGACCCGCATCTCCATCGAGACCTTCGACCGCGGCACGCTCAGCGCCCGTGAGGCCGCCGAGCTGATGGCACCCGTCCTGGGCTGGGACAAGGAGCAGGTGGAGAAGGAGGTCGAGCACTACGAGAAGCGGGTCGAGGCCGAGCGGGAGTCGCAGCGCCAGCCCGACGACCAGACCGCGGACGCCGCCCGGCTGGGTGCCCCGGACATCGTCCCGCTGTAGCGCGCGACCGCACTTGGAGTGAGGTGTGGGCCACGGCCCTCGCGGGGACCGTGGCGCGGCCGGATATCGTTCCTTCTCGTAATCGCAGGAAGGGGCGCGCGATGTCCGACCTCGGACGCCTGGTGGCCGGGCGGTACCGGCTCGTGGAGCGAATAGGCCGCGGTGGCATGGGCACCGTGTGGCGGGCCGAGGACGAGCTGCTGGGCCGGCCGGTGGCGGTGAAGAAGCTGCACCCGCCGCAGGCGCACCTGCAGGACGACGAGCTGGAGACGCTCTTCGAGCGCACCCGGCGGGAGGCCCGCAGCGCGGCGCGGATCAGTCACCCCAATGTGGTGGTGGTCCACGATGTCGTCGACGACGAGGGCCTGCCGACCATCGTCATGGAGTACGTGCCGGCCACCACGCTGGGCGACCTGCTGAAGGAGCGGGGCCCGGTGTCGCCGGTGGAGGCCGCCCGGATCGGCCGGGGGATGATCGCCGCGCTGCGGGCGGCGCATTCGGCGGGGGTGCTGCACCGGGACGTCAAGCCCGGCAATGTGCTGCTGTCGCAGACCGGCCGGATCGTGCTGACGGATTTCGGGATCGCCCAGGCCTCGGGCACCTCGACTTTGACCCGTACCGGTGAACTGATCGGTTCGATCGACTTCCTGGCTCCCGAGCGGCTGACCGGTGGGACGCCCGGTCCCGAGGCGGATCTGTGGGCGCTGGGGGCGACGTTGTTCCAGGCGGTGGAGGGGCGTTCGCCGTTCCGCCGGGACACGGCGATCGAGACGGCGTACGCCATCGCCACCGACGAGGTGCCGGTGGCGGGCCGTGCCGGGCCGCTGGCGCCGGTGATCGCCGGGCTGCTGGTGCGGGAGCCGGAGCGCCGGCTGTCGGCCGAGGAGGCCGAGCGGATGCTGCGGGCCCCGGCCGCCGAGAGCGAGACGGCGAGTGTGCCTCGGGAGAGCCTCACCCTGTCGCACACCGCGCCGACCACCGTCGTGCGGCCCCAGGCAACCCCCGCCGCCGAGGTCCCGCCGGCGGCGCCCGCGGTGCCCGCGGCGCCCCCGGCGCCCGCGCGCGGGCGCGGCCGCCGTGCCGGCTTGTGGGCCCTCGCCCTGGTCGTGGCCGCCGCCCTGGCCGGGGGCGGGTTCTACGCCTCCCGGCACTTCGGCACAGCGGCGGACGCCGGGGACGGTGGCTCGCGGCCGAGTCACTCCGCGACGTCGTCGCAGCCCTCCCCCTCGCCCTCCCCGTCCGCCCCCGGCCCGTCGCCCGTACCGGCCGGCTACCACCTGGCGGAGGAGTCGGACCGCGGTTTCTCCCTCCCCGTGCCCGACGGCTGGACGCGCCAGGTCAAGGGCGACCAGGTCGTCTACGTCGACCCGACCGGGCTGGCCGGTCTGCGGATCGGCACGCTGGACTACGCGGCGACCACCCCGCTGGAGCACTTCCAGCAGGAGGAGCAGCAGACCATCCCCCAGGTGGCGGGCTACGAGCTGCTGCGCATGCAGAGCACGCGGTGGCGTGAACGCCCAGCCGCCGTGTGGGAGTTCGCCTTCCAGGGCAAGGCCCGCGACTTCCGGGCCATCGACCTCGGCTTCGGGGAGCCCGGCGGACGGGAGTTCGCCGTCTACCTCTCGGCCCCCAAGGACCAATGGGACGAGTTCCGGCCGGTCTTCACCAACGTGGTGGACGGACTCGTCGTCCACGACTAGCACACGGCCGGGCCGGGGTGGGACCACGGCCCGGATTCAGGGATGATGGAGGTCTCCATCCCGCGGTCGCCGCAAGCTGGCGATGAGGGAGCTTCATCTTCAGCGACTGCAGAGGGAATTCATGGGCCAGGCGCACGACACCGACCAGCGTCTCATCGCCGACCGCTACCGCCTCGGCGACGTCCTCGGCAAGGGCGGCATGGGCACGGTCTGGCGGGCCGTCGACGAGACCCTGGGCCGCACGGTCGCCGTGAAGGAGCTGCGCTTCCCGCACAACATCGACGAGGACGAGAAGCGCCGCCTGGTCACCCGCACCCTGCGCGAGGCCAAGGCGACCGCCCGGATCCGCAACACCGGTGCGGTGACCGTCTTCGACGTCGTCGAGGAGGACGACCGGCCCTGGATCGTCATGGAACTGGTCGAGGGCCGCTCGCTGTCGGACGCGATCCGCGAGGACGGTCCGCTCACGCCGAAACGTGCCGCCGAGGTCGGGCTGACCGTCCTGGACGTCCTCAGGGCCGCCCACAAGGAGGGGATCCTCCACCGCGACGTCAAGCCGTCCAACGTGCTGATCGCCGACGACGGCCGGGTCGTGCTCAGTGACTTCGGCATCGCCCAGATCGACGGCGACCCGTCCGTCACCTCCACCGGCATGCTCGTGGGCGCGCCCTCCTACATCTCGCCGGAGCGGGCGCGCGGCCAGAAGCCGGGCCCGCCGGCCGACCTGTGGTCGCTGGGCGCCCTGCTGTACGCCTCGGTCGAGGGCCGGCCGCCGTACGACAAGGGCTCGGCCATCGCCACGCTCACCGCGGTCATGACCGAGCCGCTGAGGACGCCCAGGAGCGCGGGGCCGCTGGCCGACGCGATCCAGGGGCTGCTCAACAAGGACCCGGAGCTGCGGCTCGACGACGAGGGCGTGCGACCGCTGCTCGCCGGTGTCGCCCACGCCCCGGACGTCCCCGTCGCGGAGGCCACGCGGACGATGCCGCTGCCGCACTCCGACCCGCAGCCCACCCCGACCGACGCGCCCCCCGCCACCCGCGCGGCCGCCGCCGACCAGGCGGCGCTGCGGGCCGCGAAGACCAAGCCGGAGCCCACGCCCACCCCGGCGACCGCGTCGGCGCCCGTCGCGCCGGTACCGGTCCCCGGTCCGGCCGCCGTCCGGCGCCCGCTCCTGGCCTCCCTGGACGAGCGGCGCCGCCGCGGACTGCTCTTCGTGGCGGTCGCGGTGGCGATCGCGCTGCTCGGCACGGGAATCGGATTCTGGGTCGCCCAGGGCGACGACAGCCCGGGTTCGGGGCAGTCCGGCACGCCGGGGGCCTCGGCGAGCCCCAAGTCCGGTGACGACGGCGTCCAGGACGGCAAGGGCGAGGGCAACGAGGACAACTCCGGCAAGGGCGGTGGCCAGGGCAAGGGCGAGGACAACTCGGGCAAGGGCTCGGGCTCTTCCTCCTCCGGGTCGTCCGACGGTTCCGGCAGCGGGAAGGACGGCGCCGCCGCGGTCCCGGCCGGCTGGAAGACGTACACCTCGTCGGCGGGCGACTTCTCGATAGCGCTGCCCGCCGGCTGGGCCTCCAACAGCAAGGGCAACGGCTACGGCAGCGGAATGATCTTCAATGCGGGGAGCAGCCCGCGCGTGCAGATCGACTGGACGAGCAGCCCCGGCACGGACGCCGCCGAGGCGTGGCGCAAGCAGGAACCCAGCACGCGGACGTTCTACCCCCACTACGACCGGCTGTTCATCAAGTCCGTCGACTACCGCGGCTACCGCACCACCGCCGACTGGCAGTTCACCTTCACCTCCGGCGGCACCAAGATGCGCGCCCTCAACCGCGGCTTCGTGGTGGACGCCCACCACGGCTACGCGATCCTCTTCACGGCGCCCGCCGCGGACTGGGACAGCCCGAAGACCCAGGCGATGCTGGCGAACCTGTTCAAGACCTTCAAACCGGCCAAGTGACACCGCTCGGGCACGTATTGTGAATCATTGCGGACTGTCCGCATCCAGAACGGATCGGATCTGACGCTTTGGGGAGGCGTCGTGGACGACTACGCGGGACGGATACTGGCCGACCGCTACCGCCTGCCGCGGCCGCCCGCCGACGAGTTCGAACTGGTGGAGACCCGGGCCTGGGACACGCTCAGCAGCCAGGAGGTGCTGATACGCCAGGTCCTGCTGCCCGAGGTCGTGGGCCCCGACCCCGAGCCGCACCCCGGCGACGGCGGGGACACCGCCCACCGGGCCCTGGAGGCCGCGCGGGCCGCGGCCGCGATACCCGACCATCCCCGCCTGGTGCAGGTCTTCGACATCTTCGTCGAGGACGGCAGCGTGTGGATAGTGAGCGAGCTGGTCGCCGCCCGTCCGCTGGCCGCGATCCTCGCCGACAAGCGGCTCAGCCCCTACCGCGCCGCCGAGGTCGCCTCCGATGTGCTGACCGCGCTGCGCGTGCTGCACGCGCACGGCTGGGTCCACCGCAATGTCACCGGCCGGACCGTGCTGGTCTGCGACGACGGCCGGGCGATGCTCTCGGGCCTGGCCGTGGGCGCCGCCCAGGAGGCGCTGTGCGGGTACAACCCCGTACCGGTGCCCGCCATGGCCGGAGGCGGCGAGGCACCCGGCGCCGGCTGGGACGGCCCGCACTCCGCGCTGGAGCTGGAGCGCGCCCGGCAGGCCCGGCTCACCGTGGTCGGCCCGGTCACCGAGCGGTGGGCCCCCGAGCAGGCCACCGAGGTGCACGAGAACTGGCAGCTCGCCCCGCCCGTCGGCCCCGCCGCCGACCTGTGGGCGCTGGGCTCGCTGCTCTTCCGCAGCGTCCAGGGCCATCCGCCGTTCCCCGAGGAGAGCACGGCGGAACTGGTTCAGCTGGTCATAGCCGAGCCGCCCGCGTACGCCGAGGAGTGCGGCCCGCTGCGGCCCGTCGTGGAGTCCCTGCTCCGCCAGGACCCCGAGGAGCGGCCGGACGTCGAGGAGCTGCGCGGCTGGCTGCGCTCGCTCGTCCGGTCCGCTCCGGAGCCGGACCTCGGGCTGAGCACCGTGCCCGTGCCCGCGGACGATCCGCACAAGCTGCCGGTCGTACGGCGCCGGGGCGAGCTCGTACGCCGCCGCAAGGCCGCCGCCGACCCCGTGCCGGCCCATCCCGCGCACGGGCGGCACAAGCGCGCCAAGGAGCGGAGGCAGCGGCCCGCGCGCGGGCCCCGCAGCCTCGGGGTCGCCCTGGTCGGGCTGGTGCTGCTCCTGCTGGCCGCCGCGGTGCTGTACGCCGTGCTCTTCATGCCGCGCGGCGGGGCCACGGACGACGAGGGCGCCGCGGGCGCCACGCGGACCCTGCCCGCGCGGGTGCCCGGCGGCGACGAGCGGCCGCAGACGACGAAGCCGCCCGGCAACAAGGCGCCGCGGAGCTCGGCGCCGGTCACGAGCGCCCCGCCGCCCGCGCGGTCCACCCCGGCCGACAACACCGCCACCACCGGCCTCGGCGGCGACTTCCGGCTGCGCACCGACCCGGAGGGCTTCAGCCTCGCCGTCCCCAGCGGCTGGGCACGCGCGGGCAAGAACGCCGACGGGCAGGTCCGCTACACCGGCGGCGACTACCGGCTGATCGTCGTGCCCGGCCGCGACTCCGTCGCCGACAAGGGCAGCGACCCGATCGTCTACCAGAACGACGAGCCGGAGCTGGCGGGGTTCCGCGCCTCCGGCTGGTCCTCGGCCTCCGGACTGCGCCGGCTCGACATGGGCGGGATCACGGCCGCGGAAGGGGAGTTCAGCTGGAGCGACGGCTCCGGGCAGCAGCTCTTCGCGCGCAACCTGGTGATGATCCGCGACGGGAGGTACCACGTCGTCCTGGTCGTCGGCCCGGACAACCGTCGCGCGGACGTCAAGCGGTACTTCGAGAAGGCGGCGGAGTCCTACCGCACCTGAGGGCGGCGCCGGACCGGAACCGCGGGGACCCGGCGAGCGTCGGAGAGGCCGTGGGGGCAGGGGAGTGAGCGGGAGCGGAAGCGTCCTGGCCGGAAGGTACCGGCTCGGCGACGTCATCGGCCGCGGCGGCATGGGCCGGGTCTGGGAGGCCCAGGACGTCGTGCTGCGGCGGACCGTCGCCGTCAAGGAGCTGACCCTCGGCGGCCACCTGGCCGAGGACGACCGCGCCGTGCTCCAGGAACGCATGAAGCAGGAGGCCCGCGCGGCCGCCCGGATCAACCATCCCAATGTCGTGACCGTCCACGACGTCGTGGAGCAGGACGGCCGTCCCTGGATCGTCATGGAACTGGTCGACGGACGCTCCCTGGACGAGGCCGTGAAGCAGGACGGCCCGCTCGCCCCCCGGCAGGCGGCAGCCGTCGGCGCCGCCGTGCTCGGGGCGCTGCGCGCGGCGCACACGGCGGGCGTGCTCCACCGGGACGTGAAGCCCGCCAACGTCCTGCTCGCCCGTGACGGCCGGGTCCTGCTCACCGACTTCGGCATCGCCGTCGTCGAGGGCGACGCCGCGATCACCCGGACCGGCGAACTCGTCGGCTCCGTCGACTACCTGGCGCCCGAACGGGCCCGCGGCGGCCGTCCGGGCCCCGAGTCCGACCTGTGGTCGCTGGGCGCCACGCTCTACGCGGCGGTCGAGGGCCGCTCGCCGTTCCGCCGCACCTCGCCGATCGGCACGCTGCAGGCCGTGGTGTACGAGCAGCTGCCCGAGTCCCGCGCCGCGGGCCCGCTGCGTCCGGTGATCGCGGCGCTGCTCGCGAAGGACCCGGCCGCCCGGCCGCCGGCCGGGCAGCTGACGGCCACGCTCACCGCCATCGCGGCGGGAGGCCCGCGGCGGCGCCGGCCCGGCGGGCGGCGGACCGCCGCCGTGGTGGCGGCCGCGGTCACGGGGGCGCTGCTCGCGGGCGCCGGAATCGTGCTGGCGGTCGTGAACCACCGTGGCGGCGGAGCCGACGGGGTCCCGGCCGGCTACGTGCGCGTCCAGGACCCCGCGGGGTTCAGCCTCGCCGTGCCGCGCGGCTGGAAGCGGCAACTCGACGGCGACCAGATCGACTACACGCCCGACAACGGCGCGCACCGGCTGCGCATCGGCGTGGGCCGCGCGGCACGGGAGCTCAATCCGTACATGCACCTGCTGGAACTGGAGAAGAGCGTCCGCGCGCTGCCGGACTACACCCGGGTGCGGCTGCACCAGAACAGCTTCCGCGGCGGTGACGGCGCCCTGTGGGAGTTCACCTGGACCGACTCCAAGGAGCACCCGGGCCCGCGCCGCGCCGTCGACCAGGCGTACGTCACCGGTGACGGCACCGAGTACGCCCTCTACATGGGGGCGCCGGCCGGCGACTGGGCGGCCGCATCCGCCCGGTTCCAGGTCGCCCTGCAGACCTGGCGGGCAGACGGCTCCGGGAATTGACGGTGCGGCATCATGGGCGCATGACGGGCGACGGGGGGCGGCTGGTCGCGGGTCGTTACCGGATCACGGGGCGGCTCGGGCGTGGCGGCATGGGCACGGTGTGGCGGGCCGAGGACGAACTGCTGGGCCGTCAGGTGGCGGTCAAGGAACTGCACGCCGAGGGCGAGGAGGCGCGCGCCCTGCGGGAGGCCCGTACGGTCGCGCAGATCCGCCACCCGAATGTGATCGTCCTCTTCGACGTGGTCGAGGAGGAGGGCCGGCCGTGGATCGTCATGGAACTGATCGACGGGCGTTCGCTCGCCGACGTCCTCGCCCAGGACGGCCCGTTGTCCCCGCGCGAGGCGGCCCGGGTCGGCGCCGCCGTGACCGGCGCGCTGCGGGCCGCGCACGCGCGCGGGGTGCTGCACCGCGACATCAAGCCGGGGAACGTCCTCGTCGAGCGCGGTACGGGACGGGTCGTGCTCACCGACTTCGGCATCGCGCGGGTGGCCGGCACGACCACGCTGACCCGGGCCGGGGACTTCGTGGGCTCGCCCGAGTACACCGCCCCCGAGCGCATGTCGGGGCAGCCCGCCGGGCCCGCCTCCGATCTGTGGTCGGTGGGCGTCCTGCTGTGCGCGGCCGTCCTCGGCCGGTCGCCGTTCCGCCGCGACTCCCTGGGCGAGGTGCTGCACGCCGTCGTCTTCGACGAGATCAGGCCGCCGGATCGGGCCGGGCCGCTGCTGCCGGTGGTCGAGGCCCTGTTGCGGCGCGAGCCCGAGCGGCGGCTGGCGGCTGAGGAGACCGAGGCGCTGCTGGGGGCGTACGCGGACACCGGTGTGCCGCCCGCCACGGCGCCCTTGCCCGTGCCGGACGCGGAGGCGCGGGACGTACCGCCCCCGCGGGCGCGGCGCCGGCGTGCGCCGCTGGTCGCGGCGCTGGCCGTCGCGGTCCTGGCGGGAGCCGGTGTCGCCGCGGCGTCCCTGCTGCCGCAGGGGGGATCCCCGGCGGGCGGCGGCACGGGCCGTTCCACGGCGGCGACCGGCGGGCGGCCGACCCCCACCCCGACGCCGACCACTGCGACGCCCACCCCGACCCCGAGCATCTCGGTGCTTCCCGCCGGGTTCCGCACGGTCGACGACCCCGCCGGGTTCTCGCTCGCCCTGCCCGGGGGCTTCCGGCGCTCCCTCGAACCGCCGCGGATCTACTACTACTCCGCCGGCAAGGAGTTCCGTGTCGGCATCCGTACGCAGAGCCCCGACCCCGAAGGCCCGGAGGCGGTCATGCGGGCCCAGGACGCATCGGGCCCGGCCGCGTACCGGGGCTACCGGGACGGCTTCGTCACCCCCACCACGCAGAACGGGCGCCCGGCCGCGCTCTGGCAGTTCACCTGGGACGGCTTCACGCCCGGCGAACCCCGCCGCACCTTCGACCTGTGCTGGGAGGAGGACGGCCGCCAGTACGACCTGTGGGTCTCCTCACCGCTCCAGCAGGCGGAACAGGGCCGCAGCTACTTCGACACGGCCCGCGGCACGTTCGTCGCCGGGTAGGGGGCTCGATCACGGCCCGCGGCCCGGCCGGGGCGTTTCTGCCAGCTTTTACTGGCGTCATCGCGAAAACTGGCTACTGACGGGTATGCACGCGGTGCCACCCCGTCGTACGCTCCCGCCATGACGGACTCTCCTACTGCCGGTAACGGCAATCCGGTCGCCCCCTCCGGCACCAGGACGGCCGCTGACGTGGTGACCCCGGACCTCGTCGCGCGGCTGACGCGGGGCGTCGGCGGCAGCGGCCGTACCGTGAACCACACGCCGCTGACCGGCGAGAAGCTCGCGGAGCTGCCCGAGTCGACACCGGAGGACGTGGCGGCGGCCTACGAGAGGGCGCGGGAGGCGCAGAAGGCGTGGGCGGCGACGCCCGTGCGCAGCCGCGCCGCGGTGCTGCTCCGTTTCCACGACCTGGTGCTGGCCCGTCAGGCGGAGGTGCTGGACCTGATCCAGCTGGAGACCGGCAAGACGCGGCTGCACGCGCACGAGGAGGTGCAGGCGGTCGCCGTCGCCGCCCGGCACTACGGCGTCAAGGCCCCGTCCTACCTGAGGCCCAAGCGGCACACCGGCGCCATCCCGACCCTCACCAAGGTGAGCGAGCTGCGCCACCCTCGCGGTGTCGTCGGCCAGATCGCGCCCTGGAACTACCCGCTGGAGCTCTCCATCGGCGACGCGCTGCCCGCCTTCGCCGCCGGCAACGCCGTCGTGATGAAGCCGGACACCGAGACCGCGCTGACCGCCCTGTGGGCCCGCGAGCAGCTGATCGAGGCCGGACTGCCCGCCGACGTCTGGCAGATCGTCATCGGCGAGGGCCCGGTCGTCGGTCCCGCGGTCGTGGAGCACGCCGACTACGTGTCGTTCACCGGCTCCACCCGCACCGGCCGGGACGTGGCGACGCGTGCCGCGGCCCGCCTGATCGGCGTCTCCCTCGAACTCGGCGGCAAGAACGCCCTGCTCGTCCTGGAGGACGCCGACCTCGACAAGGCGGCCGAGGGCGCGGTCCGCGCCTGCTTCTCCTCCGCGGGCCAGCTGTGCATCTCCATCGAGCGGCTCTTCGTGCACGCGTCGGTGGCCGAGGCCTTCCTGGAGCGCTTCACCGCCCGCACCAAGGCCCTCAAGCTCGGCACCGCCCTCGCCTACGGCGCGGGGATGGGCTCGCTGGCCGGCGAGCGCCAGCTGGAGACCGTCACCCGGCACGTGGAGGAGGCCGTCGCCAAGGGCGCCACCGTCCTCACCGGCGGCCGGGCCCGCCCCGACGTCGGCCCGTACTTCTTCGAGCCGACCGTCCTGGACGGCGTCGAGCCGCCCATGGCCGTGTGCGCGGAGGAGACCTTCGGCCCGGTGGTGTCCGTCTACCGCTTCACCGACGAGGACGAGGCGATCGAGCGCGCCAACGCGACGCCGTACGGCCTCAATTCCAGCGTCTGGACGAAGGACACCCGCCGCGGCGCCCGTGTCGCGGCCCGCCTGCGCAGCGGCACCGTCAACGTCAACGAGGGCTACGCCTCGGCCTACGGCAGCGTGCAGTCCCCCATGGGCGGCATGAAGGACTCCGGGCTCGGCCGACGGCACGGTTCCGAGGGCATCCTCAAGTACACCGAGGCGCAGACCGTGGCGACGCAGCGGCTGCTGCCGATGGCCCCCTCGCTGGGCATGGACGACGAGAAGTACGCGGCCTTCATGAGCCGCAGCCTTCGCGTGATGAAGGCCCTGAGGCTCCGCTGATGGAGGGTGAGCCGATGTCCTACGACTACGACGTGATCGTGATCGGGTCCGGCTTCGGCGGATCCGTCTCGGCGCTGCGCCTGACCGAGAAGGGGTACAGGGTCGGCGTCCTGGAGGCGGGCCGCCGCTGGACCCGGGAGTCGCTGCCGAAGAACTCCTGGCACATCAAGGACTACCTCTGGGCCCCCGCCCTCGGCCTTTACGGGATCCAGCGCATCCACCTGCTCGACAACGTCATGATCCTGGCGGGCGCGGGTGTCGGCGGCGGTTCGCTCAACTACGCCAACACCCTCTACGTCCCGCCGAAGGCCTTCTTCGAGGACCGCCAGTGGGGGCACATCACCGACTGGCAGGAGGAGCTGGCCCCGTACTACGACCAGGCCAAGCGGATGCTCGGCGTCCGGCTCAACCCGACCATGACCCCCTCGGACGTCCACCTGAAGGCGACCGCCGAGCGGATGGGCGTGGGCGACTCCTTCCACATGGCCCCGGTCGGCGTGTTCTTCGGCGACGGCCAGGACGCCACGGGCGACGCCAAGGCCGCGCCCGGCGGCGAGGTCCCCGACCCGTACTTCGGCGGCGTCGGCCCGTCCCGGCGCGCGTGCACGGAGTGCGGGGAGTGCATGACCGGCTGCCGCCACGGCGCGAAGAACACCCTCAACGAGAACTACCTGTACCTCGCCGAGAAGGCGGGCGCCGAGATCCACCCGATGACCACGGTCACCGGCCTGGCGGAGAACCCCGAGGGCGGCTACGACATAATCGTCGTCCCGACCGACCGCCGCCGCAAGGCCGCCCCGCGCGTCCTGCGCGCCGAGTACGTGGTCGTCGCCGCGGGCACCTACGGCACCCAGACGCTGCTGCACCGCATGCGTGACGCGGGCCGGCTGCCCGGTGTCTCCGCGCGGCTCGGGGAGCTCACCCGCACCAACTCCGAGGCCCTGGTGGGCGCGCAGACCGACAGCCGCCGCTACCGCAAGCGCACGGGCGAGAAGCGGGTGGACTTCACGCGGGGCGTGGCCATCACGTCCTCGATCCACCCGAACGACAACACCCACATCGAGCCGGTCCGCTACGGCAAGGGCTCCAACTCGATGGGCGGGCTGTCCATCCTGCAGGTCCCGCACGGCACCCGACTGCCCCGCGGCCTCGCCTACCTGGCGCACTGCGCGCGCCACCCGGTGCTGCTCATGCGGTCGCTGTCCAATCGCCGCTGGTCCGAACGCACCATCATCGGGCTGGTCATGCAGTCCCTGGACAACTCGCTGACGACCTACCGCAAGCCCAAGGGCCTGGGGAAGGGCCTGCTCACCGCCCGCCAGGGGCACGGCGCGCCCAACCCCGACTTCATCCCCGAGGGCGCCGAGGCCGCGCGACTGCTCGCCGAGGAGATCAACGGCTTCGCTGGCAGCAACGTCGGCGAGCTGATGGGCACCCCGCTCACCGCCCACTTCCTCGGCGGCTGCGCGATCGGTGAGGACGCCGAGCACGGCGTGATCGACCCGTACCACCGGCTCTTCGGGCACCCGGGCATCCATGTCGTGGACGGCGCCGCGGTCTCCGCCAACCTCGGGGTCAACCCCTCCCTGACCATCACCGCCCAGGCGGAACGCGCCATGTCCCTGTGGCCCAACAAGGGCGAGGCGGACCCGCGTCCGGCCCAGGGCGCGGCCTACCGCCGTGTCGCCGCGGTCGAGCCCAAGCGCCCCGCCGTCCCCGCGGACGCCTTCGGCGCGCTCCGGCTGCCGCTGCTCCCGGTGCCGCCGGTCCCGCCCAAGGCCTGATCACCGCCGGACGCCGAGGGGGCCGCACCCGTACGGGATGCGGCCCCCTCGGCCGTTTCGCACGTCACCGCGCTCAGGCGGCGGCGCCGCTCCTGCGTCGGCGGACCGTGAAGATCGTGCCCGCGCCCACGACCATGGCGACACCGCCGACGGTCGCGATGAGCGGCAGGGACGAGGACGTGCCGGTCTCCGCCTGCGAGCCGATCTCCGTGTCGCCGGACGGCTTGGTCACCGGGGTCTTGCCACCGGTCCGCGGCTCGGATTCGTCCACGTCTGCGGGAACGAGGGCCGCCGAGGCTGCGGCGGCCGCGAGGGTACGGCGAAGCTTCACGGTGGTGGGCCCTTGGAGCCGGTGCGGTGGTGATGCGCCGGTCAGACCCGTGTGGCAGGCACGGGGGTGTACGGGTTCCCGAAACCTTGATGTGTGATCCGACTCACCCGATCGTGGGTCGGATACCTGCCCAAGTGCCGCGAAATGAGTAGTGTGTTCCTCGCAGAGCGGCCGGTCCCGGGCGTCCCCGGAACCGACCGCCACTTTGAGTCGTGACCGGGCTGCTGTCCCCTGCCGTCCGGTCACTATCACCGGAGCGAGGTCCCACGACGCGGCCGCATTGCTTCCACTCGCGCGGGCGCGTCTCATCGCTCCGGTGGCACCCCGCCCAGCTGCGTCTGAGCGGTGTCCACGCGTGGTGTTTCGACGTCTTGCTTCCCTGGCCCAAGGTGACCGCGCCTGGCTGGCGCGGACACCGGATTCAACGAAGGCATCCGGAGGCGGTCACGTGCCGTACGGGTGATGCCCCCCGAACGGGTCACAGGGCCGTGGCCGCGGGGGGTTCAGACCCGGCCGCGGCACAGCTCGAGCAGGGTCATGGCGAGGGCGGTGCCGGGCTTGCCCAGCTGGTCGCTGTAGCGGTGGAGGATCTCCATCTCGCGCGAGAGGTGCACCCGGCGGCCGCCGGACTCGATGCGGGCGCGCTGGATGGCGGCCGAGACCGTCATCCGTTCCCTCACGAGCGCGATGATCCTCGCGTCGAGGTCGTCGATCCGCCCGCGCGCGTCCGCGATGACGCCGGCGGTGTCGACGGTGCCGGTGTCCTCGCCCGTGCCGCCGCCGGTGGCGGTGCTCTGCGCTGCTGCCGTGGTGCTGCTCATGGGGTGTCTCCTCGGGGTCTGGGCCCCCGGACCGCCCGGGACGGGAAACGCGAGGCGCCCCGGGCCGTGTGGCCCGGGGCGCCTGGTGAAGTCGGTACGCGCTCTGTGCGCGATCAGACAGCACGACCATGGCAGCCGGACCAGCCGGTGCCATAGGTAAACGCGAAAAGCGTGCTGCTGAGCATGTCGCACAGTGTGAGCCCTCGGGGCGGGGAAGTAAAGCCGTGGGCCCCGGTAGACTCGGTGAGGACCCCACGTTCGACACCGCCGGAAGGCCCACCGTGGCATCAGCGACCCCAGCCGCCCCCGACACCGTCCTCGTCGTTGACTTCGGGGCGCAGTACGCCCAGCTCATCGCCCGCCGCGTCCGCGAGGCCAGGGTCTACAGCGAGATCGTGCCGAGCACGATGCCGGTCGAGGAGATGCTGGCCAAGCGGCCCGCCGCGATCATCCTGTCGGGCGGTCCCTCCTCGGTCTACGCCGAGCACGCCCCGCGGCTGGACCGCGCGCTCTTCGAGGCGGGCGTCCCGGTCTTCGGCATGTGCTACGGCTTCCAGCTGATGGCGATCACCCTCGGCGGCACCGTCGACAACACCGGCGCCCGTGAGTACGGCCGTACGCCGCTGCACGTCGGCAAGACCGGCTCCACGCTCTTCGAGGGCACCCCGGCCGAGCAGTCGGTGTGGATGTCGCACGGCGACACCTGCTCCGGCGCCCCGGAGGGCTTCACCGTCTCCGCCTCCACCGACCTGGTGCCGGTGGCCGCGTTCGAGAACGACGAGAAGAAGCTCTACGGCGTCCAGTACCACCCCGAGGTCCTGCACTCCGACTACGGCCAGCAGGTGCTGGAGCACTTCCTCTACCGCGGCGCCGGCATCGCCCCGAACTGGACCACGCACAACGTGGTCGAGGAGCAGGTCGCCGCGATCCGCGCCCAGGTCGGTGACAAGCGCGCGATCTGCGGCCTGTCCGGCGGCGTGGACTCCGCGGTCGCCGCGGCCCTGGTCAACAAGGCCATCGGCGAGAAGCTGACCTGTGTGTACGTGGACCACGGCCTGATGCGCAAGGGTGAGTCCGAGCAGGTCGAGAAGGACTTCGTGGCCGCCACCGGCGTGCAGCTGAAGGTCGTCGACGCGCAGGAGCGCTTCCTGACGGCGCTCGCCGGGGTCTCCGACCCGGAGGAGAAGCGCAAGATCATCGGCCGGGAGTTCATCCGGGTCTTCGAGCAGGCCGCGAGCGAGATCGTCGCCGAGGCCGGCGCCCACGGGGAGTCGGTGGAGTTCCTGGTCCAGGGCACCCTCTACCCGGACGTCGTGGAGTCCGGCGGCGGCACCGGCACCGCCAACATCAAGTCCCACCACAACGTGGGCGGCCTCCCCGAGGACCTGCAGTTCCAGCTCGTGGAACCGCTGCGCAAGCTGTTCAAGGACGAGGTCCGCATGGTCGGCCAGGAACTCGGCCTGCCCGAGGAGATCGTCCAGCGCCAGCCCTTCCCGGGCCCGGGCCTGGGCATCCGCATCGTCGGCGAGGTCACCAAGGAGCGCCTGGACCTGCTGCGCGAGGCCGACGCCATCGCCCGTGAGGAACTGACCGCCGCCGGCCTCGACCGCGAGATCTGGCAGTGCCCGGTCGTCCTCCTCGCCGACGTCCGCTCCGTCGGCGTCCAGGGCGACGGCCGTACCTACGGCCACCCCATCGTCCTGCGCCCGGTCTCCAGCGAGGACGCCATGACCGCGGACTGGTCGCGGCTGCCGTACGAGGTGCTGGCCCGGATCTCCACCCGGATCACCAACGAGGTGGCGGACGTCAACCGCGTCGTGCTGGACGTCACCAGCAAGCCCCCGGGCACCATCGAGTGGGAGTAGCCCCCTGAGTGGGGCCGGCTTGGGGCGATACCGGGGAAACCTGGTATCGCCCCTGTTCATCTGCGGTACCTCGGGGTAACTTCCGCGCCATGACCGACACCGCGCCGCAGCCCATACCCCCCGATCAGCTCCATTTCGCACTGCCGCCCACCTTCGAGGACCCCGCCGCGGAACGCCGGCATCGCAAGGAGCGGCTGGTGGTGGCGCTGCGCGCGTTCGGGGAGCTGGGGTACGAGGACGGGGTGTCGGGGCACATCACCGTGCGCGATCCGGAACTGACGGACCACTTCTGGGTCAATCCCTTCGGGGTGCCGTTCCGGCATCTCACCGTGGCGGAGCTGATCCTGGTCAACCAGTACGGCGCCGTCGTCGAGGGGCGCCACCACGTCAACCAGGCGGCGTTCACCATCCACGCCCATGTGCACAGCGCCCGCCCGGACGTGGTCGCGGTGGCGCACAGCCATTCCACCTACGGCCGGGCGCTGGCCGCCCTGGGGGAGCGGCTGGAGCCGATCACGCAGGACGCGTGCGCCTTCTACGAGGACCACGCGCTGTTCGACGCGTACACCGGGGTCGTGGTGGACGAGGCGCAGGCACGGCGCGTCGCGGTGGTACTGGGGGAGCACAAGGCGGTGATCCTGCGCAACCACGGGCTGCTGACGGTCGGCGAGACCGTGGACTCGGCGGCGTGGTGGTTCATGACGATGGAGAAGTCCTGCCAGGTGCAGCTCAGCGCGAAGGCGGCGGGCAAGCCGGTGTGGATCGCGCACGAGGACGCGCTCGCCACGCGTGAGCAACTGGGACACGATCTGGTCGCATGGATCAACTACCAGCCCACCTATGAGCGGATAGCCCGCGAGAATTCAGGGATTTTTGATTGAACGACGGCCGGTTCGCCTACGTATCTCCTGGGGCGCTCCTGGAGAATCGGTTCCGGGAGGGGGCTGGTGGCACGTGCGTTGGGAGAGGGCGGACGTCATGAGCGTGACGGGCATACCGGGCATGGGCGGTACGAGAGACACGGAGCGGTTCCCCAGCCAGGGACCGTGGCGGGACACGGCACGGCGCTATGCGCTGCTGCCGCTGCGCATCTTCCTCGGCGTGACCTTCGTCTACGCCGGCTTCGACAAACTGATGTCCGACATCTTCTTCAACGACAGCGCCCCGGGCTCGCTCGTCGGCACCCTGAACGCGGTGCGCGGCAGCGCCGCGATCCCGGGCATGATCGACCTGGCCCTGAAGAACCCGCACGGCTTCGGCTACGCCATTGCCTTCGGTGAGATCGCCGTCGGCATCGGCACCCTGGTCGGCCTGCTCAGCAGGATCGCCGCCCTCGGCGGCGCGCTGATCTCGCTGAGCCTGTGGCTCACCGTCAGCTGGGCCACCCAGCCGTACTACTACGGCAACGACCTCGTCTACCTGATGGCCTGGCTGCCGCTGGTCCTCGCCGGCGCCCCGCTACTGTCCGTCGACGCGATGATCGCCGGACGCCGGGGCCGGGGACGGCGCGGCCTCGCCTGAGCGGCGGGCCGTCGACCGTCCGCGGACCACACGTGAGGTGACCGCGCCGAGCGCCGCGAGCCCCAGACCGGCACAGGTCAGGGGCACCGCGGTGGCCGCGGTCAGCTTCCACGCGCCGGCGGCGTCGAGCAGGAACGCGGTGGCCAGGCCGAGCAGCACCAGGCCGGTGAAGAGCGCCGAGGGCTCGAATCCATGCCGTCTCACGAGAACTGCACCACCCTCACCTGTCCCACACCCATCTCCACGTCCAGCTCCAGCGTGCCCCGGGACTTCTTCCCGTCCGCCGGATCCAGCGTCACCTTCTGGTTCACCCTGGGCTGGACGTCGACGTCCTTCTCCCTCTCACCGGGCAACTGCACGTCCCCGAGGCCGATTTGGACGTGCATCCGCAGACTGACGTCCTCCGGGATCCTGATCACCAGCTGGCCCGCGCCGACCTGAGCCCGCGTCGAGACGGTGCGCCCGCCGGGCCGGAGCCCGGACAGATCCAGCGTCGCCCGGCCCGTGCCCAGCTCGTACGAGTCCTGCACGGCGGCCACGGTGGTGGGCGCCCAGGTGCGCTGCTTCCAGTCGGTGACGATCGACCGCGGCAGCGCCGTGGAGCCCACCAGCACCGCGGCGGTGAGCAGCACCGCGAAGACCGTGCCGCCGCCGAGCCGCCCCCACCGGGCGCTGACCACGAAGCCCAGGCCGAAGACGGCCAGCGCGGACCCGAAGCCGGTCTGCAGGCTCGTGCCCAGCGGCTGGGAGGACCAGGACGCGGCCATGCCGGTCGCGGCCGCGGCCGCGGCCAGGAAGAACACGACCACGCCCAGCCAGGCGCCCTCGCGCCGTCCCGCACGCCGACGGTCCCGCCACTCGCGGCGGTCGCGCTCCTCATCGGCGGGACCGTCGTCCGGCCCCCACAGATAGCCGCCGGCCCCCGGCGCAGTGGGAGCGTCCTCGACCGCGGTCTCCTTCCACCACGCCGCAGTGGCGGGCTGCGGCGGCGGCTGGGTCGGCGGCGGCGCGGCCGCCTGCGCGGGAGCCTCGGTGGCCTGCCGCTTCTGCACCGACCAGTACACGGCGCCCGCGAAGGCCGCGAGCAGTCCCAGGGAGAAGGCCAGGTTGCCGCCGCTGCCCAGCATCGACAGGAACAGCCCGCAGCCGACCAGGGCGACCAGCACCGCCGTCAGCGCGGTGCCCTCCACCCGCCCGGACAGCAGCCGGTGGGCCTCGCTCTCGGCGTTCTCGCCGGCTCCCTCCATCGGGACGAGCAGCCACGCCAGGCCGTAGGCCACCAGCCCCAGGCCGCCGGTGAGCGCCAGTACGCCGAGCACGATCCGGAAGATCACCGGGTCGATGTCGAAGTACCGCCCCGCCCCCTCGCAGACACCGGCGATCACCTTCGGCTTGCGGCTGCGCGCCAGGCGCCGGCCCGGCGGTGCCTCGGCCGCCTGCGTGTACTGCTCCGTCATGGCTCCATGGTGGCGGCCCGGGACGCGTGCCGGTATCCGGAACGACCCTGACCCCGCATGGGGGCCAACCCTGATACCCACCGTCCGCGAAACATGTGACGATCGGGACATGCCAGCCGCCGGACCGCCGACCAGCCCGCCCACCGGGGCGTCGTACCTCGCGTCCCCGGACCCGGCCGAGCACCCGGTCCGCAAGCTCTACCGCAGCTCCGAGGGCCGGGTGATCGGCGGCGTCGCCCGCGGTCTGGCCGGGCACCTCGGACTGCCGGTCGCGTGGGTGCGCGTCGTGTTCGTCGTCCTGGCGACCATCCAGGGCCTCGGCATCCTGCTCTACGCGGTCTTCTGGTTCGTGGTGCCGCTCGGGGTCGGCGGTGTCGTCGAGGCCAAGGAGCCGCGCAATGCCCGCTCATGGCTCGCCGGACGCCGGCCCGACCGGGGCCAGATCGTCGCGCTCATCGCGCTCGCCATCGGCCTCGGCATCCTGCTGGACAACCTCAACCTCGGCAAGGCCAACGCCTACGTCTGGCCGCTGCTGCTGATCGGGCTGGGCGTCGCCCTGGTGTGGCGCCAGGCCGACAACGCCCGCCGCGCCCGCTGGGCGGAGCTGAGCCGCCGCAAGAGACTGCTGCCGTTCGCGCGCGGTGCCGCCGGGGTGATCCTCGTCGGCGTGGGTGTGACCGGCTTCCTCGTCGTGCAGGGCTCGGTCAGCCACCTCGGCACCATTCTCCAGGCCTCGCTCGCCGTGCTGGTCGGCGTGGCGCTGATCGCCGGGCCGTACCTCGTCCGCATGACCCAGGACCTGTCCGCGGAACGCCTCGCGCGCATCCGGGCGCAGGAACGGGCCGAGGTCGCCGCGCACGTCCACGACTCCGTCCTGCACACCCTGACGCTGATCCAGAGGAACGCCGAGGACCCGCGCGAGGTCGCCCGGCTGGCCCGCGCGCAGGAACGCGAGCTGCGGGCCTGGCTGTACCGGCCCGAGGGCAACGGCAAGGACGACGAGCCGGTCACACTGGCCGACGCGGTGCGCCGGGCCGCGGCCGAGGTGGAGGACGCGCACGGGGTGCCCGTGGAGGTGGTGTGCGTCGGCGACTGCCCGCTCGACGAACGCCTGGTGGCGCAGATGCAGGCGGCCCGCGAGGCCATGGTCAACGCCGCCAAGTACGGTGGGAACGAGCCCGTGCAGGTGTACGCGGAGGTCGAGGAGAGCAGGGTCTTCGTGTCGGTGCGCGATCGCGGGCCCGGATTCGACCTGAACGACGTACCGTCGGACAGGATGGGCGTCCGCGAGTCGATCATCGGCCGGATGCGGCGCAACGGCGGCGAGGCGCGGCTGCGCTCCGCGCCGGGCGGGGGGACGGAAGTGGAGCTGGAGATGGACAGGTCCCAGGAACCAGGGAGGCCGTCGTGAGCACGGAGCGGCGAGTGAGGGTCGTCCTCGTCGACGACCACCGGATGTTCCGCACCGGGGTGCAGGCCGAGATCGGTGAGACCGAGCGGACCGGGGTCGAGGTGGTCGGCGAGGCCGCCGACGTCGACCAGGCGGTCTCCGTCATCACCGCGACGCGGCCCGATGTCGTGCTGCTCGACGTCCATCTGCCGGGCGGTGGCGGGGTCGAGGTGCTCAAGCGCTGCGCCGGGCTCATGACCGACGCAGAACATCCGGTGCGCTTCCTGGCGTTGTCGGTGTCCGACGCCGCCGAGGACGTCATCGGAGTGATCCGCGGCGGCGCGCGCGGCTATGTCACCAAGACCATCACCGGCCCCGATCTGGTGAGTTCGGTCTTCCGGGTCTCCGACGGCGACGCCGTCTTCTCGCCCCGGCTGGCCGGCTTCGTCCTGGACGCCTTCGCGTCCACCGACGCCCCGCCGGTCGACGAGGACCTGGACCGGCTCACCCAGCGCGAGCGCGAGGTGCTGCGGCTGATCGCCCGCGGCTACGCGTACAAGGAAGTCGCCAAGCAGCTCTACATCTCGGTGAAGACGGTCGAGTCGCACGTCTCCGCGGTGCTGCGCAAGCTCCAGCTCAGCAACCGGCACGAGCTCACCCGCTGGGCGACCGCGCGCCGGCTGGTCTGAGGGGCCGGGCCGGGGCCCGGCCCCGGGGCGTCACGCCGGTCGTGTGGCGCCCGCGAAGGGCATCTGGTCGATCGGGGCGAGCTTGACGACGTCACCGGTGCGGGGGGCGTGGATCATCATGCCGTTGCCGACGTAGAGGCCGACGTGGCTGATCCCCGAGTAGAAGAACACCAGGTCCCCGGGCTCCAATTGGGAGCGGGAGATCCGGGTGCCCGCGTTGATCTGGGTGTACGTCGTGCGCGGCAGGGAGACCCCGGCCGCCCGCCACGCGGCCTGCGTGAAGCCCGAGCAGTCGTACGCCGAGGGCCCGGTGGCACCCCAGACGTACGGCAGTCCCAGCGAGTCGTACGCGAAGTTGACGGCACGGGCGGCGCGCGCGTTGGGGGCGGCGACGGGCGCCAGGTCCGAACGGGAGCCGGCGGCGCCGCGGCCGGCCCGGGGGTCGGCGGAACCGTGGCCGTCCGAGGACAGCACGGCGGCGCGCTGGGCGGCGGTGAGACGGCCCAGCAGCTGCCGGGCCGAGGCGAGGCGCTGCTCCACGGTGCGCTTGTGGCGGGCGAGTTCGGCGCGGGTGCCGCGCAGTTCGTCGAGCTCGGCGCGGGTCTCGGCGCGCACCTGCTCGATCTCGCGCTGCTGGGCGGACAGGACGCGCAGCGCGGCGGTCTGCCGGCTGCTCATCCGGTCCAGCATCCCGGCCCGCTCCAGGTAGTCGCCGGGGGAGGAGGCGAGGGCGAGCTGGACGGCGGGGTCGATGCCGCCGCTGCGGTACTGGGCGGTGGCGATGGAGCCGAGGCCGTCGCGGGTGCGGTTGAGGCGCTCGGTCCTGCGGGCGAGTTCGTCCTGGAGCTGCTCGATCCGCTCGGTGGCCGTGTCCGCCTTCTCCTTCGCGCCGTTGTACTGCTCGGTGGCCTGCTCGGCCTCCTCGTACAGGCGGTCCACCCGGGCCCTGGCCTCCTCGGTGGTCAGCCGGGGCTCGGCGTGCCCGGTCTCCCCGAACATCGTCACGGAGGCCGCGCCGGCGAGGGCGAGACCGGCGGCGGTGCGCGCGGTCGTGCCGGCGAGACCGCGCTCCTTGGGCCTTCTGTGCGACGCCACGCGCCGTCACTCCTTCCGGGGTGCCGTCCGTACGCCCCCCGGTGGTCCGGCGGCGGGCGGACGGGGAGCCGTCCACCGCCGGACCTTCGGCGGGGGTGGCCGTGCCGGGGACGGGGTCCTTGCGGCAGTGGGGTCGGCCACCTGGGTCAGGACGCTAAACCTGGACGTCGCGGGGGAGTGCCGGACTGTGCGGGACTGGTCCGATTCGGCCGCGGCCTGCCCGCGGATGACCGCTGTTCGACGGGTGACCTGGTCACTTGCAGTCCGCCCCTGACCGATGTGCCGGAACAGGGCACCCTCGGTGCCGAGCGCTGGTAAGAGCGCGGTTAGGGTCCTGAGCCATGGACGTACTCATCAACCTCTTCGTCGGCCTGCACATCATCGGCATCGCCGCACTGCTGGGCGGCTTCCTCACCCAGATGAAGGCCATGGGGCGCGGCGAGGCCCGCTTCGTGCCGGGCATGCTGCACGGCGCGCTGACCATGCTGGTCACGGGCGCGGTGCTGGTCGGCCTCAACCAGGCCGACGACCAGCCGGTGAACAACATCAAGATCGGTGTGAAGCTCGCGATCCTGGTGGTGATCCTCGGCCTGGTCTACGTCAAGCGCGACGAGGAGAAGGTGTCGGCGGCGGCCTTCGGCACCGTGGGTGCGCTGACCACCGCCAACATCTTCATCGCGGTGCTGTGGACCTGAGCCCTTCCCGGGGCTCTCAGGCCATCCGGGCGTAGCCGTAGATCGGCATCTCGGTGATCGGGGCGATCTTGACGACGGTGCCCGTGTGCGGGGCGTGGATCATCTGGCCGCCGCCGATGTAGAGGCCGACGTGGGTGACGTCCGAGTAGAAGAAGACCAGGTCTCCGGGTTGCAGTTGGTCCGCCGTGACACGGCTGCCGAAGTCGACCTGGTCGTAGGTGGTGCGGGGGATGGAGACTCCCGCGGCCCCCCAGGCGGCCTGGGTCAGGCCCGAGCAGTCGTAGGAGTTCGGGCCGGTGGCGCCGTACACGTACGGCTTGCCCAGCTGGGCGCGGGCGAATTCGATCGCCTTCGCCGCCTTGGCTGCGTAGGTCCCGGACGCCGTGGACGTCGAACCGGACGAGGAGCCCGTGGAGGACCCCGACGAGGCGGTGTCGTTCGCCGCCGCCTCCTGCGCGGCCTTCTCCTTGGCGGCGATCGCCGCGGCCTTGGCGGCGGCCTCCTCCTGGCGCTTCTTCTCCAGCGCCGCCAGCCGCGCCTTCTCCTGGGCGGTGAGGCTGTTCAGCAGCTTCTGCGCCGCAGCCAGCTTCTGCTTGACCGCGGTCTTCTCCGCGCTCAGCCGCTGCTGCGCCTCGGTCAGCTTCTGCAGGCTCTCGACGGCCTCCGCGCGCTTCCGCGTCGTCTCGGCCTGCTGGGTACGGAAGGTCTCCATCGCCTGTTCCTGGCGGTCGGACAGGCGGTTCATCAGATGCGCCTGGTCCAGGAACTGCTGCGGGTCGGATGAGAGCAGGAAGCTGGTCGTCCCGTCCAGACCGCCGCCGCGGTACTGCGCCGCGGCGTACTCGCCTATCGTGCGGCGGGCGTCGTTGAGCGTCTCGGTCTTGCGGGCCACCTGGTCGAGCAGCGCGTCGGCGCGCGCACGCTGCGTCTCGGTCTGCTCCTTGGCGCCGTTGTACCGCTCGGTGGCGGCCTCGGCCTGGTGGTAGAGCCTGTCGACCCGGGCCTTGACCTCGCTGATGGAGGGCTTGTCCGGGGAGGCGGGCGCCGCGCTCGCGCTCTCGCCGAAGAGGGTGACGGTGGCCAGCGCGGCGGTCGTGAGTCCCACGGCGGCGCGGGGGCCGGGAACGGTCAGCGCGCGCGGGCGCGGCTTGCGGTGGGTCGCCAAGTCAGGCGGCTCCTTCCGTGGACCGCCTACCGGGTTAGCTGTCGGGTTCGGGCTTCGGAAGGCCGCCCTACGGTCCGCGCGGGCGCGTGCTGCGCTCGTACGGGCCGATTCACCCCAAGGTCATTGGGTCCCCGGCTCCGGCGGTCGCCGGACTCAGCGGAGGCGGCCCGTGACGGCACGGTCGCCGCCGCGTGGAGCGGACCGCCTGATGCGGCACGGTAGTCAACTGCGGGGGTCTGTGGGAACCCTGGTGTTCGAATTGTCCGCAATCATTTCGTGACCTTCACGATCCGGGGCTCCGCGTGACGGTGCCGCGGCCCCGAGTGACCGTACGCGGGGCCGCGGCCCCGACCGGTCCGGCGGCCCGCCCGGGGCGGGCTCGGGCAAGCGGGGCAACGCTGTCCGTCCCACGGCCTAGACTCGGGAGGCGATGAGCAGCCTCTTTGACGACAGCTTCCTGGCCGGCCTCGAACCGAGGGAGGAGCAGCCCCCGCCGCCTCCCGAGGACGAGCCCGAGACGGTCCCCGACGACCTCTTCGAGGGGCGCTTCGACGTGCCCGTCGACCGGGACGCGTACTACCGGGACGGTGCCCACCGCCCGGCCGTCGACCCGGCCGCGCTGCTGGAGGGGCTCAACGAGCAGCAGCGCGCCGCCGTCGAGCACACCGGCTCCCCGCTGCTCATCGTCGCCGGTGCCGGCTCGGGCAAGACCCGGGTGCTCACCCACCGCATCGCGTACCTGCTGGGTGCCCGCAAGGTGCACCCCGGCCAGATCCTGGCGATCACCTTCACCAACAAGGCCGCCGGGGAGATGAAGGAGCGCGTCGAGCAGCTGGTCGGCCCGCGCGCCAACGTGATGTGGGTCTCCACCTTCCACAGCGCGTGCGTCCGCATCCTGCGCCGCGAGTCCAAGAGGCTCGGCTTCACCTCCAGCTTCTCCATCTACGACGCGGCCGACTCCAAGCGCCTGATGGCCCTGGTCTGCCGCGACCTCGACCTGGACCCGAAGCAGTTCCCGCCGAAGTCCTTCAGCGCCAAGGTCTCCAACCTCAAGAACGAGCTCATCGACGAGGAGACCTTCGCCGGCCAGGCCGAGAACCCCTTCGAGAAGAAGCTCGCCGAGGCCTACGCGATGTACCAGTCGCGGCTGCGCGAGGCCAACGCGCTCGACTTCGACGACATCATCATGACCACGGTCAACCTCCTGCAGGCCTTCCCGGACGTCGCCGAGCACTACCGGCGCCGCTTCCGGCACGTCCTGGTGGACGAGTACCAGGACACCAACCACGCCCAGTACACCCTGGTGCGCGAGCTGGTCGGGACCGGTGACGCGGAGGATGGCGGCGAGGGGCCCGCCGAGCTGTGCGTGGTCGGCGACGCCGACCAGAGCATCTACGCCTTCCGCGGTGCCACCATCCGCAACATCCTCCAGTTCGAGGAGGACTACCCGCAGGCCCGCACGATCCTGCTGGAGCAGAACTACCGCTCCACCCAGAACATCCTGACCGCCGCCAACGCCGTCATCGAGCGCAACGCCTCGCGCCGCCCGAAGAACCTGTGGACGGAGGCCGGGCAGGGCCCGGTCATCACCGGCTACGTCGCCGACCAGGAGCACGACGAGGCGCAGTTCATCGCCGACGAGATCGACCGGCTCACCGACGCCGGCGACGCACGTCCCGGCGAGGTCGCGGTCTTCTACCGCACCAACGCGCAGTCCCGTGTCTTCGAAGAGGTCTTCATCCGCGTCGGACTGCCGTACAAGGTCGTCGGCGGAGTCCGCTTCTACGAGCGCAAGGAGGTCCGGGACGTCCTGGCCTACCTGCGCGTGCTCGCCAACCCCGAGGACACCGTCCCGCTGCGCCGCATCCTGAACGTGCCCAAGCGCGGTATCGGCGAGCGCGCCGAGGCCATGATCGACGCCCTCTCCTCGCGCGAGCGGATCTCCTTCGCGGCCGCGCTGCGCCGGGTCGACGAGGCCTTCGGCATGGCCGCGCGCTCGGTCAACGCCGTCAAGCGCTTCAACGAGCTGCTGGAGGAGCTGCGCACGATCGTGGAGTCCGGCGCCGGTCCCGCCACCGTCCTGGAGGCGGTGCTGGAGCGCACGGGCTACCTGGCCGAGCTCCAGGCCTCCACCGACCCGCAGGACGAGACCCGCATCGAGAACCTCCAGGAACTCGCGGCGGTGGCCCTGGAGTTCGAGCAGGAGCGCACCGAGGAGGAGCCCGGCACGCTCGCCGAGTTCCTGGAGCGGGTCGCGCTGGTCGCCGACTCCGACCAGATCCCGGACGACGACGAGGGCGGCGGCGTCATAACGCTGATGACCCTGCACACCGCCAAGGGCCTGGAGTTCCCGGTGGTCTTCCTGACCGGCATGGAGGACGGGGTCTTCCCGCACATGCGCGCGCTCGGCCAGACCAAGGAGCTGGAGGAGGAGCGCCGGCTCGCCTACGTCGGCATCACGCGGGCGCGGCAGCGGCTGTACGTGACGCGGTCGACCATGCGCAGTGCGTGGGGCCAGCCCTCGTACAACCCGGCCTCCCGGTTCCTGGAGGAGATCCCGGAGCCGCTCATCGAGTGGAGGCGCACGGGTTCCTCCCCGGCACCGTCCGCCTCGGTGTCGGCGGCGGCCTCGATGCTGTCGCGGTCCTCGTCGAAGAGCGGGCCCTCCGGCTTCGCCACACGGCGTACGCAGGACCGGCCGGTCATCGCCCTGGCGGTGGGGGACCGGGTCACCCACGACACGTTCGGGCTGGGCACGGTCGTCTCGGTCGACGGCAGCGGGGACAAGGCCAAGGCCACCATCGACTTCGGCGACGAGCGGCCCAAGGTGCTGCTGCTGCGCTACGCGCCGGTGGAGAAGCTGTAGGGCCTCGCGGTCACGGGGGCCCGGGACCCGGGGTCCGGGGTTTCGCGCCTCGGCCCTCGGGTCGGCTGCCTCCCGGCGGGTGCGGCTCGGTGCGTGCGGCTCAGCGCGGGTCGAGACCGTGCTTCAGCAGCCACGGCAGCGGGTCGATGGCCGCGCCGCCGGCGGGGCGCACCTCGAAGTGCAGGTGCGGTCCGGTGGAGTTGCCGGAATTGCCGGAATAGGCGATGACCTCGCCGGCCTTGACCGAGCCCGAGCGGATCTTGGTGCTGCTCAGGTGGCAGTACCAGGTCTCGGTACCGTCCGGGGCGGTCACTATGGCCATGTTGCCGTAGGCGCTGTTCCACTGGGTGCGCACGACGCCGTCGGTCGCGGCCATCACCGGGGTGCCGTAGTCCACCGGGAAGTCGATGCCGGTGTGGACCGACATCCAGTTCACGCCCGCCTGGCCGAAGTAGGCGCTGAGGCCGTGCTGCTTCACCGGGAGCAGGAACTTGGGGCGCAGTTCCTCCTTGCGGGCCGCCTCCGCCGCCTTCCTCGCCCGCTCGAGCGCCTGGCGCTCCTTGAGGTCGATGCGCTCCTGGGTGCGGCTGGCGCGGTCGGCGAAGTCGTCGACGTCCCGGTTGACTCCGGCGAGCTGCTGGTCGAGTTTCGTGGTCGGGGCGTTGGCCGCCTCGGGAGCGCCGTCGGCCTGGGTGCGGCTGCTGTCTGCGTCCTCGGTGTTCACGGTGACGGCGGCGGCGCAGGCCGCGACGCCCATGACCGCCACGGAGGGGACGGCGACGGTGAGCAGCGCCGAACGCCGTGCCGGGCGGCGCCGGCGGCTGCCGCCGGCGCCGCGCGAGCGCGGCACGGCGGCCACTGCGGTGTCACCCTCGTACTCGGGGTCCAGCTCCGGTTCCGCGTCGTCGTCGGCGGCGTCGGGGTCCGGGGCGACGTCGTACGCGTCGGCCCCGTAGGGCTCGCTCTCGTAAGACTCGGCCTCGTAGGGCTCGGAGTCGTACCCGTCGGGCTCGTACGCCTGCGGCCGGTAGGCCTCGGGGGCGTGGGCTCCGGTGTCGTACTGCTCCGGCTGCTCGTAGGTGCGGGGCGCGGGCACGTGGCCGTGCGCGGCCTCGGGCTCCTCGTAGCCGTGGACGGCCGTGTGCTCGTACTGCGCGTAGTCGTAGGCCGCCGCGGGCTGGGCCTGCGCGGGGTCCGGATGCCAGGTGCCGGTGGTCGTGCCCGTGTAGTCGCCGTAGGCGGGGGCGGCCGGCGTCGAGGGCCAGTACGCGGTCGCGGTCGTGTCGTACGAGCCGGTGGTGTAGGACCCCGTGTCGTAGGCGGGGTAGCCCTGGCAGGCGCCGAAGAGGGGGTCGTCATCCGCATGGGCAGCACCCACGGGCGCGTACGAGGCGTCGGAATAGCCCTCGTACCCGTAGGCGCTGTACTCGGGGGCGTACCCCGCCGGATGACGGTCGTTCACCGCTTCTCTTTCGCCTCGGCAGCAGGAGAATTAGCGGCGACTGTATCCCCCTGCGGCCGACGGCCACAATCTTCGGCAGGATTCAGGCATCCCCGATGCGTTGTGTTCGATGGCCTTTCGATGGTTATGGGTGCAAGGCCGTCAAGCCGCGTCCACGGCCCCCGACGCCAGCTCCTCGCCCAGCAGCGCCTGCCGGACTCCGGCGGCGATCGCCGCGTGGACCGGCATGGTCAGATGCCCGACCCCCGCCACATGGACGTTCCGGGCGATGAGGTCGGGGTGGTCCAGACGGGCGGCCTCGACCGGGCTCATCAGCTCGTCCAGATCACTCCAGAACGCCACGAACCGGGTACGGCAGCCGGGTGCCGGCTTGGCCAGCTCTTCGATGAGGTCGGAGTTGGGCCGCATCTGGCGGACGATGGGGTGCGGGTTCAGCAGCGGTGCCGCCCGGGTCCCGGCGTGCGGGGTGCCCAGGGTGACCACGGTGCGCACCCGCGTGTCGCCGCCCAGCCGCTGCGCGTAGTAGCGGGCGATGAGCCCACCGAGGCTGTGGCCCACGATGTCCACCTGGTGGTGCCCCGTCTGCTCGCAGATCTGTTCGACATGACGCCCGAGGAGGGCCGCCGCCGTGCGGATGTCGCAGGTCAGCGGCGAGTAGTTGAGCGCCTGCACATGCGGCCAGCCGTGCCGGCGAAGTGAACGGCGCAGCATCGCGAACACCGAACGGTTGTCCACGAAGCCGTGCAGCAGGAGCACCGGTGGATGGCTCCGGCCCGCGGTGGGGAGGCGGGGCGGTTCCTCGGAGTCGCCGGCCGGCGGCTGCGGCCCGCGTTCCTGGAAGATGCCGGTCGGGTAGAGGAAGACATGCCCGGTGAGAATGGCGATCTCGATCGCGGCGGCTCGTACGTAGGCCGCCTGGCGCACCAGGCGATCTCCGACACCGAAAGACAGGACGCCCATGGCCTACCTCCCGTGGGCACACGGAGACGGCCCTGTCCCCCGTGCGCCGAGAACGCGACGGCCCGTGTCGCCTGCCGAACGATGGACGACCACGGGCCGAACGCGTTTCTAACGTGAACGTGTCCCATGTGTGATTTCCCCCTCGGGGCACTTCGTGAAACTGTCCGCACGGGGGATGCTGGCGATAACGTTCGTTCACGCATGTGCCCGCTGAGCGCAGCAATCGTGTATGGAGGCAGCGATGGGAGTGTCCGGACCGATCCGTGTGGTGGTCGCCAAACCGGGCCTGGACGGCCACGACCGCGGGGCCAAGGTCATCGCGCGGGCGCTGCGGGACGCCGGCATGGAGGTCATCTACACCGGTCTCCACCAGACGCCCGAGCAGATCGTGGACACCGCGATCCAGGAGGACGCCGACGCGATCGGGCTGTCCATCCTCTCGGGTGCCCACATGACGCTCTTCGCCAAGGTGATCGAGCTGCTCCAGGAGCGTGACGCGGCCGACATCAAGGTCTTCGGCGGGGGGATCATCCCGGAGGCGGACATCGCCCCGCTGCGGGAACTGGGCGTGGCCGCGATCTTCACCCCGGGCACGCCGACCACCGAGGTCGTCGCCTGGGTGAACGACAACCTGCGGCAGCCCGCGCAGGCCTGACCGGAGGCGGGCGGCGCCGGCGGGCGGGGCGCGGGCGCCGACGCCGCCGGCGTCACCGGCCCAGCGGCGTCACCGGCCTGCCGGCCCCAACGGCGTCACCGGCCCACCGTGCCGCGGTCGGCTCAGGCCAGTTCCTCAAGCATGGCGGCCCGCAGGCGCAAGGTGCCGACGAGCCGCTGGAAGGCCTCCGCCCAGTACGCCCCGGCGCCCGGGGAGGTGTCGGCGGACTCCGCCGGCACCGCGGCCAGCGGGGCCGCGCGATCGGCCTCCGCCGGATCCAGGCAGCGCTCGGCCAGGCCCATCACCCCGCTGAAGCTCCACGGGTAGCTGCCCGCGTCCCGCGCGATGTCCAGGGCGTCCACCACCGCGCTGCCCAGGGGCTCCGCCCAGGGCACGGCGCACACCGCGAGCATCTGGAACGCCTCCGACAGGCCGTGCGCGGCGATGAAGCGGGCCACCCACTGCGCCCGCTCCGGTGCCGGGAGGATCGACAGCAGCTTCGCCGGGTCCCCGACGGGGCTGACGGCCGTCGCCGGAGTCGGGGCCGGGCCCAGCAGGGCGCGGGCCCAGGCCGCGTCCCCCTGGCGCACCGCGGCCCGGCACCACGCAGCGTGCAGATCGGCCTGCCAGTCGTCGGCGACCGGCAGCGCGATGATCTCCTCGGGCGTCCGGCCGCCGAAGCGCGCCGGCCATGTGCCGAGCGGCGCCGCGTCCACCACCTGGCCGAACCACCACGCGCGCTCCCCGCGCCCCGCGGGCGGTATCGCCACCACACCGTCGCGTTCCATGGCGGTGTCGCACTCGTAGGGCGCCTCCACCGTGATCCGGCCGCCCGCCGGATCCCACGCGACGCACGTCCTGGCCCGTGCGGCCATCCGGGTGGCGAGCGCGGAGCCGGGCAGGGCCGACAGCAGTTCCGCGGCGGTGGCGCGCACATTGCGACTGCGGTCGGCGAGTGCCTGCTCCAGGAACGGCTCGTCGGCCGGCGACAGGCCCTCGCGCAGCGAGTCCAGGAACATCAGCCGGTCCTCGGCCCGCTCGCCGGCCCATCCGGAACGCAGCAGCTCCAGCGCCTGCCCCGGGTCGCGGGCCCGCAGCCGGGCCAGCAGGGACACCCGTTCGGCGAAGAGCCCCTCCTCCCACAGCGCCCGCACGGCCCGCGGGTCAGCGACGTCCGGCACGACACCCGGCGCCCCGGCGCGCAGCGCGAACCGCCAGTCCGCGTTCAGCTCGGCCAGCCACAGCCCGCGCGGTCCGGCCAGCGCCAACGCTTCGGGCCGCAGATCGGTCCGCGCGCGGGCGGCGTCCAGGAGCGCGGGCAGCAGCTCGGGCGGGGCCGCGTAGCCCCGCGCGTTCGCCTCGGCCAGCCACTGCGGCAGCAACTCGGCCAGGTTGGGGGCGGCTCCGCGCCGGCTGCCCCCGCCGCCCCCGACGGAGCGGTCCGCCAGGAGCAGGGACAGCCGTCGCCGTGCCGCGTCGGGCAGTGGCGGCCGCGGGTCGTCCGGCGCCGCGGCCGGCCGCGCCCCCGCGGTGGCCGGCCGCAGTCCGGCACGACGCCGTACGACGGCGAGGGCGGCGCAGTCCAGCAGCTCCGCGGGTGTGCCGCCTCTGCGGTCGGTGCCGAGCAGCGCGGTGCCGACCAGCTCGGCCCAGGTCTTCGTCATCGTTCCCCCTTCGTCGTCGTCTCCGCGACGGCCGGCCGCCGGGCTCACGCCGTCAGCCGCACCGGCCCCGTGTCCGCGCCGTCCCAGGCCGTGAGGGGCCGGAAGCCCTGGTGGCCGAGCTCGCCGAACACCGTCAGCGGGTGGCCCCCCGAGACCGCCGCGAGGCGCCACAGCCCCGCCCCGGCACCGGCGCCTCCCGCCGGGACCGGGACCGCGTCCTTCCCCGCCGCGTCCGCCACCTGCCAGCCCGTCCCGCCCGGTATCGGCACGACACCGGCGAGCACGACGGGCCACGAGTCCAGCCACGGATCGCCGGCCAGGGCCTCGCCGTACGCGGTGAGCGCCGCCGCGACCGGCACGCCCGGCGGCATCCGGCCGGGCAGAGGGGCGCCGTGCCGCGGTCCGAGCGCCGCCCGCAGTGGATGGGCCCCGGGGTGGAAGGCCAGCTCCGCGTCGAGGCGGAGGCCGACCGGGAGCGCCGGTTCGGGCGCCCGGCCCGCCGCCCCGAAGGACAGCAGCAGCGCGGTCCGGCCGGTGGCCTCGCCGTGCAGCCACGTCCGGCGGGTGGTGAGGCGGTCGTCGGCGGTGTCGTGCTGTGCCAGGACCAGCCAGTGGTCGCGCACGGTCGGCCCGGCCAGCAGCTCCGCCGAATCCACCGTGAAGCCGATCCGGGACCGCACGGTGGCCGCCAGCGGCTCCGGCAGCCGGTCCTCCAGCAGATAGCCCCTGGCCAGCAGATGCAGCAGGGCCGTCTCCTCCAGCAGCCGCGAAGGCCAGTCGCCGCCCGCCCCGGGCAGCGCGCCCAGCTCGCGCACCCGGGAGGCGAGTCCGGGGGCCTGGGCGTCGACCATGCGCGCCGCCGTCTCGTCCCAGCGCTGATACCCCTCGCGGTCCGCCCCGGCCAGACCGCCCCGCAGCAGGTCCGCCAGCCGCCGCTCCAGCTCCGTGGCCCCGGCGGCGACCCGCCCCGCCCGGCGTTCGGCCCGTTTCCGCGCCGCCTCCGGGTCACCGCCGCCGGACGTGCCGCGCTCGCCCTGGGACCTGCGCTCCTCGCGCGCGCGGCGCGCGTCGATCCACTCGGTGACCCAGTCGGGCCGGCCGTCCCCGCCGGCGGCCGGCCCGACCTCGCCCCCGGCCCAGAGGAGGAGCAGCCCGAGCGCGTGCTTGCAGGGGAATTTCCGGCTGGGACAACTGCACCTGCAGCCGGGCCCGGCCGTGTCGACCACCGTCCGGTACGGCTCGCCGCCGCTGCCCGGGCACAGCCCCCACACCGCGGTGTCCCAGGACCCCGTCCCGGACCACCGCGCGGCCGTCGCCAGCCCTGTCCCCGCCTTGCGCGACGACGCGTCCGGCGCGAGTGCCAGGACCTGGTCGGCGGTCCACCGCTCCGGCCGCTGTTCGTCCATCCCGTCCATGGCGACGACGGTACGGGCGGGCACTGACAAACGGCCCTGACCTGCGGGTTCTTGACGGTGGACCGGGATTGTCAGTGGGGTGCGCCATCGTGGGAAACGCGGACGCCCCCGGGGGCTGACGGGGCGTCCGCACCATCCGCTCCACGTGAGAACAGGGGGAGAACCATGTCCGTGGACACCGCACTCCGGCCGCACGCCGAAGACGCGTTCGCCCATGAGCTCAAGGCTCTCGCGGCGGCCGACGACAGACCGCGTCCGGCCCGGTGGAATCTGTCACCGTGGGCGGTCGCCACGTATCTGCTGGGCGGCGAGCTCCCCGACGGCACCGTCGTCACACCCAAGTACGTGGGCCCGCGGCGGATCGTCGAGGTCGCCGTCAGCACCCTCGCGACCGACCGGGCCCTGCTGCTGCTCGGCGTCCCGGGCACCGCGAAGACCTGGGTCTCCGAGCATCTCGCGGCCGCCGTCAGCGGTGACTCCACACTGCTCGTGCAGGGCACCGCGGGCACCCCGGAGGAGGCCATCCGCTACGGCTGGAACTACGCCCGGCTGCTCACCAACGGGCCGAGCCGGGAGGCCCTGGTCCCGAGCCCGGTCATGCGGGCCATGGCCGAGGGGCGCATCGCGCGCGTGGAGGAGCTGACCCGTATCCCCGCGGACGTGCAGGACACCCTCATCACCATCCTCTCGGAGAAGACGCTGCCGATACCGGAGCTGGGCGACCAGACCCAGGCGGTGCGCGGGTTCAACCTCATCGCGACCGCCAACGACCGGGACCGGGGCGTCAACGACCTGTCCAGCGCGCTGCGCCGGCGCTTCAACACGGTCGTGCTGCCGCTGCCCGCGACCGTGGAGGAGGAGGTCGACATCGTCAGCCGCCGGGTGGGCCAGCTCGGGCGTTCGCTGGAACTGCCGGCCGCCCCCGAGGGCGCGGACGAGATCCGCCGGGTGGTCACCGTCTTCCGTGAACTGCGCGGCGGCGTCACCGCCGACGGGCGCACCAGGGTGAAGTCCCCCTCCGGCACGCTCTCCACGGCCGAGGCGATCTCGGTGGTCACCAACGGCCTGGCCCTGGCCGCGCACTTCGGCGACGGCGTGCTGCGCGCCGGGGACGTCGCCGCCGGGATCCTCGGCGCGGTGGTCCGCGACCCGGCCGCCGACCGCGTGGTGTGGCAGGAGTATCTGGAGACCGTGGTCCGGGAGCGCGAGGGCTGGAAGGACTTCTACCGCGCCTGCCGCGAGGTGACGCCGTGACCGGTGCGGAGGGGGTGGCGCTGCTGGGGGTGCGGCACCACGGCCCGGGCTCGGCACGCGGCGTGCGCGCCGCCCTCGACCGGCTGGAGCCGCGGATCGTGCTCGTCGAGGGCCCGCCGGAGGCGGACGCGGTGCTGGGGCTCGCCGCGGATCCGGGGATGCGGCCGCCGGTCGCCCTGCTCGCCCATGTCGTCGACGAGCCGTCCCGGGCCGGCTTCTGGCCGTTCGCGGAGTTCTCCCCGGAGTGGGAGGCGATCCGCTGGGCGGCCGGACGCGGGGTGCCGGTGCGCTTCATCGATCTGCCCGCCGCGCACTCGCTCGTGCTGCGGGAGGAGACGGACGCGCCTGAGGGACAGGGGAGAAGAGAGGAGGAGAGGGAAGAAGGGGATGGGGATATGGCCGGCGCGGCGGACGCGCGCGTCGACCCGCTCGCGGTGCTCGCGCGGACGGCCGGCTACGACGACCCCGAGCGATGGTGGGAGGACGCGGTCGAGCACCGCGGCGGGGACGCGGAGGGGGACGCCGACCCGCTCGCCGCGTTCGGGGCGCTCGCCGAGGCGATGGAGGCGCTGCGCGGGGCGTACGGCGACGGTGGCCACCCGCAGGACGCGGTGCGCGAGGCGCACATGCGGCTGCGGATACGGGAGGCGCGCCGCGCGCACGGGAGCGTGGCCGTGGTGTGCGGGGCCTGGCATGTGCCCGCGCTCGCCCGCGACGCAGGGGTGACCGCCGACCGGGCCCTGCTCAAGGGCCTGCCCAAGGCGAAGGTCGAGGTCACCTGGGTGCCCTGGACACACCGCAGGCTCTCCCGCGCCAGCGGCTACGGGGCCGGCATCGACTCCCCCGGCTGGTACCGCCATCTGTTCACCGCGCCCGACCGTCCGGTGGCGCGGTGGATGACCAAGGTCGCCGGCCTGCTCCGGGAGGAGGATCTGCCGGTCTCCTCCGCGCACGTCATCGAGGCGGTGCGGCTCGCCGACACCCTCGCCACCCTGCGCGGGCGCCCCCTTGCCGGGCTGGGCGAGACCACCGACGCGATACGGGCGGTGATGTGCGACGGATCGGACGTGCCGCTGGCGCTGATACGGGACCGGCTCGTCGTGGGGGACGTGCTGGGCGAGGTCCCGGAGGGCGCCCCGGCGGTGCCGCTCGCCCGCGACCTGGCGCGCGAGCAGCGCAGGCTGCGGATGAAGCCGGAGGCCCCGGAGAAGGAGGTGGACCTGGACCTGCGCAAGGACACCGACGCGGGCCGCAGCCGCCTGCTGCACCGGCTGCGGATGCTCGGCGTCCACTGGGGCGAGCCGGCCCGTTCCCGTACGGCCGCCACCGGCACCTTCCGCGAGAGCTGGCGGCTGCGCTGGGAGCCGGAGCTGGCGGTGCGGGTCGCCGAGGCGGGGGTGTGGGGCACCACCGTGGAATCCGCGGCCACCGCCCGGGCCGAGGACGCGGCGGTGACCGCGGGCACGCTCGCCGACGTGACGGGCCTGGCCGAACGCTGCCTGCTCGCCGGGCTGCCGGACGCCCTGCCGAAGGTGATGCGGGTGCTCGCCGACCGCGCCGCGCTCGACGCGGACGTCGCGCACCTCGCTCAGGCGCTGCCGGCGCTTGTGCGCTCCGTTCGCTACGGCGACGTGCGGGGGACGGACGCGGAGGCGCTGCGCGAGGTCGCGTGGGGGCTCGCGGAGCGGGTCTGCGTGGGCCTGCCGCCCGCGTGCGCGGGGCTCGACGCGGACGGCGCGGGTGAGATGCGCGGGCACGTCGAGGGTGTGCAGCAGGCCCTGGTCCTGCTCGGCGACGACGCGCTGCGCGACCGCTGGGCGGGGGTGCTGCGGACGCTGGCCGTGCGCGACCGGGGCGTACCGGGGCTGCTGCGCGGGAGCGCCGCACGGCTGCTGCTCGACGACGGGCGGCTGGATCCCGCGGAGGTGGCCCGGCTGATGGGGCTCGCCCTGTCGCACGGCACGCCCCCGCAGGAGGCTGCCGCCTGGGTCGAGGGGTTCCTCGCCGGTGGCGGGATGCTGCTGGTCCACGACGAACGGCTGCTCGCGCTGGTCGACGGCTGGCTGTCCGGGGTCCCGGCGGCGGCCTTCGACGACGTACTGCCGCTGCTGCGGCGCACGTTCGGCGGGTTCGACCGGGGGGTGCGGCGCACGGTGGGGGAGCTGGTGCGGCGGGGCCCGGCGGGCGGGAGAGCGGTGGACGGAGACGCGGGGGAGGGCCTCGCGGGCTTCGGCCCGCGGCTCGACGAGGAGCGGGCGGGGGCGGCGCTGTCCACCGCACGGCTGCTGCTGGGTCTCGGCGAACGGACGGGGGGTCAGGACACATGACGGATGTGGACGCCGGCGAGCGGCTGCGGCGCTGGCGGATGGTGCTGGGCGGTGGTCCCGCCGACGGCACGGGACGGCAGCTCACCGGCCGGGACGCGGCGATGGACCAGGCACTGGAGGCGCTCTACGGGACCGCCCCCCGCGACGGCGGGGGGTCGCCCGCCCCCCGGAGCGCGGGCCTGGGAGGCTCGGCGCCGCAGGTGGCGCGCTGGCTGGGGGACATCCGCAGGTACTTCCCCAGCAGCGTCGTGCAGGTGATGCAGCGTGACGCCATCGACAGGCTCGGGCTGTCCGCGCTGCTGCTGGAGCCGGAGATGCTGGAGGCGGTCGAGGCCGACGTCCACCTGGTCGGCACCCTGCTCTCGCTGAACAAGGCGATGCCCGAGACGACGAAGGAGACGGCGCGGGCCGTCGTCCGCAAGGTCGTGGACGACCTGGAGAAGCGCCTGGCGGCCCGGACCCGGGCCACGCTCACCGGCGCTCTGGACCGTTCCGCGCGGGTGAACCGCCCCCGGCACGGGGACATCGACTGGGACCGCACGATCCGCGCCAACCTCCGGCACTACCTGCCCGAGCACGGCACGGTCGTGCCCGAGCGGCTGATCGGCCACGGCCGCGCCTCGCAGGCGGTCAAGAAGGACGTGGTGCTCTGCATCGACCAGTCGGGATCGATGGCGGCCTCCGTGGTCTACGCGTCCGTCTTCGGCGCCGTCCTCGCCTCGATGCGCAGCATCGACACCCGGCTCGTCGTCTTCGACACCTCGGTCGTCGACCTGACCGACCATCTGGACGACCCGGTCGACGTGCTGTTCGGCACCCGGCTCGGCGGCGGCACCGACATCAACAGGGCGCTGGCCTACTGCCAGTCCCACATCACGCGGCCCGCGGAGACGGTCGTCGTGCTCATCAGCGACCTCTACGAGGGCGGCATACGCGACGAGATGCTCAAGCGGGTCGCGGCCATGAAGGCCTCCGGTGTGCAGTTCGTCGCACTCCTGGCGCTGTCGGACGAGGGCGCGCCCTCCTACGACCGGGAACACGCGGCGGCGCTCGCGGCGCTGGGGGCACCGGCGTTCGCCTGCACCCCGGATCTCTTCCCCGAGGTCATGGCCGCCGCCATCGAAAAGCGGCCCCTGCCCGTACCGGATCTGGCGACCCGTCAGTGACATCGGGCTTGCGCGGGCCCCGACCCCCTGTGCGAGGATGCCACCCCGTGCTTCCGGAACACCGCGTTCCGTCCGATTCCATACGGTGGAGGACCCCCCGACCGTGACGTCCGTGACCGCGTTCCCGCAGCCGCGCACCGCCGTGTGCGTACTGCGGGCGGCGGCGCGGTCGCGTGCGCTGCGGATCGCGGTGTTCCTCGGCGCGTTGCTGGTCCTCGGCTTCCTCTTCGGGGACCGCGCGCAGGCGAACGAGCCGCCCACCGCGCCGGCTTCGGCGGCCGTGGCGGCGGCGGCCCCGTCCGGCGACGGCTCGCTGCGCCCCGTGGCCCGGGTCGTTCAGCGCCAGGACACGAGGTCACCGTCCGGGACGGCGGCCCGTCCGGCCGCCCGGGGCGGGCGCATCGCCGACCCCGTCCATGACACCGCCCGCGCGCTCCCCGGCACCGACGCCGCCGAGCCGGCCCTCAGCGGCACCCGCACGTCCGTCCGCGGCGCGCTGCGCGGGGGCCACCTGTCCCCGGTCGCGCTCACCGGGCCCGTACTGGACGTTCTTCCGCCCCGGGCCGCGAACCTGGTCCCGCGGCCTGTCGTGCCCGGCACGGCACCGTCCGCCGGTTCCCCGGCGCCCGGCGCCGCACCGGCGGATGCCGCCACCGCGCCCCGCGAGGGCCTCGTGCGGAAGGCGCCGCGGTTCGGCCCGACGTCCTTCCCGGCGGCGGGCCTCCCCGGCCCGCCCGGCACGGACACGCGACGAGCCGCGGTGAGCGCCGGCGGCGACGACGGCCCGTTCCGCCTCCCGGCCGGCCGGGACGGTGGCGACCCCGTCACCACGACGGCGCAGTACAGGTCCTCCTCCGGCGGCGACCCGCAGGCCGCCGCGTTCTCCGCCGCGGCCTTCCCGCGGCCCGCGACCGGTGTCCGCGGCCGTAGGGCCGGTACGGCGCCGCTCCTCGAGCAGTACCGCGAAGTCCTCGAATTCCCCGGCTAGGGCAGCCCTCTCCCCCCGCTCCGTGACCTGCCGCGCGGGGGCGGAACAGGTCTGCCCAGCCGGATGATCCCCTCTTCGCACGGGTGATCTCCGATCCATCGCACCCGAAGGATCCGAACCACCATGAACCAGGCAATCCGTCGTTCCCTCTATGTGGCCGCCACCGCGAGCGGCATCGTCGCGATCGGTGCCGCGTCCGCCAACGCCGCCGAACTGCCCATGCGCCCCGTGTCGGTGCCCGACGTCGCCGTCGACACCGCGGAGGCCGCGCACGCGAAGGCCACCGCCGAGGTGTCCGCCGTCGCCGAGACCGATGCGACGGCCCGTGCCGCCCAAACGACCGGCACCGCCACCGAGGCCGCGGGCGCGGCCACCCGCGCCGCCTCCGGCGTCGAGGTCCCTGCCGCCGGCGACGAGATCGACTACCTCTTCGGCCCCCTGTCCGCCTTCGCCCCCCACCTGGAGACCGAGCGGGCCCAGGACGCCGTGACCGCCGCCGGTCCCGTCGTCGACGGCACCGCGCAGGACGCGCTGCCCCCGCTGGCCGTGAGGACGGTCGGCGCGGCGACCCCCGTCGCCGGCCGGACCGTGGGCGACGCCGGGGTGCTCGCCCAGGACGTCGTGGCGGACGTCACGCCGTTCGCGACCGGAGTGGCGGGCGAGGTGAACCCCTTCGCCACCGGCGTCGCCGGCCAGGTGCCGCCCTTCGCCGGCGGTGTCGCGGACGGTGCCGCCGTCTTCGCCGACGGCACCGCGGACGCGGTCGCGCCGGCCGCGCGGGCCGTCGTGGCCGGCACCCGGCCCCTCGCGGACGGTGTCGCCGGCGACAGCGGCGGCCTCGGCGAGGGCGTCGCCTACCGCACCGGCCCGCTCACCGGCGGCGTGGCGAGCTACGTGCGGCCGTTCGTGAAGGACGTGACGGTCACCGCGGGGGACGACGCCACGCCGCTCGCCTCCAGCGCCGCCTCCGGTGTCCGGGGCGTCGCCCGGGCGGCAGTCCCCGGCCCCGTCCAGCACCTGGGCTGACCGGTTCACCGGTCCGCCGTACCGGCCGGGCGGCTCCCGCGAAGGAGAGCGGGAGCCGCCCGTTCGGCTGGTCTGTGACTGTTCTCACCGCTCTCGCGCCATCTCCGATTTACCCGTGCCGCCCATGCGGCGATAACCTGCGAGACGGACATGCCGCGTGCTCGGCCGACGTGTGCGCCCCCCGTACGACCGTACGCATGGATCGTTACGAAGACGTCAGCGACGACCGCCCCCGGCACGCTCACGCAGACAACGAACCCGCGATTACCAAGGACGGACGCGCGTGGACCTGTTCGAGTACCAGGCGAGGGACCTCTTCGCCAAGCACGGTGTACCGGTGCTGGCCGGTGAAGTCATCGACACGCCTGAGGCGGCGCGCGAGGTCGCGGAGCGACTCGGTGGCAAGGCTGTCGTCAAGGCTCAGGTGAAGACCGGCGGCCGTGGCAAGGCAGGCGGCGTGAAGGTGGCGTCGGACCCCGAGGACGCGGTGGCGAAGGCCCAGCAGATCCTCGGCATGGACATCAAGGGCCACACGGTCCACAAGGTGATGCTGGCGGAGCTGGCCCCGGAGATCGCCTCCGAGTACTACGTCTCCTTCCTCCTCGACCGCGCCAACCGGACCTTCCTGGCGATCGCGTCCGTCGAGGGCGGCATGGAGATCGAGGAGGTGGCGGCCACCAACCCCGACGCCGTCGCCAAGATCCCGGTGGACGCCATCGAGGGCGTGACCCCGGAGAAGGCCCGCGAGATCGTCGAGGCGGCCAACTTCCCGGCCGACGTCGCCGACCAGGTCACCGAGATCCTGCAGACCCTGTGGAAGACCTTCATCTCCGAGGACGCGCTCCTCGTCGAGGTCAACCCGCTCGCCAAGGTCGCCGACGGCCGCGTCATCGCGCTCGACGGCAAGGTCTCCCTGGACGAGAACGCCGACTTCCGCCAGCCGGAGCACGAGGCGCTGGTCGACCACGCCGCCGCCAACCCGCTGGAGGCCGCGGCCAAGGCCAAGGGCCTCAACTACGTCAAGCTCGACGGCGAGGTCGGCATCATCGGCAACGGCGCGGGTCTCGTCATGAGCACCCTGGACGTCGTCGCCTACGCCGGTGAGGGCCACGGCAACGTCAAGCCCGCCAACTTCCTGGACATCGGCGGTGGGGCGTCCGCCGAGGTCATGGCCAACGGTCTCGAGATCATCCTCGGCGACCCGGACGTCAAGTCCGTCTTCGTCAACGTCTTCGGCGGCATCACCGCCTGCGACGCCGTCGCCAACGGCATCGTCCAGGCCCTGGAGCTGCTGAAGTCCAAGGGCGAAGAGGTCACCAAGCCGCTCGTCGTCCGTCTGGACGGCAACAACGCGGAGCTCGGTCGGCAGATCCTGACCGACGCCAACCACCCGCTCGTGGAGCAGGTCGACACCATGGACGGCGCCGCCGAGCGCGCCGCCGAGCTGGCTGCGAAGTAAGGGACAAGGTCACCACATCATGGCTATCTTCCTGACCAAGGAAAGCAAGGTCATCGTCCAGGGGATGACCGGTTCCGAGGGCACCAAGCACACCCGGCGCATGCTCGCCTCCGGCACCAACATCGTCGGCGGTGTGAACCCGCGCAAGGCCGGCACCAGCGTGGACTTCGACGGCACCGAGGTGCCGGTCTTCGGCTCCGTCGCCGAGGCCATGGAGAAGACCGGTGCCGACGTCACCGTCATCTTCGTCCCGCCGAAGTTCGCCAAGGACGCGGTCATCGAGGCCATCGACGCCGAGATCCCGCTCGCGGTCGTGATCACCGAGGGCATCGCCGTCCACGACACCGCCTCCTTCTGGGCGTACGCGGGCAGCAAGGGCAGCAAGACCCGGATCATCGGCCCCAACTGCCCCGGCCTGATCACCCCCGGCCAGTCCAACGCGGGCATCATCCCGGCCGACATCACCACGTCCGGCCGCATCGGTCTGGTGTCGAAGTCCGGCACGCTGACCTACCAGATGATGTACGAGCTCAGCGACATCGGCTTCTCCTCCGCCGTCGGCATCGGTGGTGACCCGATCATCGGCACCACCCACATCGACGCGCTCAAGGCGTTCCAGGACGACCCCGAGACCGACCTGATCGTCATGATCGGCGAGATCGGCGGCGACGCCGAGGAGCGTGCCGCGGCCTTCATCGCCGAGCACGTCACCAAGCCGGTGGTCGGCTACGTCGCGGGCTTCACCGCGCCCGAGGGCAAGACCATGGGCCACGCCGGTGCCATCGTCTCCGGCTCCTCCGGCACCGCCCAGGCGAAGAAGGAGGCCCTCGAGGCCGCCGGCGTCAAGGTCGGCAAGACCCCGTCGGAGACGGCCCGCCTCGCGCGCGCCATCCTGCAGGGCTGATCCTCACCTCCGTACGGAGGGCAACGCACGCGGGCCCGCTCCCCTCGGGGGGCGGGCCCGCGTCCGTGCCAGGGGGCGGGTGTCAGGGCGCGGGCGCGGAGGTCCGGTGCCCGACGTGATCGCGTTCGGCGGACACGCGGTCGCTCAGCGGCCCGAAGATCAGCCCGATCGCGGTCACCAGCGCTATCACGGCCGTCACCACCACCGCTCCCACCGTGCGGACCCGCAGCCACTGCTCGCTGAGCTCGCGCACCATGGCCGCCGGGAACTCCGGCTGCGGCTGCTCGTCCAGCAGGTCGCCGAGCCGGGCGGCCATCCCCTCGCCCAGGGCGGCACGGGCCCGGACGATCCGCTCGGCGGTCGCCGAGGTGGTGGCCATGCTCTCCTCCGCCGTACGCCGCAGACTCAGGCCCAGGCCGTCGTGGAGGAACACGGCGTGCCGGGCGCCCCGCGGCAGCCGCTGGAAGAGGCTGCGCTCCCTGGGCGGAGTGCGGTACCAGGGCACCAGCTGCTGCCAGGAGGCGAGGGCGTGGTGGTGCGCCTCCGCACGGACCCATCCGGCCGGATCGGGGTCGACGGCGACCTCGGGCCACCGCTGCCAGGCCAGGTCGAAGGCGCGGTGCACGGCGTGCCGGGCCAACCGTATGTTGCCGGTGAGCAGCTCGACCTGGCGGAGAAGGGCGGGGGCGTTGCGGATGTAGAGCGCGTCGAAGGCGGCCTGGGCCGCCTCGGCGATCCGTACGGCATCCGCCTCGGTGACCTCCGCGGTCTCCGTGGCGCCCGCCGTCCGTCCCTCGGGCGGACCGGGCGGACCGGGTGCCGGGGCGGGGCCGCGGCCGCTTCCGCCCCGTGACCCCGTCGCCATGGACGGTGCGGTGCTCCCGGCCCCCGCGGACTCCACGTGCTCTGCGGGCACGGCGGATTCCCCCGGCCCGGCCGCCTGCGCGACCTGCGGGGTCTTCGCGGCGTTCCCGGCCCTCGTCGCCTTCGGGTCCTTGGCCGGCTGGGAACGCCTTCGCTTCCTGAGGCCCTTGGCGGCCTTTGTCGTGGATGTGCGGCTCATGCGATCGACCACTCGGATCGAATGAAGAAACGCATAACGTCATATTCGGCGACACGACGGGCATTCGCATGCTGCCACGGCGAAAGGGGGTGTTCTTGGCAGCATGAGAGCCGTGAGTGCCGCAAGCGCCCTGAGTCAGGCCGTCCTCCGGATCCGGGCCGCCCACGCGACCCTGCGAGCCTCCGAGTCCGCCCCCGCCTTCACCGGCGGCGTGGTCGCCGCGGGCCTCGGCCTGGGCGGCTTCGCCATGCTCGTGCTCTTCCTGTGGATCATCTCGCCGTTCCCCGACAGCGGACTGAACGGCGCCCTCCACGTCGCCGCCGACTGCTGGCTCGTCGCGCACGGCGGCGAGCTCGTGCGCACCGAGACCCTCTCCGGTGTCCCCGCGCCCATCGGCGTCACACCGCTGCTGCCCATGGTGTTTCCCGTGTGGCTGCTGTACCGGGCGGGGGCGGACGCCGTGGCACCCGCCTCCGACGACCGGGCCGCGCGCTCCGCCGTCGCCTGGCTGATCGGCGGCTATCTCGCGGTGGCCGCCGGGGTGGTCGTCTACACCTCGTACGGCCCGGTGCGCAGCGACGCGATCGGCGCCGTGCTGCACGTGCCCGTCGTCGCCGCCCTCGCGGCGGCCGCGGGTGCCTGGGTGGAGCGGGGGCGGCCGCGGATCCCGCTGCCGGCGTGGCTGTCCCGGGTGTCGGTGTCCGTACCGGTGAAGGTGCCGGTGCGGGAGGCCGCGGTCGTGCTGCGCTCGGCGGGCGCGGGGGCCGGCGTCCTCGTCGCGGGCGGTGCGGCGCTCACGGCGGTGACCCTGGTGCTGCACCCCGGTGCGGCGGGGGCGTCCTTCACCCGGCTCAGTGAGGCGCTGTCCGGGCGGCTCGCGGTGCTGGCGGTGGCCGTCGCGCTGATCCCGAACGCAGCCGTCTGGGGCGCGGCCTACGCGCTCGGCCCCGGTTTCGCGCTCGGCAGCCAGGCCGCGGTGCGCCCGGCCGGGGTGGTGGGGGAGCCGGTGCTGCCGGACTTCCCGCTTCTCGCGGCGCTGCCCCAGCCCGGGCCGGGGACGGCGCTGACCTGGGTGGCGCTGGTCGTGCCGGTGCTCGCCGGCGTCGCGGTGGGCCTGCTCGCGGTCGATCCGCGGGAGCCGCGCGGCCTCGGACGCACCGCCGCGCACGCCGCCCTGGGCGGGCTGGTGTGCGGGATCGCCATGGGATTGCTCACCGGGTTCGCGGCCGGGCCGCTGGGCACCGGGGCGCTGGAGGCGTTCGGGCCCTCCTGGTGGCTCACCGGGGGCGCGGCGGCCGTCTGGACGGCGGCCGTCGGCACCCCGACAGCCCTGCTGCTGCGCTGGGCGCGGACCCGTCGTGCGGCGGCCGCGGTGGCGGCCGCCGACGATCAGCCGGAGGAGTAGCGCCCCGTCAGCGCGTGTGCAGCAGCTCGCGGACCGGGGACGGCAGCAGGTCCTGGCACGCGTCGCGCGACTGGGAGGTCAGGGCGTCCCGGGTGCAGGTGTAGTACTCCTTGTAGACCAGCTGGGTCGTGAAGGTCGCCGCCACGACGCTGAGGGCCAGCCCGCCCATGACCAGGCCGCCCACCGCGGCCGGGCGCTGCGGCTTGCTGCGGGGGTCGATGGGCCGCTGCGGCGGAGGGGTGGCACCGCCCTCGGCCAGCAGGGCGGCCGCCTCGGCGCGGGCCTTGGCGCGCTCCTCGGGCTTCATCCGCAGCGCGTTGACGCCCCAGTACAGCGCGAGGGCGCCGAGCAGCAGCCCCACGTACGTCCACCCCAGGAAGAGCGCGAAGAAGAGCCCCCACATGCCGCAGATCAGGGCGTAGCGGGCACGTCGCTGCGCGGGGTCGGTGGGGTCGAAGCGGGATCCTTCCGGGCGCTGCCCGCCGTAGCCGCCACCGCCGGGACGGTCGCCGAGGCCCCCGTCCTGCCGGCCGGGCTGCCGCTCGCTCCACTGGCCGCCCCAGGAAGGCGGCGGCGGTGGCGGGGGAGTGGGCGTGGGCGACTGTTCCCCGGAGTCGGAGGGCTGCTGCGGCCGGCGCGGCTGCCAGGGCTGCTCGGGCGCGTTCTCCGGCGGCGGGGCGAACGGGTTGTCCTGCTCGTGGCCGCGGCCACTGCTCATGCTTGCCTGGGTCATCCCCTTGCCGTCGACTCCTCGAGTTGTCGGACGCGTGACTTCGCCGTTCTTCACCCCAGACGCTACCGCCCGCGCGCTCCCCCGTCCCGTGGGGGCGGTCGGGTGTGCCGGTATCGTTGCTGACGGTCGACGGCCTCGTAGAGTTCCCCGGAATTCCGGCGATCTTCGAGCCGTACGATCCTCCAAAGCGCCGGATCCCGAGAGATGACCCGCAGTGGCCACAGTCTTTCCGCCCCTTTCCCGTCCCGCCCGACTCGTCGTGCTCGTCTCCGGTTCGGGTACGAACCTGCAGGCACTGCTCGACGCCGGGCTGCACGTCGTCGCAGTCGGAGCGGACCGTTCCGGCATCGCGGGCCTCGACCGCGCCGAGCGCGCCGGGGTGCCGACGTTCGTCTGCCGGGTGAAGGACCACGGCGACCGCGAGGCGTGGGACGCCGCGCTGACCGAGGCGGTGGCGGCGTACGAGCCCGACCTGGTCGTCTCGGCGGGGTTCATGAAGATCGTGGGCAAGGAGTTCCTCGCCCGGTTCGGCGGCCGCTTCGTCAACACGCACCCCGCGCTGCTGCCCAGCTTCCCGGGCGCCCACGGGGTGCGCGACGCCCTCGCCTACGGCGCGAAGGTCACCGGCTGCACCGTCCACTTCGTCGACGACGGCGTCGACACCGGCCCGATCATCGCCCAGGGCGTGGTCGAGGTCCGGGCGGACGACACGGAGGAAGCGCTCCACGAGCGCATCAAGGAAGTCGAGCGCACGCTGCTCGTCGACGTCGTGGGGCGGTTGTCCCGCGACGGCTATCGCATTGAGGGACGAAAGGTTCTGTTGCCGTGAGTACCAAGCGGGAGATCCGTCGCGCACTGGTCAGCGTCTACGACAAGACCGGGCTGGAGGAGCTGGCCCGCGGCCTGCACGAGGCGGGCGTCCAGCTGGTCTCCACCGGCTCGACGGCCGGGCGGATCTCCGCCGCCGGGGTGCCGGTCACCAAGGTCGAGGAGCTGACCGGCTTCCCCGAGTGCCTGGACGGCCGGGTGAAGACCCTGCACCCGAAGGTGCACGCCGGCATCCTCGCCGACCTGCGGCTGGAGGACCACCGCAGGCAGCTGGAGGAGCTCGGCGTCGAGCCCTTCGACCTGGTCGTGGTGAACCTCTACCCGTTCCGCGAGACGGTGGCCTCCGGCGCCTCGGAGGACGAGTGCGTCGAGCAGATCGACATCGGCGGCCCGTCGATGGTCCGCGCCGCCGCCAAGAACCACCCCTCCGTGGCGGTCGTGACCAGCCCCGAGCGGTACGCCGACGTGCTGGCCGCCGTCCGTGAGGGCGGCTTCGACCTCACCACCCGCAAGCGCCTGGCCGCCGAGGCCTACCAGCACACCGCCGCGTACGACGTCGCGGTCGCGAGCTGGTTCGCGAGCTCGTACGCCCCTGCCGACGACAGCCCCTTCCCGGACTTCCTGGGCGCCACGTACGAGCGCAAGAACGTGCTCCGCTACGGCGAGAACCCGCACCAGGCCGCCGCCCTCTACACGGACGGCAGCGCGGGCCTGGCGGGCGCCGAGCAGCTGCACGGCAAGGAGATGTCCTACAACAACTACGTCGACACCGAGGCCGCGCGCCGGGCGGCGTACGACCACGACGAGCCCTGCGTCGCGATCATCAAGCACGCCAACCCCTGCGGCATCGCGGTCGGTGACGACGTCGCCGCGGCGCACCGCAAGGCCCACGCCTGCGACCCGCTGTCGGCCTTCGGCGGGGTCATCGCCGTCAACCGTCCGGTGAGCGCGGCCATGGCGGAGCAGGTCGCCGAGATCTTCACCGAGGTCATCGTGGCGCCGGACTTCGAGGAGGGCGCGGTCGAGATCCTCGCCCGCAAGAAGAACATCCGCGTGCTGCGCTGCCCCGAGGCGCCCGTCGCGGTGACCGAGTTCCGCCCGGTCGAGGGCGGGGTGCTGCTGCAGGAGAAGGACCGCCTGCAGGCCACCGGCGACGACCCGGCCACCTGGACGCTGGCGACGGGCGAGCCGCTGGCCGCCGATGAGCTGGCCGATCTGGCCTTCGCCTGGCGGGCCTGCAGGGCCGTGAAGTCCAACGCCATCCTGCTGGCCAAGGACGGCGCGACCGTCGGCGTCGGCATGGGCCAGGTCAACCGCGTCGACTCCGCCAAGCTCGCCGTCCAGCGGGCCGGTGAGGAGCGCGCGGCCGGCTCCTACGCGGCGTCGGACGCCTTCTTCCCGTTCCCCGACGGGCTGGAGGTGCTCACCGGCGCGGGCGTCAAGGCCGTCGTGCAGCCGGGCGGTTCGGTCCGGGACGAGGCCGTGATCGACGCCGCGCGCAAGGCCGGCGTCACCATGTACCTCACCGGGACGCGGCACTTCTTCCACTGACCGGCCGCCGCGCCCGTACGCCGAAGGCCCCCGCGCAGGCGGGGGCCTTCGGCGTACGGGGAGGACCCGCTCAGTACTGCGGGCGCCTGAACCAGGCCGCCGTCTCGCCCTTCGCCGCGAAGACGATCAGCAGCACGCTGAGCGCGAGCGGCGCGACCAGCACGAAGGCGCCGCTGATCATGGTGGCGATGCTGCTCAGCGCGACCAGCACGCCGATCACGATGGACCCGATCCGTGTGCCGTTGCCGCCCGTCCTGTACTTGGCGCCCATGCCGATCGACAGGACGGCGAAGGCCAGGAAGAGCACGCCCATCACGTAGACCAGGCCGATGGGCATGGCCAACTCGTCGGTGTCGTCGACGCTTTTGAGCGCCGCGGCCCCGAGCAGGAGCAGCAGGCCGCCCAGGATCTGCATCCCGCCGAGCACGAAGAGCATCGCCCGGGCCGCCTTCGCCGACGACGGCATGACCTCGGGCCCGCCGGGATACGCCGCGAACGGCCCCTGCGGCTGCGGCTGCTGCGGGTATCCGTACGGCGGCTGCCCCTGCGGCTGGGACTGCGCCGGGTAGCCGTAGCCCGGCTGGGCCGGGGGCTGCTGCGGGTATCCGTACGGCTGCTGCGGAGGCCGCTGGCCGTAGGGACTGCCGGGGCCGGGCGGATAGCTCACTGGTGACTTCCTTCGCAGGGGCGGGACCGGGGACGTCGCCTCATTCTCGCCGGGGGCCTAACGGGTCTTCACGACAACCGTGTTGAGGATCTTGTCGGCGAAGGTCTGCTTCTTGTCGTCCCACAACGGCCACAGGTAGCCGATGTAGCAGGCGGCGCCGTCCAGTCCGTGGCACAGCCGGCGGACGAAGGCCATGCCGAAGCCGAGCGGACGGCCGTCCAACTCCCGCAGGACGCTGATGCCCAGGGCCTTCTTGCCCGGCGTCTGGCCGGTCTTGCCCTCGCGGTAGCAGAGGAACAGGGTGCCGGCGACGGAGAGCAGGAAGCCGAGGCCGATCAGGGCGAAGGCGCTGCCCGGTATCGCGGGCGCGGGGCAGTCGTAGGTGCCGCTGCTGTCGCAGGTCCGGGCCTGGTCGACCACGGTGGCGATGAACTGCCCGTAGCCGATGCCGATCAGGATCATCGGCACCAGCCCGGCGACCAGGAAGTCGACCAGCGTCGCGCCGACCCGCGCGCCCCAGCTCGCGTACGGCGGCATGCCGGGGACGGGGCCGCCCGGGTAGCCGTGGCCGTACGGGCCCTGGGCCTGCGGCGGGATGCTGCCGTAGGGCTGCTGCGGCTGCGTCGGGTAACCGTAACCGGGCTGGGCCGGGGGCTGCTGGGGGTGACCGTAGGGCTGCTGCGGAGGCTGCTGGCCGTACGGGTTGCCGGGACCGGGCGGGTAGCTCACGTTGGCTTCTTTCGCGCGGATGGGACTGGGGACGGCCCACATCGTCGTGGGCGGCGTCATCCGCTGTCCAGCGTTGGTGTGCGGACCTGAGAAGATGGAGCTATGACCGCCCAGATTCTCGATGGCAAGGCCACTGCCGCCGCGATCAAGTCAGAACTGTCGACCCGCGTCCAGGCGCTCAGGGAGCGGGGTGTAACCCCCGGCCTCGGCACGCTCCTGGTCGGCGACGACCCGGGCAGCCGCTGGTACGTCGCGGGCAAGCACCGCGACTGCGCGGAGGTCGGCATCGCCTCCATCCAGCGCGAGCTGCCGGAGAGCGCCACCCAGGAGGAGATCGAGGCGGTCGTCCGCGAGCTCAACGACAACCCCGAGTGCACCGGCTACATCGTCCAGCTGCCGCTGCCGAAGGGGATCGACACCAACCGCGTCCTGGGGCTGATGGACCCGGCCAAGGACGCGGACGGGCTGCACCCGACGAACCTCGGCCGGCTGGTCCTCAACGAGCGCGGCCCGCTGCCCTGCACCCCCAACGGCATCGTGGAGCTGCTGCGGCGGCACGGCGTGGAGATCAACGGCGCGCACGTCACCGTGGTCGGCCGCGGCGTCACCGTCGGCCGCTCGATCGGGCTGCTGCTGACCCGCAAGTCCGAGAACGCCACCGTCACCCTCTGCCACACCGGCACCCGCGACCTGTCCGCCCAGCTGCGCCAGGCCGACATCATCGTGGCCGCCGCGGGAGTGCCGCACCTGGTGAAGCCGGAGGACGTGCGGCCGGGCGCGGCCGTTCTGGACGTCGGCGTCAGCCGCGACGAGAACGGCAAGATCGTCGGCGATGTGCACCCGGGCGTGGCCGAGGTCGCCGCCTGGATCTCGCCGAACCCCGGCGGCGTCGGCCCGATGACCCGGGCCATGCTGCTGGCGAACGTCGTGGAGACCGCGGAGGGCCGGTACGCATGACCGGGACGGGTCCCCGTACGGGAGCGGCGGCGCCGGAGGAGTCCGGCGACGCCGGCCGCAGCCGCCGCTTCCAGGTGCTGACCCGCGGCACCGCGCGCCCCGAGGGCGGCGGCCGGGCCATGGGCCCCCACGCCCCGGCCCCGGCCCGCCAGTGGCCGATCCTCGTGGTCTCCGGCGCGGTGCTGCTCGGCCTGGTGCTGGTGGCCGCGGACGTCGCCCGCGCCGGCCTGGTGCTGATCGGCTCGGCGCTGCTCCTGGGCGCGCTGATGCGCTGGCTGCTGCCCTCGGTCGGCATGCTGGCGGTGCGCAGCCGCTTCACCGACATGATCATCTACGGTTTGCTGGGCGTCCTGATCGTGCTGCTGGCGCTGATGGCGCAGCCGCACCCGGTGCTCGAGATCCCCTTCCTGGAGGACGTTGTCCGTTTCTCTGTGCGTTGATCCGGCTACGCTGGGTGGCGAGTTTCCTGACGTAAGACGTGCGGCGCCACCCTGGGCTCACGTCACGGCGTGAGAGGCAGAACGACTCCCATGGCCAAGATCAAGGCAAGGAACCCGGTCGTCGAGCTCGACGGCGACGAGATGGCGCGGATCATGTGGCGGTTCATCAGGGACGAGCTGGTCCTGCCGTACCTCGACATCGAACTCATCCGCTTCGACCTGGGCATCGAGCACCGCGACGCCACCCACGACCAGGTGACCGCCGACGCGGCCCAGGCGGTCGCCAGGCACGGCGTCGGCGTCAAGTGCGCCACTGTCACGCCCGACGAGGCGCGGGTCGCGGAGTTCGGCCTCAGGGGGATGTACCGCTCCCCGAACGCCACCATCCGCGACCTCCTCGGCGGCGGGATCTTCCGCGAACCCGTCGTCGTGCGGAACGTGCCGAGGGCGGTGCCCGGCGGGACCCGGCCCGTCGTGATCGCCCGGCACGCCTTCGGCGACCAGTACCGCGCCACCGAGCTGAGGATCCCCGGCGCGGGCACGCTGACCCTGAGCTTCACCCCGGACGACGGCTCCGACCCGGTCGACCTGGAGGTGCACGACTTCCCCGGGCCCGGCGTGGCCCTGTCCATGTACAACCTGGACGACTCGATCCGGGAGTTCGCGCGCGCCGCCTTCCGCTACGGGCTGGCGCGCGGGCTCCCCGTCTACCTGTCCACGAAGAACACGGTGCTCAGGAAGTACGACGGCCGCTTCAAGGATCTCTTCCAGGAGGTCTACGACGGCGAGTTCCGCCGCGAGTTCGAGGCCTGCGGCCTGGGCTACGAGCGCCGCCTCGTCGACGACCTGGCGGCCTCGGCCCTGAAGGGCGCGGGCGGCTACGTCTGGGCGTGCAAGAACTACGACGGCGACATCCTGTCCGGCGTCCTCGCCCGGGGCGTCGGCTCACCCGGCCTCATGACCTCGGTCCTCATGACCTCCGACGGCCGGACCGTGCTGTCCGAGGCGGCGCACGGCACGGTCACCCGCCACTACCGCAGGCACCAGGCGGGCCGGCCGACCTCGACCAACCCCATCGCCTCGGTCTTCGCGTGGGCCCGCGCCCTGGCCCACCGCGCCCGGCTGGACGACACCCCCGAGCTCGCCCGGTTCGCCGGGGTGCTGGAGCGGTCCTGCCTGGAGGTGGTCGAGGCCGGCCAGATGACCGAGGACCTCGCGGTGCTGGTCAGCCCGGAACAGCCGTGGCTGACGACCGAGCAGTTCCTCGCGGCCGTCGAGGAGAACCTGCGCAAGCGGATGTCCGTCTGAGCACCCGCGGGCACCCCACGACCCGGTACCCCGTCCTCCCCCCGTCGGAGGACGGGGCACCGTCGTGTTGGGGCGCCCCCCTCTGGCCCCCGGCGACGACCCTACGGGGGCGGGGCGGGGAGGTCGTCCCGTGCCGGGTTGACCTTTCGGAAGAGGACGTACAACTTCCGCGGTACGGCGGGGGACTGACGCTCACCCCTGCGGCCGGGGCCTACGCTGCGCGCGTGCGGAACAAGTGGCTGGTCGACGTCCTGCTGGCGGTGGGCTTCACCGTCGCCAGCATGCTGCTGGGCCATGAGCGGCCGCCGACGGACTGGGTGCGGCTGGATCTGTTCGGTTACGCGCTGACCGCCCTGGTCAACCTGCCGGTCGCGGTCCGGCGCCGGGCCCCGCTCGGGGTCTGCGTCTTCGTCTGCGCCGCCTGGACGCTCTACGTGGCGGCCGGGTACTGGCCGGTGGTCAACTCCATGGCGCCGCTGCTCGCGCTCTACACCGTCGCGGCCGTGCGCCCCGTGCGCACCGCGCTGGCCTGCGCGGGGCTGACCGGCGCGGTCTGGGTGTACGCCGGACTGACGGCGGCGCAGAGCTCGATGGCCACCGTGGCCGCGCAGGCCGTGGTGTTCCCTCTGGTGATGTGCCGCTTCGGACGCTCGGCCCGGGTGTCGGCCAAGCGCGAGAAGCGGCTGGCACGGCTCACCGAGCAACTGCGGACCGAACAGCAGGACCGCGCCCGTGAGGCGGTGGCGGAGGAGCAGGCACGCATCGCCCGCGAACTGCACGACGTCGTCGCCCACCACATGTCGGTGATCTCGGTGCAGGCGGGCATGGCCGCGTACGTCTTCCACACCTCCCCGCAGACCGCCCGCGGCGCGCTCGACACCATCTCCGACACCACCCGCGAGGCGCTCCAGGAGATGCGCCGCATGCTCAAGGTGCTGCGCGCCGGGCCGGGCGAGCCGGAGGAGGGCTGGGCCTCCTACGACCCGATGCCCTCGGTGACCCGGCTGGGCGAGATGATCGAGCGGGTGCGCGCCGCCGGGCTCGTGGTGGAGTTGCGGATCGAGGGCGAGCCCCGGCCCGTGGCGCCCGGCGTGGGCCTGTGCGCGTACCGGGTGGTGCAGGAGGCGCTGACCAACGTGCTCAAGCACGCCCCCCTCGCCCGGGCGCTCGTCCGGGTCGCCTACGAGCCGCACCACCTGACGGTGACCGTCACCGACGACGGCGCGGGCACGGGCTCCGGGGTGCCGCCGGGCCGATCCGATCCGGCCACAATGGTCCGCGGAACGGGACACGGGTTGATCGGCATGCGGGAGCGCGCCAGGCTCTACGGCGGGACGGTGGATATCGGCCCGCTCGGCGAGGGATTCGAGGTGCGGCTCACACTCCCCACGTCCGCGCGGGGGACAGAGCGGCGAGGGGACACATCGGAGGCATGACCAGGGTGCTCGTCGTCGACGACCAGTTCCTGATCCGGGCCGGCCTCGTGGCACTGCTGCGCGCCGCCCCCGGCATCGAGGTGGTCGGGGAGGCGGGCGACGGCGAGGAGGCCGTGGAGCGCGCGGCGCGGACCGGGCCCGACGTGATCCTCATGGACATCCGGATGCCGGGCATCAGCGGGGTCGTCGCCACCGAGCGCATCCTGGCCGCCGCGGCCGACCCGCCGCCGCGCATCCTCATCCTCACCACCTTCGACCTCGACGAGTACGTCTACACCGCGCTGCGCGCCGGGGCCTCCGGCTTCCTACTCAAGGACGCGGGCCCGGACCGGCTGCTCGCCGCCGTCCACGCCGTCGCGGGCGGCGACACCCTCTTCGCCCCCAGCGTCACCCGCCGGCTGATCGAGGCGTACGCGCCGCCGCGCCCGGCCGCGCCCTCGGCCGGCGCCGACCGGGCCCCGCCCGCCGAGCTGGCGGTGCTGACCGCGCGGGAGCTGGAGGTGCTGCGGCTGATCGCCCGCGGCCTGTCGAACCCGGAGATCGCCGATCTGCTCTTCATCAGCGAGGCGACCGTCAAGACCCACCTGAACCGGACCATGGCCAAGCTCCACCTCGGCAGCCGCGCCCAGGCCGTCGTCCTCGCCTACGAGACCGGACTCGTCACCCCGCGAGGAGCGTGAGGATTCTCCGGATTTCATGCATCGAGCGTGTGTGCGTCGCTACCGTGGGTTGACTAACGGAGCCGGGGGGTGCGTGATGGCACGGTGGGAGCCATTGCCCGAGACACTGGACGGCGCCGCGCGCCGCCTCGCCGTGCATCTGCGCCGGATGAAGGACCGCAGCGGGCTGAGCGTGCCGGCGCTGGCCGCGCGCACCGTGCAGAGCACCGAGTCCTGGGAGCAGTACCTCAACGGCGTGAAGATCCCGCCGCGTGACGCGGTCGAGGTGCTGGGGCAGCTCAGCGGCGCCGACTACGACCGGCTCATCGCCCTGTGGGAGCTGGCCGACCGCGGGGTCGCGGACACCATGAAGGGCTTTCCGTACGCCGATCCGCTCGACCCGCTGGCCCCGGTGGAGGGGTTGCCCCAGCACGCCCTCCGGCGGCGGAGCAAGGCGCTGCTGGCGGCCGCCTGCGGCCTGGTGCTGGGCGGGGTGTTCGCGCTGCTGGTGGCGACCGGGGTGGCCAGGGACGGGGCCGAGCGGGCCGAGGCCCCGCTGTCGGCCCGCCCCACGGCCACCGTGCCGGCCGCCCCAGCCCCCTCCGCCACGCGCTCCAGCGGGTCCGCGGCCACCTCGTGGCCCGGGTCGGGCCCCTCGGCGGGCCCGACGGAACAGGACACCTCCCGCTCCGCGGGTGACATGTCCCCGGACGGCGGCACGCCCGCGGCGCCGGTGACGGAGACCGACCGCGCCTCCTCCGCACCGGGTCGGGGCCCGGGTACGACACCGGGCACGGGCGGCACGACGGCGGCCCCCGGCGGCGGCGACACGACCCAGGCCCCGCCGCCCGCGTCGACCACCGCACCGGCACCCTCCGCGTCCGAGGGCCACGGCAACGGCCACGGCCACGGCCACGGCAAGGGACTCTGCCTCGGCCTGATCATCCTGGGCGTCTGCATCGGATGACGGACGCAACCGGACGAGCCGGTCCAAGCATCCCCGTCAACAGCCTTCCGGGGCAGAACGGCACCAGCAGGAGGGGGAGCGGGAGATGGCCCGCCGGCGGTGGCGGATCCCCCTGCGGCCTGCCTGCGGTTGAGGCGCAGTGCGGGGTTGGGGCGTGTGCGCCCTCGCTGCGCGGGGCGACTCGCCGGTCTCGGTCGCGTGGTCGCGGTCGGCGGTGGGCCGTCGCCGGGGCGGGGCCCGCCTCGGGGGCCCACCGCGCGGGCGCCGGCGGCGGGGCCGGGCCGTCCTGGCCGTGGGCGTCGCCCGGGACGGTCACCGCGGACATCGACGGACCCCCGCCGCCCCGGCCTCCCACTTCCGGACCGCGCCGGGACTCGGGGGCACGGGACGCACGCCGGCGCGGGGAACGCGGGACGCGGAGGCGGTGACCGGGGCCACACTGGTGGTGGCATCCGCCACGACGGCGCGGGTATAGCCTGGCGTGGGTCTCTTGACGCCGAGAGATCCCCGTTCCGGGGCATGGGACGCTGCCGGGGCGGCAAGGGATCCAGCAGGAGAAGGCCAGGAGAAGGCAATGACTCGCACTCCCGTCAACGTCACCGTAACCGGAGCGGCCGGCCAGATCGGCTACGCGCTGCTGTTCCGCATCGCCTCCGGCCACCTGCTCGGCCCCGATGTCCCGGTGAAGCTGCGGCTGCTGGAGATCACCCCGGCCCTGAAGGCCGCCGAGGGCACCGCGATGGAGCTGGACGACTGCGCCTTCCCGCTGCTCCAGGGCATCGACATCAGCGACGACCCGAACGTCGCCTTCGACGGCACCAACGTGGGCCTGCTCGTCGGCGCCCGCCCCCGCACCGCCGGCATGGAGCGCGGCGACCTGCTGGAGGCCAACGGCGGCATCTTCGGCCCGCAGGGCAAGGCCATCAACGACCACGCCGCGGACGACATCCGCGTCCTCGTCGTCGGCAACCCGGCCAACACCAACGCGCTCATCGCGCAGTCCTCGGCCCCGGACGTCCCGGCCGACCGCTTCACCGCGATGACCCGCCTCGACCACAACCGCGCGATCTCCCAGCTGTCGAAGAAGACCGGCGTGCCGGTGAGCGAGATCCGCCGCCTGACCATCTGGGGCAACCACTCCGCCACCCAGTACCCGGACATCTTCCACGCCGAGGTCGCCGGCAAGAACGCCGCCGAGACCGTCAACGACGAGAAGTGGCTGTCCGAGGACTTCATCCCGACCGTCGCCAAGCGCGGTGCGGCGATCATCGCGGCCCGTGGCGCCTCCTCCGCCGCGTCGGCCGCCAACGCCGCGATCGACCACGTCTTCACCTGGACCAACGGCACCGCCGAGGGTGACTGGACCTCCGCCGGTGTCGTCTCCGACGGCTCCTACGGTGTGCCGGAGGGCCTCATCTCCTCCTTCCCGGTGACCGCGAAGGACGGCCGGTTCGAGATCGTCCAGGGCCTGGACATCAACGAGTTCTCCCGCGCGCGCATCGACGCCTCGGTCAAGGAGCTCGAGGAGGAGCGTGACGCGGTCCGCTCCCTCGGCCTCATCTGAGACCGGCGCAGAGCCTGACGACGGCCCGCCGCCGCGCCCCGCACGGGCGCGGCGGCGGGCCGCGTCATGGAGTGTGCGCGGCGAGCAGCCCGCAGAGCGCGTCCACGGCCCCGGCGAAGGCGTGCTCGGGCGGGGTGCCGTAGCCGACGACGATCGCGTCGTCGTCCGTGCCGCCGAACTCGGCGAGGCTCTGCAGGGCGAGGCCGTGCTCCCGGGCCTGCCCGACCACTGCTTCGGCCGTGGTGCCCGGCGGCAGGCGCAGCACGGCGTGGAGGCCGGCGGCGATGCCCGACACCCGTACGGCGGGCGCGTGGGCGGCGAGCGCGGCGACGAGACGGTCCCTGCGGCGGCGGTAGTGCAGCCGCATGCGGCGCACATGGCGGTCGTACGCGCCGGAGGCGATCAGTTCGGCGAGAGTGAGCTGGTCGAGTACGGGGGAGTGGTGGTCGGCGAGGATCTTCTCGTCGAGGACCGGTTCGAGGAGGGCGGGCGGCAGGGCGAGCCAGGCCAGCCGCAGTCCGGGGGCGAGGCTCTTGCTGGCCGTTCCCGCGTAGACGACGTGTTCGGGCGCCAGGCCCTGCAGGGCGCCCACCGGCTGCCGGTCGTAGCGGAACTCCCCGTCGTAGTCGTCCTCGATCACCACTGCGCCCGTGTCACGGGCCCAGGCCACCGTCGCCGTACGCCGTTCGGGTGAGAGCGGGGTGCCGTACGGGAACTGGTGCGCGGGCGTGAGCAGCGCGGCGTCGACACCGGCGTCCAGGGCGCAGACGCGGGCGCCGTCCTCGTCGACGGGCAGCGGGACGGTGGTGAGCCGCGCCGCCCGCAGGATGCGCAGGGTGTGCGGGTAGCCCAGGGCCTCCACGGCGACGCGGCGGGCCCCGCGGGCGCGCAGTGCGCGGCCGAGGAGCCCGGAGGCCTGGACGAAGCCCGTGCACACCACCAGGAGTTCCGGTGTGGTGCGGACCCCGCGCACCCGGCCCAGATACGCCGCCAGGGCCTCGCGCAGCTCGGGGCGGCCGCGCGGGTCGATGTAGCCGAAGGCCTCGTTGGGGGCGGCCGCGAGCGCGCGGCGCGCGGCGGCGGCCCATGCGGCACGGGGGAAGGAGCCGAGGTCGGGTGCGCCGGGCCGCAGGTCGTACGGGACGTGGTCCCGGTGCCCGAACGGCGTCAGCGGCCCCACCGCCGCGCCTGTGCCGTCGACGGGACGCGGACCGGCGCCGCGGGCACGGGCGGCGGGCGGCGCCCCGGCAGGGTGCCAGCCGTGGCCGACGCGGGTGCCGGAGCCCTGGCGGGCGGTCAGCCAGCCCTCGGCGACCAGTTGCCCGTAGGCGTCGGCGACGGTGTTGCGGGCGATGCCCAGGTCCTTGGCGAGCACCCGCGAGGACGGCAGCCGCGTGCCGGGGGTGAGCCGGCCGACGCGCACCGCCTCACGCAGCGCGTTCTCCAGCCCGGTGCGCGCACCGGCGCCCCCGGCGAGGTCCAGATGGAGGTCGACTCCGGAAATGGCCCACTCGTTCACACCCCAAGTGGACCACGGGCCGAGGCCACCCCGTCACTACGTTGGGTTGCATGACGACGACCACGACTTCCACCGGCACCCCGTCCGACCTCGGCGCGCACGACCTGGTCCCCGCCCACGCGCCGCGTATGGTGCTCGCCAAGACCGCCCCCGACTTCTACAAGGCGATGATCGCCCTGGACGCGGCGGCGGCCGACGGCCTCGACCCGGTGATCAAGGAACTGGTGAAGGCCCGCGCCTCCCAGCTCAACGGCTGCGCCTTCTGCGTCGACCAGCACACCGCAGACGCCCGCAAGCTGGGGGTGACCGAGCAGAAGCTGCACGGGCTCGCCGTGTGGCGCGAGACCCCGTTCTTCACCGTGCGCGAGCGGGCCGCCCTGGCCCTCGCCGAGGCGGTGACCCGGCTCGGCGAGGGCGGCGTCCCGGACGAGGTCTACGACGGGGCCGCCCGGGTCTTCGACGAGGACGAGCTGTCCCGGCTGATCGCCATGTGCATCACCATCAACGCCTGGAACCGCATCGGCGTGACGACGCGGATGTCCCCGTCGGTGCGCCCCGACGGCGTCTGACCGCCGGGACGCCCCGTCCCCGTTCCCGGCCGTCAGGCCGACAGCACGGCCCGCAGCTGGTCCAGCCCCCAGTCCAGGTCCTCCTTGGAGACGACCAGCGGCGGCGCGAGCCGGATCGTGGAGCCGTGGGTGTCCTTGACCAGGACGCCCCGCTCCAGGAGCCGTTGGGAGATCTGCCGGCCCGTGCCGTGCTCGGGGGCGATGTCCACGCCCGCCCACAGACCCCGGCCGCGGACCGTGGTGACGGCTCCGCTGCCGGTCAGCAGGGCCAGCTCGTGGTGCAGGTGGTCGCCCAGCTCGGTGGCCCGCTGCTGGTACTCGCCGGTGCGCAGCATCGCGAGGACCTCAAGCGCCACCGCGCAGGCCAGCGGGTTGCCGCCGAAGGTGGAGCCGTGCTCCCCGGGCCGGTACACCCCGAGCACCTCCGCCGACGACACGACGGCGGAGACCGGTACGACGCCGCCGCCGAGCGCCTTGCCGAGCACGTACATGTCCGGGACGACGCCCTCGTGCTCCGACGCGAAGGTCTTCCCCGTCCGGCCCAGTCCCGACTGGATCTCGTCTGCGATGAAGAGGATCCCGCGCTCGGCGGTGAGCCTGCGCACCCCCGCCCAGTAGCCGGCCGGCGGCACGAGGACCCCTGCCTCGCCCTGGATGGGCTCCATCAGCACGGCCACCGTGCGGTCGTCCAGTGCCGCCTCCAGCGCGGCCAGGTCGCCGTAGGGGACGATCTCGAAGCCCGGGGTGTACGGGCCGAAGTCCGCGCGGGCCTCGGGGTCGGTGGAGAAGCTGATGATGGTGGTCGTCCGCCCGTGGAAGTTGTCCGCGGCCACGACGATCTTGGCCTGGCCGTCCGGGACGCCCTTGACCTTGTAGCCCCACTTGCGGGCCGTCTTCACCGCGGTCTCCACGGCCTCCGCGCCGGTGTTCATCGGCAGCACCATCTCCATGCCGCACAGCTCGGCCAGTTCCGTGCAGAACTGCGCGAAGCGGTCGTGGTGGAAGGCGCGGGAGGTGAGCGTCACCCGGTCGAGCTGGGCCTTGGCGGCCTCGATGAGACGGGCGTTGCGGTGCCCGAAGTTCAGCGCCGAGTAGCCGGCGAGCATGTCGAGGTAGCGGCGGCCCTCGACGTCCGTCACCCAGGCGCCGTCGGCGGAGGCGACGACGACCGGGAGGGGGTGGTAGTTGTGGGCGCTGTGCGCCTCGGCGGCGGCGATGTGCTCGGCGGGGGTCGACACGTGAGTGCTCCGTTCGTGGTACGTCGGGAGTTGTGGCGCTGGGGCCCGGTGGGGCCCCTTTCTATCGTCGCTCGTCCGGGATGCGAAGAAACATTGCGGCGGGCGCTGCCCCGACAGGCGTTGCTAGGCTGGCCACGGGTCGTGACTGGCGCGCTGGGATGGGACTGACCATCGGGGAGCGGCCCGTGAACTGTGTGCCGAGCGCCTGGGCCGTCCCGTATGCCGTGCCGTGCAGCAGGAGGTCTGACATGCCGAGCGGTTCCACCGAATCCACCGCCTTCCGCAGTGCCCTTGACGTGATCCGGGGAGTCGAGCCGCGCGTGGCCGACGCCATCGGGCAGGAGATCGAGGACCAGCGCGCCTCGCTCAAGCTCATCGCCAGCGAGAACTACGCCTCCCCGGCCGTGCTGCTGGCCATGGGCAACTGGTTCAGCGACAAGTACGCCGAGGGCACCGTCGGCCGTCGCTTCTACGCCGGCTGCCGCAACGTCGACACCGTCGAGGCGCTCGCCGCCGAGCACGCGCGCGAGGTCTTCGGCGCCCAGCACGCCTATGTGCAGCCGCACTCGGGCATCGACGCCAACCTCGTCGCCTTCTGGGCCGTGCTCGCCGCACGGGTGGAGGCGCCCGCGCTGGAGCGCGCCGGGGCCCGGCAGGTCAACGACCTGACCGAGGAGGACTGGGCGCGGCTGCGCCACGAGCTCGGCGACCAGCGGATGCTCGGTATGTCGCTCGACGCCGGCGGCCACCTCACCCACGGCTTCCGGCCCAACATCTCGGGCAAGATGTTCGACCAGCGCAGCTACGGCACCGACCCCGCCACCGGCCTGCTCGACTACGAGGCACTGCGCAAGACCGCCCGCGAGTTCCGTCCGCTGATCATCGTGGCGGGCTACTCCGCCTACCCCCGGCTGGTGAACTTCCGCATCATGCGGGAGATCGCCGACGAGGTCGGTGCCACGCTGATGGTCGACATGGCGCACTTCGCGGGCCTGGTCGCCGGCAAGGTCCTCACCGGTGACTTCGACCCCGTGCCGCACGCGCAGATCGTCACCACCACCACGCACAAGTCGCTGCGCGGACCGCGCGGCGGCATGGTGCTGTGCGATTCGTCGCTCGCCGAGCAGGTCGACCGCGGCTGCCCCATGGTGCTCGGCGGCCCGCTGCCGCACGTGATGGCCGCCAAGGCGGTGGCCCTGGCGGAGGCCCGCCGTCCGGACTTCCACGACTACGCGCAGCGCATCGTCGAGAACTCCAAGGCCCTGGCCGAGGGGCTGCTGCGGCGCGGTGCCACGCTCGTGACCGGCGGCACGGACAACCACCTCGTCCTCATCGACGTCGAGTCCTCCTACGGGCTCACCGGCCGTCAGGCCGAGGCGGCGCTCCTGGACTCCGGCATCGTCACCAACCGCAACTCCATTCCCCAGGACCCCAACGGCGCCTGGTACACCTCCGGCATCCGCATCGGCACCCCGGCGCTGACCACGCGTGGTCTCGGCACGGGCGAGATGGACGAGATCGCCGGGCTGATCGACCGGGTGCTCACCGCCACGACGGCGGGTGTCACCTCGGCCGGCAAGCCCTCCAAGGCGCAGCACGTACTGGACGAGAAGGTCTCCGGCGAGATCGCGCAGCGCGCGACGGACCTGCTGGCCGCTTTCCCGCTCTACCCCGGGATCGACCTGAGCTGACGGACCGCCCGAGCGGGGTGCGTGCCGCCGCGGCACGCACCCCTGTCGCGTCAGGCGTCGACCAGCTGCTGACGGGGGCCCGGCTCCCGCGGCGTCCGGCGGGATATCAGGCGCAGCGCGAGGACCGTGCCGGCGCTGCCGACGGCCAGGCCGACGCCCAGCCCGGTCAGGGACAACCACCAGTCGGCCGGGCCGCCGGCGTCCCCGGCGGCCGCTGCCTGCGGGGTGGCCGTCGCCGGGTCCGTCGCGGTGTCCGGGGCCTCGGTGCCGCTGTCCTCAAGGCCGAGCGGATAGTCGGGGGCGCTCATGCTGAGGCTCTTGTCCGGCCCCATGAGGCCCATCCGGTCGAGCAGGCTGTCGAGCGCCTTCGGCTGGGCCGCCTTGTGCCACACGCCCTTCTCGGGCAGGCCCGATGCGGTCGCGTCGCGGCTGTGGACCCAAGGACCGCCGGCAGCGTCCGGATAGACGTAGTCGACCCTGTAGACCGAGACATCGTGGATCAGCCAGCTGACGGTGATCTGACGTTGTCCGCCATTCATGACATCCGCCAGCGAGGGCGGAGCGGATCTGCCGGGCCCGCGCCCGATGGACTCGTCCAGCAGCCGATACTCCGGTGAAGAGATGTAGAGAGCGCCGGCCTTGCCGCTGCCCGGCGACACCAGCATCACGCTGGTCGGCCCGCCCGCGGCGGCCGGTTCCGCCCCGCTGAGCACGGCGGCCAGCGCCGTGACGGTGACTGCGGCCCAGGTGACGAACCTTCTGATCCGCATCCGGCCCCCCTCTCGCTCGGTCCTGCCCCTGTTACACCGCCCGGGCCCCCGAGGTTCCCGTTCAGCCATGGGAGTCGGCGGAAAGAGTCGGCGCAAAGGCCTGACGCGCGCGGGCGGACCGCGCGATGGCGATCGCGCGGGCGCGGTCCGGCACACCCTCCAGGCGCAGCGTCGTCCCGCCGCGCTGCCAGACCAGGGTGGGTCCGGCGGTCCGCGGGGCCTCGCGGCGGCTGCGGCCCTCGGGGTCGACGAGCTGGACGAAGTGCGGCTCGGCGAACCACATCCCGTCGTCGCCGTCCACCTTCACCCACTCGACCGCGGCGCCGGCCTTCTTGACGAAGATCATGTCGATCGTGGCCCGGAACTGGTCGAGCCGTACCGTGCCGCCGTCCACCTGCCAGCTCATGGACAGCACCCGCCCGCCGCCGGCGACCGTCACCCCGTCCGGCTCACCCAGCTCCGCCGGAACATAGGCCCCGTCCAGCGGCGCGCGCCCCCGCACCGGCGGCGGGGAACCCGGACCCGGTGCGGCCGAGGGGTCCCGGCGTACGACGACACCGCCGAAGCCGAACCAGTCCGCGACCGAGGCGCGTACCGGCGGGGTCACCACCAGCACCACCAGCAGCCCGCACAGCACCGCCGTCAGGGCCCGCCACCGCGCCGCCGCCCACGCGCGGGCCCGCGCGACCCGCCCCGACCCGCCCGGCCCCGGCGTGACGGGGTCCGGCACCGCCTCGGCCAGCAACCGGGCCAGCACCTGCTCGGCGACCGAGTCGGGCGACGGCGCAGGGATGTCCAGTCGCCGGCCCGCCTCGCGCAGCTCCTCCGGGAGCCGGTCCGTCATCGGCGCCGCCCCCCGTCCTCGTACGAGGTGGCCGCAACGGGTTCGACGAGCCCGGCCCGCAGCCGGGCCAGGGCCCGGTGCAGCCGGGACTTCACCGTGCCGCGCGGCCAGCCGAGCACCGTCGCCGTCTCCTCCTCGTCCAGATCCAGCAGATAGCGGCAGGTGACCACCATCCGGTGCGGTTCGCTCAGCCCCTGGACGGCGGCCAGCAGCTCGGCCCGGCGCTCCCGCGACACCGCCAGCGACTCCGGGTCCTCCGCCACCGGGGGAAGGGCCTCCAGCGCCGCGTTGCGCTCCACCGCCGACCGCAGACGGCGCGCCGCCCGTCCGGCGTTGCGGGCCTCGTTGGCGACGATCCGCAGCAGCCACGGCCGGAAGGCCGCGCCCTCCCGGAAGCCCGCGAGCGCGCGGTACGCCTTGACGAACGAGTTCTGCACCACGTCCTCCGCGTCCGCGCCCGCTCCGAGCAGCACGGCGGTCCAGTGCGCGACATCCGCGTGCAGGCGCACCAGCTCCGCGTACGCCTCCCGCTCGCCGGCGCGTACGCGCGCGATCACCGCCGCCTCCCCCTCCGTGGCGGACCCCCTTCCGCTGCCCGGCACCGCCCCCGTGCGGCTTCCGTCACCCCTACTACACCGCTGCCCCGTCCCGGGTTCCCGGCGCGGGCAAAGATTCGGCGCGGACCTGAGAGAATGAGTGTCATGGCTCTCGATCGACCCCGTGTGCTCTCCGGCATTCAGCCCACCGCAGGCTCGTTCCACCTGGGCAACTACCTGGGCGCGGTCCGCCAGTGGGTGGCCCTGCAGGAGTCCCACGACGCCTTCTACATGGTCGTCGACCTGCACGCAATCACCGTTCCGCAGGACCCGGCCGAGCTGCGCGCCAACACCCGGCTCGCCGCCGCCCAGCTCCTCGCCGCCGGTCTCGACCCGGAGCGCTGCACCCTCTTCGTCCAGAGCCACGTCCCCGAACACGCCCAGCTCGGCTGGGTGTTCAACTGCCTCACCGGCTTCGGCGAGGCCTCCCGCATGACCCAGTTCAAGGACAAGACCGCCAAGCAGGGCGCCGACCGGGCCACCGTCGGCCTGTTCACCTACCCGATCCTGCAGGTCGCGGACATCCTGCTGTACCAGGCGAACGCCGTCCCCGTCGGCGAGGACCAGCGCCAGCACATCGAGCTCACCCGCGACCTCGCGGAGCGCTTCAACAGCCGTTTCGGCGACACCTTCACCATCCCGGACGCGTACATCGTCAAGGAGACGGCGAAGATCTACGACCTGCAGGAACCGCTGTCGAAGATGAGCAAGTCGGCGGCGTCCCTGAAGGGTCTGATCAACCTCCTGGACGAGCCCAAGTCCTCGGCGAAGAAGATCAAGAGCGCGGTGACCGACACCGACACCGTGATCCGCTACGACGAGCAGGAGAAGCCGGGCGTCAGCAACCTGCTGACCATCTACTCCACCCTCACCGGCACCGGAATCCCGGAACTCGAGCAGAAGTACGAGGGCAAGGGCTACGGTGCGCTCAAGACGGACCTCGCGGAGGTCTTCGTGGAATGGGTCACCCCCTTCCGCGAGCGCACCCAGGAGTATCTGGGCGACCCGGAGACGCTGGACTCGGTCCTCGCCAAGGGCGCCGAGAAGGCCCGGTCCGTCGCCGCGGAGACCCTGGCGAAGGCCTACGAGCGGATCGGCTTCCTGCCCGCGAAGCACTGACGGCCGCTGTCGCCACGTCCGGAAAGAGGGGCCTTAGGTCCCGCGCAGATGTGACGGACGACGCTCGCGCGGGGGGCCGCGCGCGCGTCACACTGGCAGCTGACGCAGTGGTGTCGTACGGCGTGCGTACGATGCCTCGGACCGACCCGGGGAAGGGGTGAACACGTGGGAAACCGCATGATCGGCGTGTCGATCGCGGTCCCCGAGCCTTACGGCAGCCTGCTGCAGCGGCGCCGCGCCGGCTACGGAGACCCGCTGGCGTACTGCATCCCCACCCACGTCACGCTGCTCCCGCCCACCGAGGTGGACACGGCGCTGCTCCCGGCCTTCCGGGAGCATCTCGCCGAGGTCGCCGCCACCGGCCGCGCTTTCCCGATGCGGCTGGAGGGGACGGCGACCTTCCGGCCGGTGACCCCGGTCGTCTACGTCGAGCTCGTCCAGGGCGGCCTCGACTGCGCCGAGCTCCAGGAGCGCGTCCGCTCCGGCCCAGTCCGGCGTGAGCTGCAGTTCCCGTACCACCCGCATGTCACCATCGGTCACGGCATCCCCGACGAGGAGCTGGACCGCGCCCAACTGGACCTGGCGGACTTCGCCGCCACCTGGACCGCCGGCTCCTTCGCCCTGTACGAGCAGGACGACGAGGGCGTCTGGCGCAGCCTGTGGGACTACCCCTTCGGCAGCGGCGGCCCCGGGCCCCGGCTCGTGCCGCACCAGCCGGGTGCCTGCGAGCCGCTCAGCCCGGCTCCCGCAGGAGGCCCACCGCACGTGTGAGCACGTCCGGGGTGGCCGTGAAGGGCAGCCTCAGACAGTGCGTGAGCGTCGCCCGGTCCGGGGAGAACCGCGGGCCGGGCGTCACCGCGAGCCCCCGTCGTGCCGCCCGCGCGGCCAGTTCCACCGCGTTCGTACCGCCGCCCAGGTGCACCCACAGCGACAGGCCCCCGGGCGGCACGCAGTGGCTCCACCCCGTCCCGGCGAGCAGCCCCACCAGGTGGTCGCGCTGCTCCCGCAACCGTGCCCGGCGGTCGGCCAGTACGGCGGCCAGCCCCTCCCCGAGCAGTTCCTCCGCGATCAGCTGCTCCAGCGGCGGGGGCGACACCTGGGCCTGCAGCGGATGCCGCTCCAGGTCGCGGACGAGGGAGGCGGAGGCCCTGATCCAGCCGACCCGCAACCCGCTCCACAGCACCTTGCTCGCCGAGCCGATCTGGATCACCCCGGGCCCGGCCAGATGCGGCGCGGGTCGCGGCGGGGTCCTCAGGTCCAGGCCGCGCATCGTCTCGTCGGCCAGCACGGTCAGGCCGCCTCCGGCGGCGAGCTCCGCGGTCCGGGCGCGCACGGCGGCGGGCATGTCCGCGCCCGTGGGGTTGTGGAAGTCCGGTACCAGGTAGGCCAGTCGCGGCGACGCGCTCCGTACGGCACCGGCGAGCCGGGCCTCGTCCCAGCCGTCCGCCGGCGTGACCGGGACGGACACCAGCCGTACGCCGCGCCGCCGCAGGATCGCCAGGGCCCCCGGATAGGTGGGACTCTCCACGAGCACCGGGGACCTCCGGTCGGTGTGCAGCTGCTCCAGGAGCAGCGAGAGCGCGGCCTGAGCGCCGGTGGTGACGAGGATCTGCTCGGGCCGGGTCGCCAGCCCCTCCCGCGTGTAGCGCGCGGCCAGCAGCTCCCGCAGCCCCGGCAGCCCCGCCGAAGCGGTGCCGGCGTCGACCAGCAGAGTCGCGCTGCGCTCGACGGCCCTGCGGGCGGCGGCCAGGTACGCCTCGTGCGGCGCGGACGTCACGGCGAGCGTCAGGTCCAGTCGGGCCGCCGGGCCGTGGTCCTGCGACCAGGGCGCGGTGCGCTCGGTGAGCCCGGCCGGCAGCCGTACGACGCTGCCGCTCCCGTGCCGGGTGCGTACCCAGCCCTCCTCGCGCAGCCGGTCCAGCGCCGCCACGACGGTGCCCCGGCTGACGTCCAGCGACCGGGCCAGGGCGCGTTCCGAGGGCAGGGGTGTCCCCACCGCGATGCGCCCGTCGACGACCGCCTCGCGGACCGCCCGGGCCAGGCCGCCGGCGAGTGACCGTTCCGCGCGGCGCCAGGCGCCGAGTGCCTCCGCGATACCCCGGGTCATTGGTCCAGTTTCCCCCGAGTGGACCATGATCTCCGTTCGGCCGCCACCTACGCTGCGGCCATGCACCCCACACTCGCCGCGGACCGCGCGCACCTCCCCGAACTCCTGCAGTCGGTACGGGACCTGGCCGCCCGTGAGCTGGCCGCCGTCGACGAACGCCCGGCCGCCCGCCCCGGGCCCGCGCCCGAGCCGCTGCCGCTCCCCGTCACCGGGACCGGCGCCGAGGAGGCGCTCGCGCTCTTCGCGCGGCGGTGGGCACCCGGCTTCTCGGGCAGCGCCGGGCCGCGCTACCTGGGCTTCGTCACCGGGGGAGCGACTCCCGCCGCGATCGCCGGGGACTGGCTGACCAGCGCGTACGACCAGAACGTCGGCTCGGGCGGCGACTCGTCGGCCGCCGCCCTGGAACGTGAGACCCTCGGCTGGCTGCGGGGGATGGTCGGCCTCGGCGAGGCACACAGCGGCGCCTTCGTGACCGGCGCGACCGTCTCCAACACCGTGGGCCTGGCCGTCGCGCGCGAGTGGCTCGGCGAACGGCTGGGGGTGTCCGTGTCCCGCGACGGGCTGGGCGCGCTCGGCCCGGTGACGGTGCTGTCCGGCACCCCGCACTCCAGTATCGACAAGGCCCTGTCCGTGCTCGGCCTCGGGCGGTCGTCCCTGACCCGCCTGCCCGTGCTGCCCGGCGGCCGCGAGGCGGTGGACGTCGGCCGGCTCGCCGCGGCACTGGAGGCGCTGGGAGGCCGCCCGGCCGTGGTGGTGGCCAACGCCGGCACCGTCAACACCGTCGACTTCGACGACCTGCGCGCCGTCGCCGCCCTGAAGGACCGTTACGACTTCTGGCTCCACGTGGACGCCGCCTTCGGCGGCTTCGCCGCGCTGTCGCCCTCGTTCGCGCACCTCACCGAGGGCATCGACGCCGCCGATTCCGTCTGCGTCGACCTCCACAAGTGGCTGAACGTGCCCTATGACGCCGCCGTGCAGTTCACACGCCGTCAGGACCTCCAGGTCCGGGTCTTCCACAACGCCTCGCCCTACCTCGGCCTGCCGGCCCTCCCCGACCCCGACTTCCTCCACCTCACCCCGGAGAACTCCCGCCGCCTGCGCGCCCTGGCCGCCTGGTTCGCCCTCACCGCCTACGGCAGCGAGGGCCACCGCGAGGTCGTCGAACGCAACGCCGCCTGCGCCCGGCGCCTCGGCGAGCGCATCGAGGCCGCCCCCCACCTGCGGCTCCTCGCGCCCGTCCGGCTCAACGTCGTCTGCTTCACCCTGGCCGACGACCCGACGCCCGAGCGCGTCGACGCCGTCGTCCGGGCCGTCGCCACCTCCGGCGAGGCATTCCTGACCCCCACCGTCCTCGGCGGGGTGCCCGCGCTGCGCGCGGCCTTCAGCAACTGGCGTACATCCGAGGCCGACACGGACCGCGTCCTGGACGCGATCACCGCCGCGACGGCGCCCGCCACCTAGAGTGCACGTCGTGACGGAGGGCAGGCGCGCGGTATGGAATGGCTGACTCGGCTCCCAGTGATCGGACCGTGGATCGCGCGGCTGATGCGAACCCACGCCTGGCGGACGTACGAGCACCTGGAGGGCGTCCATTGGACGCGGCTCGCCGCCGCCGTCACCTTCGTCAGCTTCGTCGCGCTCTTCCCGCTGCTGACGGTCGGCGCCGCCGTCGGCGCGGCCCTGCTGTCGCCCGCCCGGCTGAAGGAGCTGGAGGACAAGCTGGCCGAGCAGGTCCCCGGCATCGCCGACCAGCTCAACATCGGCGGCCTCGTGGACAACGCAGGCACGGTGGGCGCCATCGGCGCCGTCCTGCTGGTCCTCACCGGCGTCAGCTGGGTGGGAGCCCTGCGCGACTGCCTCCGGGCGGTCTGGCACAAGGACGACGAGCCCGCCAATCCCTTCGTCCGGAAGCTCAAGGACTTCGGCGTCCTGGTCGGCCTCGGGGCCGTCGCGCTGCTCTCCGTCGTCTGCTCGGCCCTGGCCGGTTCCGCCGTCGGCCGCGTCGGCGACGCCATCGGCCTCGACGAACACGGCCCGGGGCGCGCCGTGTTGTCGGTGGTCGGCTTCTGCGTCGCCGTCCTCGTGGACCTGCTGATCCTCGCCTACCTGCTCACCCTGCTGCCCGGGGTCACCCCGCACCGGCGCGACGTCGTCGTGGCGAGCCTCATCGGGGCGATCGGCTTCGAGGTGCTGAAGCTGCTCATCAGCGGTTATCTGCAGAGCGTCGCCACCAAGAGCATGTACGGCGCTTTCGGCGTGCCCATCGCGCTGCTGCTGTGGATCAACTTCACGGCGAAGCTGCTGCTGTACTGCGCGGCGTGGACGGCGACCCCGCACAGCGCGGAACTGAGCGGTGCCCGGGCGGGCGGCTCGGAGGAGCCCGGGCGCGCGTGAGCACGGAGGGGCCGCCGCACCGTCCAGGACCGGTGCGGCGGCCCCTCCGGGGCAGGCCGCCCTTCTCCGCTATACACACGGTGTATAACCTGCGTGTATATTCGGATCATGTCTCAGCGTCACGTCCACCCCGGGGCCTCCCCTGACCGGTATGCGGCACCCGCGCCGAAGCCCGCCTCCGCCATTGGCGATCTGCTGCTCGGCATGCGGTTCGCGCTCTCCGGGGGCCGCGAGGGATGGACCCGTACGGTCCTGACGGCACTGGGCATCGCCCTCGGCGTCGCCCTGTTGTTCCTCGCCGCCTCGGTACCGCACATCCTCGACGCCCGGAGCGAGCGCGGCCACGCACGCGAGACCCCCAACGTCAGCTCCGAGGTGTCGGTCAGGCGCACGGCGACGACCTTCCTCTGGTACGACGCGGGCACCGAATACCGTGGTGACGCCGTCGACGGGCAACTGCTGCGCGCGGACGGACCGGGGGCGCCCGCGCCGCCCGGTGTGCGGAGGATTCCCGGGCCCGGCGAGATGGTGGTCTCACCCGCCCTGCGCGAACTCCTCGGTTCGCCCGACGGCGCCCTGCTGAAGCAGCGGATCGACTACAGGATCGTCGGCACCATCGCCGACCGCGGCCTGGTCGACCCCGGCGAACTCCGGTACTACGCGGGGAGCTCGACCCTCACCACGGGCAAGGGCGGCATCAGGTCCGCCGGGTACGGCCACCACCCGCACTCCGCGCGGTTCAATCCGCAGCTCGTGGTGCTCGTCATCATGATCTGCGTCGTCCTGCTGGTTCCCGTGGGCATCTTCATCGCCACCGCCGTCCGCTTCGGCGGCGATCGCAGGGACCGGAGGCTGGCCGCCCTGCGGCTGATCGGCGCCGACACCGCCACGACCCGCCGCGTGGCCGCGGGCGAGGCGCTCTTCGGCGCCCTGCTCGGACTGCTGGTCGGCACCGGGCTCTTCGCGGTGGCCCGCCAGTTCGCCGGATCGGTGCGGCTGTGGGGCCTCAGCGCCTTCCCCGCCGACGTCGCTCCCGCGCCGGGACTCGCGGGGCTCATCGTGGCGGCCATCCTGGCGGGGGCCGTCGTGGTCACCCAGTCGGCGTTGCGCTCGGTCGCCATCGAGCCGCTGGGAGTCGTACGGAACGCCGCACTGCGGCGCAGGCGCCTGTGGTGGCGGCTGCTCGCGCCCGTCGTCGGCATCGCCGTGCTGGCCTTCACGGGGACGGTCGACGAGAGGACGAGGTCCGTCAGCGCCTATCCCATAGCCGTCGGTGCCGTGCTGGTCCTGGTCGGAACGACCGGCCTTCTGCCGTGGCTGGTCGAGGCGGCGGTGGGCCGGCTGCGCGGAGGGCCGGTGCCCTGGCAACTGGCCACGCGCCGACTGCAGTTGAACAGCGGAGCGGCCGCACGCGCGGTGAGCGGCATCACCGTGGCCGTGGCAGGCGCCATCACCTTGCAGATGATGTTCGGCGGCATCCAGCAGGACTTCATCAAACCGGCCGGTCAGAGCCAGCAGGCCGTCGCCCGGGCGGACTTCCGCGTCAGCACTCCCTTCGGCACCACCGGCGACCCCGCACTGGCGGAGCGCATGGCGCAGGAGTTCCAGGACGTCAAGGGCGTCTCGGAGGTCATCGGCACCGTCGAGACCTATGTGGGCCCGGCCTCCGGCTCGGGGTACCGCGCGGTCACCACCCTCACCCTCGGCACCTGCGCCACCCTGCGGTCCCTCGCGTCGTTGCCGTCGTGCCGGGACGGCGACGCCTTCGTCGCCCATCAGGCCGGAGCATCGCGCAGCGCCACGTCGCAGAACCTCAGGACCGACGAGGCCGCCCGGCCGGGCGAGCGGGTCGACCTCGACCTCGACAGCGACTCCGGGGCCGCGGTGTGGACGCTCCCCGCGTCCGTCCGGACGGTGACGGCCGTCCGCGACCCCATGGGCGATGTCCATGACGGCATCCTGGCCACCCCCGGAGCCCTTGGTGCGCGCCACGTGCCCGGAGCGTCGACCACCGCCTCCGTCAGGATCGACCACCGCGTTCCCGACGCCGCGGAGCGCCTGCGCAACGCCGCGGCGCGCATCGATCCGACACTGCGGGTCATCGCGATGGCGGACGTCCAGCGCGACAAGCAGTACTCCAGCGTCCAGACCGGTCTGCAGATCGGCGGCACCCTCACCGTGCTGCTGATCGCCGCCAGCATGCTCGTGGCACAGATCGAACAACTGCGGGAGCGCCGCCGTCTGCTGTCCGTCCTGGTGGCGTTCGGCACCCGCCGCAGAACGCTGGTGTGGTCGGTTCTCTGGCAAACCGCCGTCCCGGTCCTGGTCGGCACCGCCGTCGCCGTCGCGGGCGGACTCGTCCTCGGCAAGATCATGCTCGACATCGTGATCAAACCGGTCAAGGACTGGTGGGTCTTCCTCCCCTACGCCGGCATCGGCGCCGCCGCGATCGCGCTCGTGACGTTGCTGAGCCTGCCGCCCCTGTGGCGGATGATGAGGGCGGACGGCCTGCGCACGGAGTGACCGGCCGCCGCCCGGGCGACGGCGCGTGACCGCCGCCCGCGCGGTGCCGACCGCTTCGCCCTCCCGCCGGGGTCGTCGAGGCCTGACCCCACGGGCTCAGTCGAGCGGCATCCCCGGCCAGGCGCCTCGCCCCGCCAGGTCGACGACGAGGGCGGCGACGTTCCACGCGTCGTCCACACCGCGGTGGTGGCGGCCCTCCAGGGGCAGGCCGGCGAGGTGCAGCGCCTCCGCCATGCCGGGGCGCTTGGTGAGTCCGTGGGCCTGGGTGAAGAGCGTCTTGACGTTGGTGTGCCGGCTGCCGAACGGGTACGTCGTGCCGGTGGCCCGGCACTGGCGGTTGAACTGGTGGCGGTCGTAGTCGCCCCAGCTGGCCCACGCGCGTGACACCGCCCGGTGCTCGGCGGCCAGCAGTTTGCAGGCGTCCGCGAAGTCCAGGCCCGAGTCCACCTCGGCCTGGGTCAGCCCGGTGAGTTGGGTGCAGAAGGGACTCACGGCAGAGCGCGCGGGCCGTACGAGGATGCGGTGGCGGGCGACGCGCTCGCCCGCCACGAGGTCCACGACGGTCAGCCCGATCTCGATGATCTCGCTCACCGCGCCCTGCGGCGGCTCGCCGTCCCAGCACGTCGCCTCGACGTCGATGACGTTCAGGAGTCCCAGGTCACTGTCCATGGCGCGAACCTTACGTCGAGATCAGGCCACTGGTCACTACTGTTTACGCATGGTTTTGTCACTCTGAGTTCGAACCAGACCGTTTTACCGATGCCATGCGGCCGAGGCTGAACGTTCCAGGCGTCGGCGAGCATCTCCACAAGCGCGAGGCCGCGCCCCGACTCGTTGGTCTCCGACGCCTGACGCGGAACGGGTGGCTCGTCGCCGGCGTCGCAGACCTCCACCCGCAGGACTCCCGAGGCCAGAGCGGCGCGGGCGGCGATCCGCCGATCCGGTGGGACGCGCGCGTGGCGGACCGCGTTGCTCATCAGCTCGCTGAGGAGGAGGACCGCGGTGTCCGTCGCCTCCGGTGCGAGGCCCCACGCGTCGGCCTGTTCCCGCAGTCTTGCCCGGGCCCGGCCGACGCTGCGCGGGTGGCGCGAAAACCACCACTCGGCAGGGGGAGTTGTCTCGTTCATGGCTCAAAAGTGCAGGTCGGGGCGTACTCTCGCGAGTAGCGGCGCGAGTACGGAGGGTGGTTGTACCCGAGTGTCGAGTGACGTGTCCCCGCCCCCGATGGCATGGCGGTACTGCGGCAACCAGGTCAAGCTCTGGCGCGAGCACGCGGGCGTCACGCGTGAGCAGTTGGCCGACGAGGCCGGGTACGGCTACGAGACCGTCAAGTCGATGGAGCAGGGACGGCGCCGCCCGACCCAACGGTTGCTCCTGGTGGCCGACGGGCTGTGCGGCGCGCAGGGCAAGCTGACGGCGGCGGAGGCTTTCCTCAAACCCGAGCGGTTCCCGCGGTATTCGCAGGACTTCATGCGGTACGAGGCGGAGGCGATCGCCGTGTCCTCCTACCAGTCGCAATACGTTCCGGGGCTTCTCCAGACCGAGGAGTACGTGCGCGCGTTGCTTGCCTCACGCTGGCCACCGCTGGACGAGGAGACGATCGACGAACGATCTGCCGCCCGCCTGGAGCGACAGTCCCTGATGCAGGCCCAGACGCGGTCGTTCAGCTTCGTAGTGGAGGAAGGGGTGCTGCGCCGCGAATGGGGTGGCGCCGACGAACGGGTGCGGCAGTTGCGGCAGATTCTGGCAACCGGCGCACGGCGGAACGTGACGGTGCAGGTCATGCCGACAGAAGGGGGCTTCCACCCGGGTCTGCTGGGGCCGTTCGTCCTCGTGGAGACCGCGGAGCACGAACACCTCGCTTATGAGGAAGGGCAGGTGTCCGGCGTGCTCTACGCGGATCCCGAGAAGGTCAGCCTGTTCATGCGACGGCATGACATGATCGCGCGGCGGGCGCTCGGCCCCGAGCACTCGGCCCGGTTCATCGAGGAGCTGGCGGAGGAACTGCAGCGATGAGCGGCGAGCTGGTCTGGTTCAAGTCGACCCACAGCAACGACGACGGCGGCGAATGCGTGGAGGTCGCGATCGGCCCCGGCGCGGTCCTGGTGCGGGACTCCAAGGACCGGGCCGGGGCTCGGCTGACGTTCACGCCCGGCGCGTGGGCGGACTTCGTGGCGTACGCGGTCACGCGCGGCGCAGACGACGCCATGCGATGACGCCCATCAGGGCGGCGATGACGACGGGCGTGGCGGCGTTCTCCCCGTCGAAGTAGACGATCTGGAAGGTGAACGCGCCGGCCATCAGGCCGATGAAGGCCACCGCCGCGATCCCGGCGAGGCGCGGGACGAGCAGGCCGATGGCGCCGGCCAGTTCGAGGGCGCCGATGAGGTACATGAACCAGTTGCCGTAGCCGATGGTGTCGAAGCTCTCGACGGCCGAGGAGTGGGCGATGAGCTTCGGCGTCGCGCTGGCGATCGCGAAGAACAGGGCGAGCAGGATCTGCAGGGTCCACACGGCGGCGTTCGCGCGGTTGCGGCTGCGGGTCGGGGTGGTGGTCGTGGCGTCGGCGGTCATCGTGGTCTCCTCCGGAATCGGGTGTACGCAGAGGTGGACCGGGGCGCCGCCCGGAACTCATCGGTTCAGCGGAGGAAGTGCGCGACGGTGAACCACGCGGCGGCCAGCACCAGCACGGTGATCAGGATGTAGCCCACCAGGTAGACCCCGGCCAGCACCGCCGCCGGGGCGGCGACGACCCAGCCGGCGCGGCCTGCGGGGGTCTTGGCCCGGAAGGCTGAGCGGAGGCAGTAGGCGACAGCGACGAGGCCGAGGGCGAGCCCCAAGACCGACAACATGCCCATGGCGTGCTCCCTTCCAGTACCGGTTGCCTGATACCTGGGTACTGGCAAGGCCCGTCCGCGCGGCAGGGGGCGGTCGCAGCGGGGCGGGCGCACGAGCCGCACGTGCGCCGTCGAGCGCCCCCGCCCCGGGGGCGCGTGCACGCGTCGTGAAACGACTCGGCCGGTGGCGCGAGCCACCGGCCGGAGTCTGACCGCGGGACCGACGGGAACGATCCCCGGCTTGCGCCGACCCTAGCGGCGCGCCCCGGAGCCGTGCGCCGCGATGCCGCGGATCAGGCCAAATTCCCTGCTGGGAAAGCGTTTTCAGGGCCGCGGAGGTCAGACCGGCCGGTCCGCCGGGGCGCCGGCCTCCTCTGCCGCTGCCTCCTCCGCCGCTGCCTCCTCCGCCGCTGCCTCCTCCGTCGCTGCCTCGGGCTTCGGTGCCTCTTCCGGGGCCTCCGCAGCCGTGACCGCCACCTCCGCCGGCTTCGCGGGCGCGTCGTCGCCGGGCTTCGTGGGGCCCGGGATGCTGACCGCCGTCCGCTGCGGCAGCGGCCAGCGGCGCCGTACGAGGAAGGCGAGGGCGGCGACGACGAGGGCGGATCCGCCGGTGACGGCGAGCGCCGTCCAGACCCCGCCGCCACCGGACGAGGTGTCGGCGGCGGCCTGCTCGCCCGCCCGCGCCGTCGGGCGGGCGGAGACCGAGGGGGAAGCGGTGGGGAGGGCGGACTTCGGAGGCACCAGCGTGCCGACGGGGGTGACCATGCCGTCCGCCTTGAAGCCCCAGTCGAAGAGCTGGGCGGCCTCCTTGTAGGCCATGTTGCGGCCCTCGCCGGGGTGCATGACGGTCACGAGCAGGGTGCGGTCGCCGCGCTGGGCGACACCGGTGAAGGTGTTGCCCGCATTGCTCGTGTAGCCGTTCTTCACGCCCGCTATGCCCTGGTACGACGAGATGTCGTAGTCGCCGGTGAGCAGCCGGTTGGTGTTCTGTATCTCGAAGCTCTCGCGCTTCTTCGTGCTCTTCTTGCCCTTCTTGCCCTTCACCGTCTTCCACTCGCCGGGGAACTTGGCGCGCACGGTCGAGCAGTACTCGCGGAAGTCGGCGTTCTGCAGGCCGGATCGGGCGAAGAGGGTCAGGTCGTACGCCGAGGAGACCTGGTCGGGCATGTCGTAGCCGTCCGGGGAGACCACGGTGGTGTCGTTCGCCTGCAGGTCCTCGGCCTTGCGCTGCATCTCCAGGACGGTCGCGTCGACGCCGCCGTTCATCGAGGCCAGGACGTGGACGGCGTCGTTGCCGGAGCGGAGGAAGACACCGAGCCACAGGTCGTGGACCGTGTAGGTGAGGTTCTCCTTGATGCCGACCAGACTGCTGCCCGCGCCGACGCCGTCGAGGTCGGAGAGGAGCACCTTGTGCGTCTGCGCCTTGTCGAACTTGGGCAGCACCGTGTCGGCGAAAAGCATCTTGAGCGTGCTGGCGGGCGGCAGCTTCCAGTGCGCGTTGTGGGAGGCCAGGACCTGGCCGGTCTCGGCGTCGGAGACGATCCACGACCGGGCGGTGAGCTTCGCGGGCAGGGCGGGCGCGCCGCCCAGCGGGCTGACCTGGGTGCCGGGGAGCCCCAGCCGCTCGCCGCCGACCTTCGACATCCGCGCGGGCGGGGTCGGGGTGGGCGAGGGGGAGGGGGTCTTCGCGTGCGCGACGGGTGCGGTGGTCAGCGCCGCGCCGCAGGCGAGTGCGAGGGCGGACAGGACCAGGGCGGGGCGACGCGCGGCGCGGGGGGAGGAGTTCGGCACGGTGAGAAGTTACAGGCCGCCCGGCGGCGGCGGCAGGCATGGGGGGCGGATCGGGCCGTGACCGATCCCACGTCCCGGAGGTGCAACCGGGCGGTCCCGGTGGGCGTCTTGGGGACGGCACGGGCACGGATGCCGGACGGTCCCGGGGAGGTGGCCGCACGACCCCGGGCGAGGGACCCGCGCGACGGCACGCATACTGGTCGCATGAAGCTCAGCCGCCCCGTGTCCTGGTTCCTGACCGCCTTCGGGGTGTGGAGCTGGATCGTTTGGACGACGTTCATCAAGAACCTGTGGAAGGACGCGAGCGGCCTCGCCTTCGAGGGCGGTGACCACGGCTCGCCCACCACGTACTTCTGGGTGCACCTGGCGCTGGCGATCACCTCGCTGGTGCTGGGCACCGCGATCGGCGTCATCGGCGTGCGCGGCCTGAGGGCGCTGCGGGCGGCCCGGTGATCCTCGTGGTCGCCGCCGTCGTCGTGGTCGTCCTGATCCTCTTCGGCGGAGTGCACCACTACCTGTGGCGGCGGCTGGTCCGCGACGTGTCCGTGCCGGGCGGCTGGTGGCGGCGCACGGGGACGGTCCTGGCCGTCCTGCTGCCGCTGCTGAGCCTGGGCGCGCTGGTCGGCGGGCGGGCGCTGCCGCTCGCGGTGGAACGGTGGCTGGCCTGGCCGGGCTATCTGTGGCTGGCGGTGCTGCTCTACCTGACGTTGGCGCTGCTGGTCGGTGAGGCCGTACGGCCGCTGCTGCGCAGGGCACTGGAGCGCGGGGCGGAGCCCCGGCCCGCACCGGAGCCGGAGGCGGAACCCGCCCCGGCCGGCCAGGGCGCGCCCCCGGCCCCCGCTCCCGCTCGCGTACCGGAGCCCCGGTCGCAGCCCGCAGGCGCCGGCCCGACGCGGCGGCTGTTCGTCGCCCGTACGGTCGGTGCCGCCGCGGCCGTGGCCGCGGGGGCGACCGTGGGGTACGGCACGTACGGCGTGCTGCGCGGCCCCCGCCTGAAGCACGTCACCGTGCCGCTCGCCAAGCTTCCGGCGAATGCCGACGGCTACCGGATCGCCGTGGTGAGCGACATCCACCTCGGCCCGATCCTCGGAAAGGCGCACACCCAGCGGATCGTGGAGACGATCAACGGGGCCCGCCCGGACCTCGTCACCATCGTCGGCGACCTGGTCGACGGATCGGTCCCGGAACTGGGCGCGGCCGCCGAGCCGCTGGCCCGGCTGCGGGCGCGGGACGGGAGCTATTTCGTCACCGGCAACCACGAGTACTTCTCCGGTGCCGCGCCCTGGATCGACTTCGTCCGTGACCTGGGCGTCCACCCACTGGAGAACGCCCGTACCGAACTCGCCGGCTTCGACCTCGCCGGGGTCAACGACATCAGCGGCGCGAACCACCACGCCGCCCCCGACTACACCAAGGCGCTCGGCGACCGGGACACCTCGCGGGCGGTCGTACTCCTCGCCCATCAGCCGGTGATGATCCACGAGGCGGTCCGGCACCACGTCGACCTGCAGTTGTCGGGGCACACCCACGGCGGCCAGCTGTGGCCCGGCAACTACGTCGCGGAACTGGCCAATCCCACCGTGGCCGGCCTGGAGACGTACGGCGACACCCAGCTGTACGTGACCCGGGGCGCGGGCGCCTGGGGTCCGCCGGTCCGCGTGGGCGCGCCCTCGGACATCACGATCGTGACACTCGCGTCACCGCGCGCCTGAATTTGGCCGGAAAGCTCTCACCGAGTGCGAACAATCTGACACGGAGCGCATTCCCCGCGCCGAAACTGGTAAGGGATGGCGCAACGGAAGGGGGGCGTTCGCTCATGGGGAGAGTGACCTGTTGAGGCGCAGTGCGTTCCGGCTGCCCCGGCATCCGACGTCGGTCGGGCTGGCCCGGCACCGGGTACGTGACCACCTCCAGGGCTGGGAGCAGGAGGACGAGACCGTCGAGTCCGTCGTCCTGGTCGTGTCGGAGCTGGCGACCAACGCCGTACGGCACAGTCCGCTCCTGGAGCGGGAGTTCGAGGTGGCGGTGACCGTCCTGGCGGACGGCTCCTGCGTCGTCGAGGTGTCCGACGGCGGCGCGCAGGCCCGCCCGGTGCCGCGCGACGCGGGGGACGGCGACGAGTCGGGGCGCGGTCTGCGGCTGGTGCAGGCGCTGTCGGACACCTGGGGGGTCCGGGAGCGGGGCCGGTACGGGAAGACGGTCTGGGCGGTGCTGGCGGAACCCGCCGTGGGCTGATCGGGACATCGCGAGGCCCGGGACACTGCGGCCCGGGGTCCGCCGGGCGACGAGTGAGCCCGGCAGCCCGAGCCGTCCGGGGGATTCCGGGCCGGGCGGGCGCCGTGGAGGAGGATCCGCCCGGCGGGCGCGCCTCAGCGCTCGAAGAGGAACTCCGAGAGCAGGTCCCGGATCTCGCGCACGATCGGCCGCAGCAGCCGGTAGCGGGAGAGCTTGAGGATGCGCGCGCCGAGCGGCGCGGTGCGGGCGACCAGCCGGCGGGTGCGTTCGGTGTCGGGGGAGCGGTCGAAGACCCAGTAGACGACGACGCCCATCTGGTACATCCACATCAGCTCGGGCAGCACCTGGGCCAGTTCCGCGTCGACCTTGGTGTCGGAACCGGAGAGCACCCGCTCGTGGATGGAGATGGCCGCGTCACGGGCCGGGTGCGACTCGGGGGAGAAGGGGCTCAGCGGGCTCGCCGGGTCGGCGGCGTTCTTGAAGAACTGCGCGGCGAACTGGTGGTAGGGCCGCGCGACGTCGAGCCACGCGGTCATGACCGTGAGCAGCCGCCCCGCCAGGTCCCGGTCCCCGCCGCCGTCCAGCACCCCCTGGATCGCGGCCTCGTGCTCGGCGGCGAGGCGGTCGTAGAAGCCCTGGACGAGGTGTTCCTTGCCGGCGAAGTAGTAGTAGGCGTTGCCGACCGAGACCCCGGCCTCCTTGGCGATGGCGCGCATCGTGGTCTTGTCGTAGCCCCGTTCCTCGAAGAGCCGCATGGCGGTCTCGAGGATCAGGGCGCGCGTCTGCTCGCTCTTGGGGGGCCGGGGTGCCCCGGGAGCCGTGCCGGGGGGTGCTTCTTCCACGTCCGTGAGCCTAACCGGGCGGGGCGCAGCCGTCCGCGCAGGCGTCCGGGGCGGGGCCGGGTGCGGAGCCCCGGGCGGTGTGCGTCCAGCCGGCCTTGGGATCGTAGTGCCAGCCGTCGGCGGCCCGGTAGGTCCGGCCGCCCCAGCCGGACGCGGCGGCCCTGCGGCCCCACTGCGCCTCCCGGTAGCGGGCGGCGGCGAGCACCGCGGCGCGGGCGACGGGCGCTCCGGCCCGGGTGCTGAGGCGGTGGGCCGTGGGCCGGTACTCGGCCAGGGCCCACAGGCAGACCAGCCACGCGGCGTCGTCGCGGTAGACCTGCCCCGAGTCCCCGACGACGGTGATCTCGCGCAGGGTCGCGGCGTGGTCCAGCTCGGGGAAGCGGCGCCGGGCCTCGTCGGAGCCCACCGGGACGAGGTCCAGCGGCACGATCTGCCGCTGGCGCTCCAGCCAGCCGCGGACGAAGGCGCAGAGCGAGCAGTCCGGGTCGTACAGGACGGTCAGCCGGCGGACCGGCACCGGGGCCGCCGTGGCGGCCCCGGTCGCTGGAGTGCGGTCCATCACCATCACGCCCCGGGCTGCGCGGGGGCGGTCCAGCCCTGCGGGCCGACGGGCGGGACCTGCTCGCGGTCCATGACGCCCCGGCGGCGGATCTTGTTGAGGACGTACACATTGGCCAGGTGCAGCACTCCGAGGACGAGGAGGACGACGCCGAGCTTGACCGACAGCGCCTCGAAGAGCTCGCGGGCGTCCTCGACCGGGTCGGCGTTCTTCAGGTAGAGCGCGACGAAGCCGAGGTTGACGAGGTAGAAGCCGACCACCAGCAGGTGGTTGACGGCGTCGGCCAGCTTCTCGTTGCCGTGGAGCACGTCTTCGAGGAAGACCTTGCCCGCCTTGCTGAGCGTCCGGGCCACCCACACTGTCAACGCGACGCTGATGAGCAGGTAGATGACATATGCGACGACCGTGAGGTCCATGGGTCCCACCCTTTTCGAACGTGTTCAAAACCCGTTGCCGATGACTGTAGACCTGTTTTTGAACATGTTCAAGCGAGGTGGCGGAGGCACTTCCGGCATGCGACGGGCCCCCGCTCCCGGCGTCAGGAACGGGGGCCCGCAAGGGACTTGGCGCGAGCTGTCGCCACCGGGTCGGCCTTCCGCCGGACCGGCCTTCCGTCGGGTCGGCCCTCCGCCGGGTCAGCCCTCCGCCGGGCGGCCGGCCGGTAGCGGCGCGACCGCTTTGGGGCGGTCCGCCCCGATGCTGCGCACCCCCGGCACCGCGGCCGTCGCCAGGCAGGCGGCCGCGACCAGGGCCGCCGACACCGCGAGCGGCACGGAGGAGCCCCAGGCGCCGGCGGCCAGCGGCGCCAGCGCGTAGCCGGCGGGCATCGCGGCGAGTGACAGCAGCCAGTCGTAGGAGGTCACCCGGGCCAGCACGCGGGGCGGCACCTGCTGCTGGACGACGGTCTCCCATACCGGGTTGAGATAGCCGAGGGCGGTCAGCGCGAGACCGTACGCCGCGATGAGCAGGGGCGCCGGGGCGGCGAGGGCCAGCAGGGCCAACGGCAGCGCGTACGTCGCCAGGCCCAGGTTGGCGACCAGCACAGGACGGCGGGGGCGGGCCCGGGCGGCCAGCAGGGAGCCCAGGACCAGACCGACCGCCCCGGCCTCCAGCACCCAGAACCACACGCCCTCGCCGCCGAGCCGGTGGATGGCGACGGCCGGTCCCAGGGCCGCCAGGACCGCGGCGGCGCCGTTCCACATGGCGTGCGCGACCAGGCTCGTCCAGTACCAGTCTCGGGAACGGACCTCGCCCCAGCCCTCCTTGAGGTCGGACAGCATCGAGGCGCGCGGCAGCGGGGTCCGTCCGACCCGTACCACCCCCAGCAGCGCGGCGCTGATCGCGAAGGAGGCCGCGTCGAGCGCGAAGGCCAGGCCCGGGCCCGCGGCCCAGATCAACGCGGCGGCCAGCCCCGGGCCGCACAGCCGGGTGGCGCTGCTCGCCACGCCCATCAGGGCGTTGGCCCGCTGGCGTGCCGCGCCGTCGGCCACGGTGCCGGCGACCAGCAGTGACTGGGTCGGCATCGCGAAGGCCGAGGCGGTGCCCCCGACCGCCTCCGCGACCGCGATGTGGGCCAGGGACGGGTCTCCGCCGAGCAGTTCGAGCCCGACGAAGAGCTGGGCCGTACACCGTACGAGATCGGTGACCAGTGCCACGCGCCGGGCGTCGAAGCGGTCCGCGACCACCCCGCCGACCGGCAGGAGCAGCAGTTTCGGCACCATCGCGCAGCCCAGGACGAGGGCGAGGGCCGAGACGTCGCCGGTCGCCCGGGTCACGGCGATGACCAGCGCGGCGGGCACGACCCCGTCGCCGAGCAGGGACAGCGTGCGGCCGGCGAACAGCAGCCGGAAGTCGCGGAGCCGGAGGGGATGTGTGGGCGTCATGGCACCGCAATGTATTTTGTCACCGAATTATTCGCCACCGAAATATACCGCGCCATAGGATTCCGCCATGGACTCCGACGCCGAGGACGCCGCGGTGGAACGGGACTGGACCGACGGGCACGTGGCGCGCTGGCTGCCCCTCCTGCCGGACCTCGACCCCGACATCGAGGGCGCCGTCACCCGCATGAAGCTCGTCACCAGCCATCTGCGCAAGGTCCGCGAGCAGTCGCTGGTCGACTTCGGCCTGCAGCGGCACGAGTTCGACACCCTGCACGCCCTCGCCGGCCGCGGCGGCCGCGCCGCGCCCTCCGAGCTCGCCGCGGACCTCGACCTGGCCCCCGCCTCCGTCACCGGCCGCCTCGACGTCCTCGAGGGCCGCGGCTACGTCCGGCGCACCCACTCCACCGCCGACCGCCGGCGGATCGACGCGGAGCTCACCGACGACGGCCGGGCCACCTGGCACGGCGCCATGGACGTCCTCGGCCACGAGGAGTGCCGGCTGCTCGGGGCCCTCGACGCCGACGAGCGCCGGCACCTCTCCGACCTGCTGCGACGCGTCATGGTCGTGGCGGAGGACGGCTGATCACAGGATCCGGGAAGATCCGACACCCTGTGCGAAATTTGTGAGCGTTCGCCACTGACAGGCCGCCGAGCAGCCAAGTAGCTTTACCTTCACTTCGGCACGCATCCGCTCCGCCACCTGCCGAGGGCTCGACCTGGGGGCAGCATGTTCAGCGAGGACCGCTACCGGACCCTCCCGTACCCGCGCGGCCCCTTCCCGGGCTTTCCCGTATCGGCGCGCGCGGGACTCGCCACGCCGTCCGGCGACATGCGCCGTCCCGGGACGGTCTGGCTTCTCGGGCCCGCCACCTTCGGCGTGTACTGGCTCGTCTGGTACTACCGGGCCAACAAGGAACTGCGCGACTTCGACCCCGGCATCCAGGTCCGCCCCGCCCTCGCCGTCCTCGCGGTCAGCCTCGGCGCGCTGCTGCTCGTGCCCGCCGTCGTCTCGCTCTACAACACCGGCTGCCGCATCGCCCGCGCCCAGCGCCGCGCGGGCCTCCACGAGACGGTCTCGGGCCTCAAGGGGCTGCTGCTGGTGCCCGCGCTCGGGCTGACCCCCTTCTACTACCAGGAGCAGCTCAACCAGGTGTGGGTCGCCCGGAACTGAGGCTCGGCTCGCACGGCCCCTTCCGCGGGGGTGCCTCCCCGGGCCGCCTCGACCGGTCACCTGGTGGCGCTGCCCAGGTTCGACGAGCGCGCCCACCCTCAACCAGGTCGGCAGCGGCGGCGTGTCCGGCACGGCGTTCGCGAGGCGGGAGCCTCCTCCGCGTCAGCGGTACGTACAAGACGGCGTAGGGCCCCGGAGGGCTCGGAGGAGTACCGGAGCACCGGCCCAGGACGATCAGCGCCAGCGCGCGACCCCCTCGGTGGATCCGCGATGACAACCAGAACGCGCCGTCTACGACGGCGTCCGCGCCGACCGCCGGCTGCCCGTGAGACCGGGGGCCGACAGCATCGACGGCACTGGAGCGTTCCCGCCGGCAGGTGCCCGCCGTGGCGCTCACCGGGCTGCCGGCGCCGGTCCTCGCCGTGTACGGCGCCTTCGCCGGGTGAGCCGCGCCCCGCGCCCGCCGGACGGCGACCTCAGCGGGCGCGGCGCGGGCCGCCGCGCCCGCGCCGCCGTTCGCCGGAGGCCGCCGGCTTCGGCAGGGGCCGCCGCCTGATCGCCAGGATGAACGCCGCGACCATCGCCACCAGAACGGTCTCCGTGCCCGGGCCGATCCAGGACGCCTTCGGCCGGTCCGGGGCCGCCGCGGGCCGCGGGCCGCGGCTGTCGCCGGGCGGCCCCCCGGCCATCGCGCGCACCTGGCTCAGCGTCGGCACCAGTTCCCCGACCGGCTCCACGCGGCCCACCGCGTCGAATCCCCAGTCCAGCAGGTCGGCCGCCTCCCGGTACACCTCGTCGTACCCCGATTCCGGGTGCATCACGGTCACCAGCAGCGTCCGCCCGTCGCGCTCCGCCGCGCCGGTGAAGGTGTTCCCGGCGTTGGTGGTGTAGCCGTTCTTCACCCCGATCATGCCGTCGTAGTCGCCGAGCAGCCGGTTGGTGTTCTGGATCTCGAAGGTCGCGCCCTTCTCGCCGGGGAAGCGCGCGACCTGCGTCCCGCAGTAGTACCTGAAGTCCGGGTTGCGCAGCCCCGCCCGCGCGAAGAGCGTCAGGTCGTACGCCGACGACAACTGGCCGGGCGTGTCATAGCCGTCCGGGCTCACCACGTACGTGTCGTTCGCCTGCAGCTCCCGCGCCCGCGCCCGCATCTCGCGGACGGTCTTCTCCACGCCGCCGTTCAGCGAGCACAGCACGTGCACCGCGTCGTTCCCCGACCGCAGGAACACTCCGAGCCACAGCTGCTCGACCGTGTAGCTGATCCCCGCCTCGATCCCGACGAGACTGCTCCCGGCTCCTATGTCGGCGAGATCCGCGTGCGTCACCTCGTGCCGCATCCGCCGCGGGAACCGCGGCAGCACCGTGTCGGCGAACAGCATCTTCAGGGTGCTCGCCGGAGGCAGGGGCCAGTGCGCGTTGTACGAGGCCAGCACTTCCCCGGTGTCGGCGTCCGCCACGATCCAGGAGCGCGAATTCGTCTCGGGCAGCCTCGGCGCCCCGGCCGCCACCTGCACCCCGCGCTGCCCGAGCCGGTGGCCGCCCACCACGGATCTACCGGCCGCCACGGCCTTCCCGGCGGGCAGCAGCGCGGCAGCCACGCCGAGCCCGAGGACGGCACGTCGCGGCGGTGTGAGGGGTGTCGCGGCCATGGGGGGACGGTACAAGCTGCGGACCCCGACAACCGAACCAGGGGCACGCCTGCTGCCCCCCGGTCGGCCCAGCGCATACTGGGTGCCTTGATGCGAATGGGGGAAGGGCGGGAACCCGTTGCGCCGGATGCTGGCCGTGCACTTCGTGCCGAGCGCCCTCTTCATCGCGTACACCTGGGCCCTGACACGGGCGGGCGCGTTCTCCGGCCGCGCCCGATGGCGCCATGCCCTCCCCGGCACCCCCGCCTCGACCGCGGCCGCACTGCTCGCGATCTCCGCCTGCGCCGCCCTGCTGGGCCTGCTGCTGCACCCCTTCCAGGTGCGGGCCGTCCGGGTACTGGAAGGCTACTGGGACCGGTGGGCGCCGACGTCGAGGCTGGCGGGGGTGCTGGCGGAGTACCAGCGGCGCAAGTGGCTGGTTCTGCTCGACGCCACCACACGCGAGGCGGCAGCCGCGGAGAGCCTCGCCGGCCAGAGCCTCCGTGAGCAGATACGCGCACAGGACGCCCTCGCCCGGCTCGAACGCGACCGGCACCAGGCCGTACGGCGGCTCTCCGCCCTTCCCCCGGGCAACGTGCTGCTTCCCACCGCCCTGGGAAACGCCCTGCGCGCCGGAGAATTGAGGGCGGGGGAACGCTACGGCCTGGCGACGCTGGCGTCCTGGCCGCGCATCCTGCCCCAGGTGTCCGGGCGCCTGGCCGCCGCGCTGGGCTCCGCCCGCGACTCGCTGGACACCGCGGTGAACCTCTGCCACTGCTTCCTCGCCTGCTTCCTGGCCGGGGCGGTGGCGCTGCACGACGAGCCGGGCCAGTGGTGGCTCCTCGCGGCATTCCTTGCGGCCGCTGCACTCGCGTACAAAGGGGCGGTGACGGCGGCCCAGGCCTACGCGGGGCTGATGTACGTGGTCTACGACCTCCACCGGTTCGACCTGGCCACGGCACTGGGCCACGAACTCCCCGACCACGAGGGCGAATGGGACCTGTTCCGGCGGATATCCGACCGCCTGCGATGACCGCTACGCCCGCACGAGACTGACCGCGCCGGCCAGCCCCAGCAGATGGAGGCCCACGCCGCCGGCCTCCGCGTCGATGGCGTCCCGCGGTCCGGTGTCGGTGACACGGGTGAGAACCATGCCCGTCGTCCTTACCGTGACCGGCCAGCTCCGGGGCACCGTCAGATGCACATGTCCCGCGATCGCCGTGATGTGGACGGTTACGTCACCGTCGAGCGCCGAGCCGGTGAGGTCCGCGCGGATCTCGCCTGCCACGGCGCGCAGTTCCAGGCGCGGGTGGCGCGTGCGCTCGCCGATCGCCCCCGGGCCGTCGATGCGGCCCGTCGCCAGGAACCGCGTCCAGCTCCTGTCCTCCGGTCCCCCGAAGGGGCGCAGCAGCGCGACACCCACCAGTACGAGCGACGCGGGCAGTACGACGTTCACCAGGATGTGGCGGTTGACGGCGTGGCCGGAGGCGAGCCCGGCGAGAGCGACGGCGGCCAGCACGCCCGGCGCTATGAGGGAGCTGACGGCGACGAAGGACCGCACGAGATTGAGCAGCGCCAGCACCAGCAGCAGCCAGGGCCACCACGTGGTGGCCCATTCCGCCGCCGCGCGCACCCGGTGCAGCGTGTCACCGGCGGCGAAGCTCCCGAGCGCGAGTGCGCAGAGACCCAGCCACGGGGAGGGACGATGCCCCCGTTCCCTGTCCGTCCGAGCCACGCGCGCCATCGTAGTGGCGGGCGTGGCTCAGGTTGTCGACCGGGTGACTAGTCCCGACGGCGGGCCTCGTTGAGATCGGCGAGGGCCTTTTCCAGACGGGGTCGCGGATTGCGGCCTCCGGCCGCGGCCGCGTTGTGGACCGAGGGCGGCAGGTCTCGATACCGGCAACTCTGTGCGTGGTCGACCCTGTACTTGTCCGCGTACGACGAGATCGCCGCCTTTCCCTGGTGGAGTGCCTCGGCCCACGTCGTGGTCGTGTCGCCGGCCGCCTCCTCCTTGGGAATCTGTCCGAAGCATCCGGATCCCGAACACTCCCGGGTACGGAGCCGCTTGTTTCCGGCAATTCCCGGAAGGGTCATGGCGTGCATTTCCATCGCTCTATGCCTCTCTGGATTCGTCGGATGTGGACTCGAATTCATGGAGAGTGGCGTCGCGCTCGGCGTACTGCCCTCTCTGGGTGTAGAGATAGGCGATCCACGCCATGTCCGCCACTGTGCATACGAGGACCATGGAGAAGGCGACCCAGCGCCAAACCCCCTGCTTGTCGCCGTGTGCAGGAGCCAGTGCGAGGGATATGCCCACTCCCAGAAGCAGAGTTCCCGTGTTGAAGCACGCCACGGCCCGCCCTGTGAAGCGCTCCCATCTTTCGAAGTCCTGTTGTTGCCGATGGCACAGTTCTTCGTGGATGCCGGATCCGCGATGGACGTCGAGCCCGTACCAGACGTCGATGTCTTGTACGGAGTAGTAGAAATGGCGGGCGTAGTAATGCAGTTGAATGCTTGCCACAAGGGACAGTGATGCCGCGACGAGGACGAGAAGTGTCGGTCCCGACCAGAGGAAGGTGTCCGCATCGGCACCCGCGACCACGCCGGCCAGTGCCAGCGCGGCGGCTGTCAGCATCGGGGCCGCGATGGAGTGGGCTTCCTGGGCTGCGTGACCGATACCCAACGGCTGCGGGCGCCTCAGCGTTGCCATGATTCCCCCCACAGGAACTCCCCGGCATCCTGCTCGGAGCATGACAGATCGTTAATAAGCACGCCATGGGGCAAATCAAGCCATGAAGACGGCGCTCGAGGCGTTGTCAGAGTCCGGTTCTACGCTCTGGGGGCATGGGGACTGTGACGGCCGTCGGGGAGACGGCGACGGGGGCGCGGCGCGGGGCATGGGAACTCGCGGCGGCGGGAGGGGCGGGTGGACGATGACCGGGCTTGCGGTGCACTACCCGAGCGCGATCGCGCGGGTGCGGGAGCTGATCGCGCGGGGGGACACGGAGGCCCTGGCGGCCCACGTCACATGGATCGGCGCGGCGAGCGCCCACCGCTGGGACGACACCGAGACGCGCACCGTGGTGGACCTGCTGCGCGCGATGCCGGTCGGCGAACGCAGCCGCCTGGCCGCCGTGCTGAACCGGAGTAACCCGGACCGGGTGCTGCCGGGACTGATCACGCAGGGGCTCGCGAAGGCCGCCGAGATCGAGTTGCGGCGCGAGGAGCTGGAGCACTTCGGCCGCCAGTACGTGACGCACTGGCCGGAAAAACTGGTGTCGCTGGTGGAGGCCGAGCGCGCGGCCGCCCGCGAGGTGCCGGACGCGGTCGTCGCCGTCATCCGGCGGACCACGCTCGTCGAGTACTGGTACGACTCGCCGCTCGACACGCTCAGCACCGCGCTCACCCACCCCGTGCTCAACCCCGGCGAGGCCTGGGCCGACATCGCCCTGGCACACCTCGCCGAGGCGGGCACCGCCTGGGAGAGCCTGCTGCGGCACGCGCTGACGGCGACCGCGACCCGCCCGGCCGCGAAATGGGAGCGGGCGGCGCGGGCGCTGGTCGACGGGATCGGGGCCGAGGAGGTGCGGCGGGCCGTCGTGTCGTGGCTCGCCCTCGTGGGGCGTCCGCGGACCCGGCCGTACGAGGACCCGGACGGCGTCCACAACGGCGGCTACGACCCCTACAACGCCACCGCGTTGCGCGGTCTGATATGGCTGCTGCCCCTGCTGCCGCCGCACCCCGGCGCCGCACGCGCCCTCGGCGCGCTCGTCGAGACGTCGCTGCGCAAGGTGCCCGGCACCGGCCCGCGCGGGCCCAAGGTCGCGAACGCCGCCGTGCTGGCGCTGGCCCGCTGCGAGGGCGATGAGGCGCTCGCCGAACTCGCCGGGCTCGGCGCCCGCGTGACGTACAAATCGACGCTCAAGCAGATCGAGGCCGCGCTGGAGGACCGGGCGAGGGCACGAGGGCTGGGCCGCGACGACGTCGAGGAACTCGCCGTTCCGGGGTACGGGCTCGGCGAGCCGGGGCAGGGCGTCCGGCACCGGCTGGGCGGCTTCACGGCGGAGCTGTCGATCCGTGACGGGCGCGCCACGCTCGCGTGGCACAACGCCGCCGGCAAGGCCCTGAAGGGCGCGCCCGCGGCCGTGCGCCGTGACCACGCGGAGGAGCTGGCGGGGCTCAGGACGAGAGTGAAGGACATCGACAAGACGCTGTCCGCCCAGGCCGAGCGCCTGGACCGGCAGTTCCTGCAGCGGCGCGCATGGCCGTACGCCGCCTGGCGGGAGCGCTACCTCGACCATCCGCTGCTCGGCACCCTCGCCCGGCGCCTGCTCTGGACGGTCGACGGGGTCCCGTGCGGGCACGCCGACGGCGCCCTGCGCACCCTCACCGGCGAGCCGGTCCCGGTCACCGAGGGCGGCACCGTCGAGCTGTGGCACCCCATCGGGCGCGACCCCGCCGAGATCACCGCCTGGCGGGGATGGCTGGAGCGGCACGGCATCACCCAGCCCTTCAAGCAGGCCCACCGCGAGGTCTATCCGCTCACCGACGCCGAACGCGCCACCGCCACGTACTCCAACCGCTTCGCCGCCCACATCCTGCGGCAGCACCAGTTCCACTCCCTGGCCGCCGTCCGCGGCTGGCGGAACCGCCTGCGCCTGTGCGTCGACGACACCTTCCCGCCCGCCACGCGCGAGTTGCCGCAGTGGGGGCTGCGGGCCGAGTTCCTCGTCGAGGGCGTCGACGAGGGCGAACTGAGCCACTCCGGCAGCTATCTGCACGTCGGCACCGATCAGGTGCGCTTCTATCCGCTGGACGCCCCGGAGAACCGCGCCCAGGCCGGCAGGGGCGACTACCGCATGGCACGGCGGCACGTCGACCCGCTCGCCCTGGAGGACATCCCGCCCCTCGTCCTCAGCGAGGTCCTGCGCGACGTGGACCTCTTCGTGGGCGTCGCCAGCGTCGGCAACGACCCCACCTGGCAGGACGGCGGACCCGGCGGCCGCCACCGGGACTACTGGACGTCCTACGGCTTCGGCGAGCTCACCCCCGGCGCCGAGACCCGCCGTGAGGTGCTGGCCCGGCTGCTCCCCAAGCTCGCCATCGCCGACCGCTGCCGCATCGAAGGCCGCTTCCTGCACGTCCGCGGTGTCCGGCACACGTACAGGATCCACATAGGCTCCGGCAACGTCCTCATGACCCCGGACGACCGCTACCTCTGCATCGTCCCGGCCGCCAACGGCGGTGCCCCGGAGGCCGGCTACCTGCCCTTCGAGGGCGACCGCATGCTGACGGTGATCCTCAGCAAGGCGCTGCTCCTCGCCCGCGACACGGAGATCACCGACCCGACGATCGTGAGCCAGCTGTGAGCCGGCCGCAGACGTTCGACCCCTCGCGCTCGCCACCCACGGGGGCGGCGCCGGTGGGGGCGGCTACGGCGTGTGGCACATCCAGGCCGTCCGCGGCCTCGCCTGGCTGCGGAGGCTCGCGGGGCGCGTCGGCCACACGGTCACCCGCAAGCAGATCCGCAGGGAACCGACCGCGTGAACGCCCGAGGGCCCCGCACCCGGCGAACCGGGTGCGGGGCCCCTCGGGGAGGCCTCGGGAGGAGGGATCAGAAGCGACGCGTGATGAGCGCGCGCTTCACCTCCTGGATGGCCTTGGTGACCTCGATGCCGCGCGGGCACGCGTCGGTGCAGTTGAACGTGGTCCGGCAGCGCCAGACGCCGTCCTTGTCGTTCAGCACCTCGAGCCGCTGCTCGCCCGCCTCGTCGCGCGAGTCGAAGATGAAGCGGTGGGCGTTGACGATGGCCGCCGGGCCGAAGTACTGGCCGTCGTTCCAGAAGACCGGGCAGGACGACGTGCACGCCGCGCACAGGATGCACTTGGTGGTGTCGTCGAAGCGCGCGCGGTCCTCGGGGGACTGCAGGCGCTCACGGGTCGGCTCGTTGCCCTTGGTGATCAGGAAGGGCATGACGTCCCGGTAGGCCTGGAAGAACGGGTCCATGTCGACGACCAGGTCCTTCAGCACCGTCAGACCCTTGATGGGCTCGACGGTGATGGGCTTCTCGGGGTTGATGTCCTTGATCAGGGTCTTGCAGGCCAGGCGGTTGCGGCCGTTGATGCGCATGGCGTCGGAGCCGCAGATGCCGTGGGCGCAGGAGCGACGGAACGTCAGCGTGCCGTCCATGTCCCACTTGATCTTGTGGAGGCCGTCGAGGACCCGCTCCTTGGGGTCGATCTCGAGCTGGAAGTCCTGCCACGTGGCCTCCGCCGAGACCTCCGGGTTGAACCGGCGGATCCGGAAGGTGACCGTGATGTAGGGCGAGGCCTGGGTCTCGGCCTCGGCCTTGTCGAGGGTCGCGGTGCTCATCAGTACTTACGCTCCATGGGCTGGTAGCGGGTCTGCACGACCGGCTTGTAGTCGAGACGGATCGCCTCGGTGCCGTCGGCACCCACTTCGCGGTACGCCATCGTGTGCCGCATGAAGTTGACGTCGTCGCGGTTCGGGTAGTCCTCGCGGTAGTGGCCGCCGCGTGACTCCTTGCGGGCGAGGGCGGAGACCGCCATGACCTCGGCGAGGTCGAGCAGGTTGCCGAGCTCGATGGCCTCGAGCAGGTCGGTGTTGAACCGCTTGCCCTTGTCCTGGATCGACACGTTCTTGTACCGCGCGCGCAGCTCGCCGATCTTCTCGACCGCGGTCTTGATCGTCTGCTCGGTGCGGAACACCATCACGTTGGCGTCCATGGTCTCCTGCAGCTCCTTGCGCAGCTGCGCGACCCGCTCGTTGCCGGTGGAGGTGCGCAGCGCCTCGACCTGGTCGGCCACGAACTGCGCCGGGCTCTCGGGGAGCTCGACGTAGTCGTTCTCGGCGGAGTACTCGGCGGCGGCGATGCCGGCGCGACGGCCGAAGACGTTGATGTCGAGCAGCGAGTTGGTGCCGAGCCGGTTGGCGCCGTGCACGGAGACGCAGGCGACCTCGCCGGCCGCGTACAGGCCCGGGACGACGGTGGTGTTGTCCGACAGGACCTCACCCTCGACGTTGGTCGGGATGCCGCCCATGGCGTAGTGCGCGGTCGGCTGGATCGGGATCGGGTCCGTGTAGGGCTCGATGCCGAGGTAGGTCCGCGCGAACTCGGTGATGTCCGGGAGCTTGGCGTCCAGCTGCTCCGGCGGCAGGTGGGTCAGGTCGAGGTAGACGTGGTCGCCCTCGGGACCGCAGCCGCGGCCCTCGCGGATCTCGGTGTAGATCGCGCGGGAGACGACGTCACGCGAGGCGAGGTCCTTCATGACCGGCGCGTACTTCTCCATGAAGCGCTCGCCGTCCTTGTTGCGGAGGATGCCGCCCTCGCCGCGGGCGCCCTCCGTCAGCAGGATGCCCATGCGCCAGATGCCGGTCGGGTGGAACTGGAAGAACTCCATGTCCTCCAGCGGCAGACCGCGGCGGTAGACGGCGGCCTGGCCGTCACCGGTGAGGGTGTGCGCGTTGGAGGTGACCTTGAAGAACTTGCCGGTGCCGCCGGAGGCGTACACCACGGCCTTCGCCTGGAAGATGTGGATCTCGCCGGTGGCCAGCTCGTACGCGACGACGCCGGCGGACTTCTTGACGCCGTCCTCCTCGACGATGATCTGGTCGAGGACGTAGAACTCGTTGAAGAACTCCACACCCTCCTTGACGCAGTTCTGGTACAGCGTCTGGAGGATCATGTGACCGGTGCGGTCGGCCGCGTAGCAGGCACGGCGGACCGGGGCCTCGCCGTGGTTGCGGGAGTGGCCGCCGAAGCGGCGCTGGTCGATCCGGCCCTCGGGGGTGCGGTTGAAGGGCAGGCCCATCTTCTCGAGGTCGAGGACCGCGTCGATGGCCTCCTTCGCCAGGATCTCGGCGGCGTCCTGGTCGACCAGGTAGTCACCGCCCTTGATCGTGTCGAAGGTGTGCCACTCCCAGTTGTCCTCCTCGACGTTCGCGAGGGCCGCGGCCATGCCGCCCTGGGCGGCGCCGGTGTGGGAGCGGGTGGGGTAGAGCTTCGTCAGCACGGCGGTGCGGCTGCGCTTCGTCGCCTCGATGGCGGCGCGCATGCCGGCGCCGCCGGCGCCGACGATGACGGTGTCGTACTTGTGGATCTGCATGAGGGGTCGCTTCCCTGTCCAGCCCTGGCTAGCGGATGTTCGGGTCGAAGGTGAAGATCACCAGCGTGCCGAGGATGATCGTGAACGCGGTCGCGGTGTAGACCAGCATCTTCAGCCAGAAGCGGGTGTTGTCCCGCTCCGCGTAGTCGTTGATCACGGTGCGCAGGCCGTTGCCGCCGTGCAGCATCGCCAGCCACAGCATGAGCAGGTCCCAGGTCTGCCAGAACGGCGAGGCCCAGCGGCCGGCGACGAAGGCGAAGCCGACCTTGGTCACGCCGCCGTCGAGGACGAGCTGGATCAGCAGGTGACCGATGACCAGGACGACGAGGACGATGCCGGACAGGCGCATGAAGAGCCAGCCGTACAGCTCGAAGTTCGTCCGGGTGCTGCGCGGCGTCCGCTTGGTGCGGGCGCGCGGCGCCTCGATCAGGGGGGCCGGGTTGTCGGGGCCGTAGGCGGCGCTGGAGGAGCTCAGCTCCACGTGGTCGGTTGCGGACATGACTTCGCTCAGCTCCCGAACAGCACTCGTGCGGCGTGGCCGAGGACGGGGTAGATGGCCCCGATCATCAGCACGACCCAGATTCCGACGACCGTCCACAGCATCTGCTTCTGGTACTTCGGGCCCTTGGACCAGAAGTCGACGGCGATGACGCGCAGGCCGTTCAGAGCGTGGAAGAGAACAGCGGCGACCAGCCCGTACTCGAGCAGGCTGACGATGGGCTGCTTGTAGGTGTTGACGACCTTGTCGTAGTCCTCGGGGGAGACACGCACCAGTGCGGTGTCGAGGACGTGGACGAACAGGAAGAAGAAGATGAGGACACCGGTGACTCGGTGAGCCACCCATGACCACATGCCTTCCCGGCCGCGGTACAACGTTCCAGCCGGCACGGAAAAAACCCTCCGGGAGCGGATGTGGGGCCTGCCGGCTTCGGGGTCGGTCGGCCCGGCCGGGTACGGTCCTCCGGCCCTGGCCATCGTAGCGACGCCTTGTCGGCTACGTCCTGCCGGGTCCTTCAGGTGTGATCGATCCCGCACGTGTGGGTGTATCGCCCGGGCACCCCGGCCCGGCCCGGGGCGGCGCCAAGGGCCAGTCCCGCCAGGCGGGATCGGGTCATGCGGCGCAGCTCGTCCGCGGCGGTGACGCGCTCCTCGTCCGGGTCGTTGCAAAGGCGCTGACGGAGTGACGCGAGCAGTCGGTCGAGGGATTCGTCGGGGTGCACCCCGTCGAGGGACAGCACGAAGACATGACCGAAGCGGGCCTCGTACGCGGCCTGCGCGGCGCGGAGCGCCGTGTGCGCGGCGAGGCTGCCGCGGGTGGGCGCGGCGTCGGGCGGGGCACCGGCCGCCTCGGCGGCGAGCGCCTCCGCCAGGTCGGCGGGCGCGAGGTCGTACGCGGCCTCGTCGGCGGCGGCCAGCAGCGCGTCCAGATCGGGGTAGGGGCGGTGCGCGGCGACCCTGCGGGCCCAGCGCAGGCTGCCGCAGCACTTCAGCAGGGCGGCCTCGGCCGCCCCGGGGGAGGCGCCGTTGAGCTGCTGCAGGCCGTGGGGGAGTCCGGAGCGTGCCGCGGGAGCCGGACGGGCCGCCCGGCCACGGGACTGTGCCGGGAGGTGCGCCGGGGCCCTCGGGGGGACGGAGGGAGTGTCGCTGGACAGCGGTGGGCTCCTGGGAGGGAACGCGGGACGACTGTGGGGGAACCGCGAGGCGACTGCGCGGCGTGAACAAGGGTGGGACGACGAGTGACGTCCACCGTATCGGCCTATGTTCGGCCGTGTGCGACGGATGCACGAATTTCACTCGTACGGGAACGAAAGTGCACGCCTGGCCTCGGTCCGCACGGCGGGAGCCGCACAACGGGCATAACTTCGGATCATGTGGCAGATGCGGGCGAAACGTGCGTCGGCGTACGCGGCGGCGGCCGTACTGACCGCTGTGCTCGGAGCCGGTCCGGCGCTCGCGGCCACCCCCGGGGCCGGCGATCCCGGCGCCCCGCCGCCCGGGGGGCCGCGGGCATCCGCCCAGTTCCCGTCGATCCCCGCCGTGCGCTCCTTCACCCCCGCCGCGGGCGTCGCCGCCTTCGTGCCGGGCTCGGGCTCGCGGGTGGTCGCGCCCGCCGGGGGACCGCTGGAGGACGAGGCCCGGCTCCTCGCGGGGGAGTTGCGGCGCCCGTACGCCAGTGGGCCCGCCCGACCCGGGGACATCGCACTTTCACTCGAACGGAGTAATGCGGGTCCGGAATCGTACGAGATGACAAGTTCGGCCCGCGGGGTGACAGTACGCGCCGGCACCGACGCCGGGGTCTTCTACGGCACCCGCACCCTCCTCCAGGCGGTCCGTGCCACCGGAGGCGTACCGGCCGGCACCGTCGAGGACCGTCCGGACCGCCCGGAACGCGGGCTGATGGTCGACATCGGGCGCAAGTACTTCAGCCGCGCGTGGCTGGAGGCCCGGGTCCGCGAGCTGGGCGACCTGAAGTACAACCAGCTCCACCTCCACCTCAGCGACGACCAGGGCTTCCGCGTCGAGAGCGACAGCCACCCCGAGATCGTCTCGTCCCGGCACCTGTCCAAGGCCGACATCCGCGCGGTCGTCGACCTCGCCGCGCGGCTGCACATCACCGTCGTCCCCGAGATCGACAGCCCCGGCCATCTGGGCGCCGTGCTCGACGCCCACCCCGACCTCCAGCTGCGCTCCGCGGACGGCACCGCGGTGCGCGGCGCGCTCGACATCTCCCGGCCCGGCGCGGCACGCGTCGTCGACGACCTGATCAAGGAGTACGCCCCGCTCTTCCCGGGCGCGTACTGGCACATCGGCGGCGACGAGTACGGGCCGCTCGTGGCGGACGACCCGGAGGCGTCCTTCCCGCAGCTCGCCGCGTACGCGCGCGAGCGCTACGGCCCGGACGCGAGCGTGGCCGACGCCGCGACCGGCTGGCTCAACGACCGCGCCGCCACCCTGCGGGCGCTCGGCAAACGGGTCGAGGCCTGGAACGACGGCTTCTCCGACAGCGCCCGGGTCGCCGCCGACCCGGACCGGGTGGTGGCCTACTGGTCCAGCAACAAACTGCGCGGGCGGCTGCCCGAGGACTTCCTGCGCGAGGGCAGGCGGCTGCTCAACCTCAACTCCTGGTACCTCTACTACGTCCTCGGCGCCCCGGCGAACTTCCCCTACCCCAGCGGACGGCGCATCTACGAGGAGTGGACACCTGCCGTCGTCTACCGCGACCGCGCCGTGCCCGAGGCGCTCGCGGGACCGGACCGCATCGTCGGCGCGCGGCTGGCCGTCTGGTGCGACCGGGCGGACGCCCAGACCGAGGCGGAGGTGGCGGCCGGCATCCGGATGCCCCTGCGCGCGCTCACCCAGAAACTCTGGGACCCCGGTCCGCCGGTTCTCACCTGGCAGGACTTCACCGACCTCGCCGCCAGGACCGGCTGAGCCGGCCCGGTCACCGCACGGGACCCGGTGGGACAGGGGCGCGGGCGAGGAGTGCCGCGGGCGAGGAGGGGGAGGACGAAAGTGAAGCGGCCGAAGTCCGCCTCCCCCCACAGGAGCGTCTTCGGCCGCTTCTGTTTGTTAAAGCGCCGGCGAGGCCGAAAATGTCACACCCATCGCCAGGCGGGCCGACAGGTGTGACGATTCCGTGCGAATCCACGCTGTACAGGATGTCGGCGATTCGAGAGGACAGTGTGGTTAGCAACGGGGGGCGCCACGACCCGCGGACCGACCGCGACATGGAGCTCGGGGCCGCGGTCCGGCGTGCCCAGGACGGGGACGAGTACGCCTTCGCGGTCGTCTACCGGCTCGTCCAGCCGCTGCTGCTGGGCTACGTGCGCAGTCTCGCCGGCGACGACGCGGAGGACGTCACCTCCGAGGCATGGCTCGAAATCGCCCGTGACCTGGGGCGGTTCCGCGGTGACGGGGCGGGCTTCCGGGCCTGGGCCGCGACCATAGCCCGACACCGCGCGCTGGACCACCTGCGGCGCCAGGACATCCGGCCCCGCGCGCGTGCCCTCGACCCCGAACTGCTGGACCTCCCCGCCGCGGAGGACACCGCCGACCGCGCGCTGGAGGCGCTCTCCACCGAGCGGGCGCTGGCCCTGATCGCCTCGCTCCCGCCCGACCAGGCGGAGGCGGTGCTGCTGCGCGTCGTCGTCGGGCTGGACGGGGTGTCCGCCGCCCGGGTGCTGGGCAAGCGGGCCGGGGCGGTCCGCACGGCGGCGCACCGGGGACTGAAGCGGCTCGCCCGGCTGCTGTCATGACCCGTTGTGACCCGCGGGTACCCGCCCCCAGGGGCTCTCCGAGCGCACACCATGGGGCAGTATGGTGCGCGATTCCGAGGGGGAGGCTCGAACGTGGATTTGGCGACCGCGGTACGCGCGGCGCAAGAAGGGGACGAGGACGGCTTCCGGTTCGTGTACCGAGCGGTGCAGCCGCATTTGCTGCAGTACGTACGCTCGCTGGTCGGCGCGGGGGACGCCGAGGACGTGGCGTCGGAGGCGTGGCTGCAGATAGCACGTGACCTGCCGGGTTTCCGCGGTGACGGGGACGCGGTGCGCGGATGGACGGCACGGGTGGCCCGCAACCGGGCGCTGGACCATCTGCGGGCGGTGGGCCGCCGCCCGCTGTCGGCCGGCGGGGTCGAGGAACTGGTCGACCGGCCCGCCGGATCGGACACCGCCGAGGAGGCGGTCGCCGCGGTCGGCACCGGGGCCGCGCTGGCGGCCATCGCGGCCCTTCCCCAGGACCAGGCCGAGGCCGTGCTGCTGCGCGTCGTGATGGGCCTGGACTCCCGGTCGGCGGCCGAGGTCGTCGGCAAACGGCCCGGTGCGATGCGCATGGCCACCAGCCGCGGCCTGCGCCGTCTCGCTGAACTGCTGGATTCCGACGGCGGGTCGTCAAGTGTGACGTTTTCGGCGTCCCGAACGCTTGAGGACATGAGATGAGCGATAACCGAGGACACGACTGGCTGGACGACGCCACCGCCGAACGGCTGCTGCGGGGTGCCCACGGTGACGACCGCGTGGACGAGGCGTGGCGGGACGAGCGCGCCGCGGCGCTGGCCGGCCTGCTGGCGGCCGCCGCCGCTCCCGCGCCCCTCGATCCACGACGGGAGGAAGCGGCCGTCGCCGCCTTCCGAGCCGCGCGCGACAAGGACGCGCTCTCCGGGGGCGTCGCGGGTGTCCACGGCGGCCGTGCGGCCGACGACTGGTCCCCGGACGCCGGTTCCGCCGGTCCCCGGGCCGGTTCCGGGGCGGGGGGAAGTCGTTCGGCCCGTTACTCCAGGAGGCTGACGGGCACCCTGATCGCGACCGCCGCGGTGGCCGGGGTGGGTGTCGCCGCCGCGGCCGGAGCGCTGCCAGCCCTGCTGGGCGACGGCGTCCCGAGCCCGACCCCCGTCCACACCCGGGGCGCCGCCACCGACGCGTCGGACAGCGGTCCGGTGACATCCGGCCGCACCGCCTCGCCCACCTCCCGGCCCGGCCACGGCCCTGAGCGCCCGGCCGGCGGCGCCACCGGCAAAGACTCCGTCGTCACTCCCGGCCGGCCGGCCGGGACGCCGGCCTCGACGGCCGCCGCGGACTACACGGCGTTGTGCCGTGCTTACGCCGCGGCCGGCTGGCACCGCAAGAACATGGACGAGCAGGCCTACAAGCAGCTGCGCAAGGCGGTCGGCGGCGGCCAGGGCCAGGTCCGCCGTTACTGCGCCGGCCGGCTCGGCTCGAACGCGGGCACCCCCGGGAGCACGGGGAACACGGGAAGCGCGGTGAACGGCGGGAAGACGGGCAAAGAGGGTAAAACAGCCAAAGCTGACAAGGTGGGCGACGACGACTCCCAGGACGGCCACGGTCGTTGGAGGAATCGCTCCGGCGGACATCACCGCCACGGGGGACACGGCTCCCGCCGCGGCTCGGAAGACCGGTCCGCCGCGCCGTCCGACGGACGCTCGGGATCCTTTTCCGGCCACGGGGACGAGTGACACTTCTCGGCCGCCGCGCGCTGTAAGAGATGGGCCGACTGGTCATCGGCCGAGCGGATCCGGGTTCTCCCCGTGCCCATGGGTCCGCGCCCGAGCGCGGCCGGGTCGTACCCCCTCCCGGCCGCGCTCCCGGGCGCAGGCGGTCCGGGGTGTGACACTTTCGGTCTCCCGGGCGCTTTAACCAGTAGACCGACTGGTCATCGGTCGAGGGGCTGCCCGGTCCCCCCGTATCGGGCCCCCAACGAGGGACGTGGGTGGAGCGCTTTCCCCCCGCTCCGCCCGCGTCCTCACACCGCGTTCCGCGTGCCGCGCCGTGGAGACGCCGTAGAGTCGGGGCCGTGATCTTCCGGATCGAGCGGGACTGCCCCCTTCCCACCGCCGAGGCCTGGCGCAGGGTCACCGACTGGGAACGCCATGCCGCGCTGGTGCCCCTCACCACCGTCGTGATCACGGGCGAGCGGTCGTTCACGGCGCGCACCGGTCACGGGCGGGCCGCCTTCGACGACCCCATGGAGATCGTGCGCTGGGAGCCGCCGGACGCGGGCGGCGGGCCGGGGCGGTGCCGGCTGGAGAAGCGCGGCCGGGTGGTGCTCGGCTGGGCCGAGATCGAGGTGCGGCCGCACGAGGCGGGATCCCGTGTCGTGTGGTGCGAGGACCTGCGGGTGCGCCCGCTGCCCGGGGTGCTCGACCGGCCCACGGCGTGGGCCGGCCGGCTGCTGTTCGGGCGGGCGCTGGACGGGCTCCTGGCCCGGCCTCACCAGTAGACGACGACCTTGTCGCCGATCCTGACCTGGTCGAAGAGCGCCGAGATCTTGCCGAGGTCACGCACGTTGACGCAGCCGTGCGAGGCCCCTGCGTAGCCGCGGGCGGCGAAGTCGGCGGAGTAGTGGACCGCCTGGCCGCCGCTGAAGAACATCGCGTACGGCATGGGTGTGTGATAGATCGTCGACACGTGGTGGCGGCTCTTGGCGAAGACGCTGAACGTGCCCTCGCGGGTGGGCGTGTACTGGGAGCCGAAGCGGACGTCCATCGCCGAGACGACCTTGCCGTCGACGACCCAGGCGAGCGTGCGGCTGGTCTTGCTGACGCACAGCACTCGGCCGGTCATGCAGCGCGGATCCAGCTTGGCCACCGGGTTGCTGGCCGGCGGGTACATGGCGGCGCGGGTGGGCTGCCGGGTGACCGAGCGCAGCTTCGCCCAGGTGGCGTCGGTGACGGTGCCCGAGGCGGCGAGTCCGTGACGGGACTGGAAGGAGCGCACGGCGGTGGTGGTGACGCTTCCGTAGTAGCCGGTCGGGTTGCGGCCGAAGAGGCCGAGTTGCCTGAGCCGGGCCTGCAGTTCGCGGACGCGGGCGCTGTTGCTGCCCTGTGCGATGACGACGGCCGGACGGGGGGTGCGATCGGCCTGCGGCTTCTTCGTGGCGGACGGTGAGGCCGTCGGCGAGGCGGAGCCGGCGCCCGGGCCCGCGCTCGGCGCCGACGGGCTCGCGCTCGGGCCCGCGGTGTCCCGCGCGGCGGATGCCCTGGCGGTGGGCTCGCTCGCCTGGGCCGTGCAGCCGGCCAGCAGGGCCCCGGTGAGAAGCGCGGCGGCCGCGGCCGCCGCGCGCGATCTTGCGACGCGTATGAGTGCCACTTCGTCCCCCTGGAGAAAAGTCGGTACTCCCTTTGACTGATTTCCCTGGCATGTAGTTGCACCAACCCGGGCACCGATCGCCGCACACTGAGGGAAGGGGGATCGAGTCGCTGGAGGCATGACGCATGGCACGCGAGTCCGAATCCGGTCTGCCGATCGAGCCGGTCTACGGCCCCGACGCCCTGGACGGCTGGGACCCGGGCGAGCGGCTCGGTGAGCCGGGCGGCTATCCCTACACCCGCGGCGTGTATCCGACGATGTACACCACGCGGCCCTGGACGATGCGCCAGTACGCCGGTTTCGGCACCGCCGCCGAGTCCAACGCGCGCTACCGGCAACTGATCGCCCACGGCACCACCGGGCTGTCCGTCGCCTTCGACCTGCCCACCCAGATGGGGCACGACAGCGACGCCCCGCTCGCCCACGGCGAGGTCGGCAAGGTCGGCGTGGCCATCGACTCGGTCGAGGACATGCGGGTGCTGTTCGACGGCATCCCGCTGGACCGGGTCTCCACGTCGATGACGATCAACGCGCCAGCCGCCCTGCTGCTCCTGATGTACCAGTTGGTCGGCGAGGAGCAGGGGGTGCCCGCCGACCGGCTCACGGGCACCATCCAGAACGACGTGCTCAAGGAGTACATCGCCCGCGGGACGTACATCTTCCCGCCCAAGCCCTCGCTGCGGCTGATCGCGGACCTCTTCCGCTACTGCCGCTCCGAGATCCCCCGGTGGAACACCATCTCCATCTCCGGCTACCACATGGCCGAGGCCGGCGCCTCGCCCGCGCAGGAGGTCGCCTTCACCCTCGCCGACGGCATCGAGTACGTCCGTACCGCCGTCGCCGCGGGCATGGACGTCGACGACTTCGCGCCCCGGCTGTCCTTCTTCTTCGTCTCGCGGACGACGCTCCTGGAGGAGGTCGCCAAGTTCCGTGCCGCGCGCCGTATCTGGGCCCGCGTCATGCGCGAGGAGTTCGGGGCGAAGAACCCCAAGTCGCACATGCTGCGCTTCCACACCCAGACCGCGGGCGTCCAGCTGACCGCCCAGCAGCCGGAGGTGAACCTGGTGCGGGTCGCCGTCCAGGGCCTGGCGGCGGTGCTGGGCGGCACGCAGTCGCTGCACACCAACTCCTTCGACGAGGCGATCGCGCTCCCCACCGAGAAGTCCGCGCGTCTCGCGCTGCGCACCCAGCAGGTCCTGGCGTACGAGACCGACGTGACGGCGACCGTGGACCCCTTCGCCGGGTCCTACGTCGTGGAGTCGATGACCGACGACCTGGAGGCGGCCGCGCTGGAACTGATGGGCAAGGTGGAGGAGCTCGGCGGGGCGGTGAGCGCGATCGAGCACGGCTTCCAGAAGTCCGAGATCGAGCGCAGCGCCTACCGGATCGCCCAGGAGACCGACTCCGGCGAGCGGGTGGTCGTCGGCGTCAACCGCTTCCAGCTGGAGGAGGAGGAGCCCTACGAGCCGCTGCGCGTCGATCCCGCGATCGAGGCCGCCCAGGCCGAGCGGCTTGCCGCGTTGCGCGCCGCACGGGACCGGCGTGCCGTGGACACGGCGCTGTCGGCGCTGCGGAAGGCCGCCGAGGGCACGGAGGACGTCCTGTACCCGATGAAGGACGCGCTCCGCGCCCGTGCCACGGTGGGCGAGGTCTGCAACGCGCTCCGGGAGGTCTGGGGTACGTACGTCCCGGCGGACGCCTTCTGAGTCACCCGGCGAAGCGGGCGAGCCAGGAGGTGACCCGCTCCGGGCCGTGCGCGGCCAGGCCGATGCGGCCGTCGGGGCGGATCACGAACAGGCCCTCGCCGTACGCCCGGTGGACCGGGTCGCCGGGCCCGGCACGGTGCGTGCGGACGAACCCACGGCCGGAGCGCAAGCGGCCAGGGGCCGGCACGGTCGTCCGCGCCGGCCCCTCGGCAGTCGCCCGGTCAGCCGCGGGCGGTCACGTGCTTGATCCGCCGCGCGACCCTGCGCACGGTCGGGTTGTTCGGCAGGAACGCCAGCTGCGACGGCACGGCCCCCGGGAGGGTCAGCGTGGCCAGCCGGCGCCGCTTGAAGTAGCGCCAGGTGCCGGTGTCCAGGCTGCTCGACAGGTAACGGACGGCGTCGTCACGCAGGTGAGCGTACGTCCGGTGCTGCATGCAGTAGCCCACGGCGCCCAGCAGCGGGGTCAGGTCGCGCTCGACCCGCTCCGCCGTCGGCGGCCGCCACGCCGCGAGCGCCTCGCGGTCCTCCAGGTCCGGCAGCATGCGGTCGGCGATGGTGACGGGCACGCGATTGCCGTTCTGGTACGGCGCCAGCCGGTCCAGAACCAGGCCGGTGCCCGTCCGGGCGACCGGCAGTCCGTACAGCGCCGACGCGGTGAACAGCGCGGTGGAGAAGCAGCCGACGACCAGCCGCGGGCGGGCGCGCGCGAAGAGCACCTCCGCGAGCTGGGACGCGTCGGCCACGGTCAGCTCCGCGCCGAGCGCCTCGGCCTCCCGCTCCAGCAGCCGCGACCAGTGCGCCGGAGCCGTCGGATGCGGCTTGAAGACGATCGTGCGGTGCCCCGCCGCGACCGCGCCCCGCAGCATGCGGATGTGCAGCTCCTCCTCCTGGGCGGCGGTGAGGATGTCCAGCGCCGACAGGTACTGGCCCAGCAGCAGCGCGCCGCCCTCGGGAAGGGCCGCCGGGGCCCGGTCGTACTCCGCGATCTGCGTGAGGACCTTGGTGAAGGACCCGGCCGGGACGAGCACCGCCGGGACGCCGTGCTCCGACAGCAGCAGGGGCCGCAGCCCCGGGACGAGGTCCAGGTGCAGCAGCCGGTTCACCCGGGTGATGACCAGCGAATCCAGCTTGTCCCGGGTCGGGCCGTAGGCCATCAGGCCGTCCGCGTACACCTCGACCGGGGCGCCCTGGAAGACGTCCACCAGCGTCAGGGCCGGGGCGACGTGCAGGGACTCGACGACCAGCTCGATCTCGTCCTCGCCGAGGCCCCACAGCCGCCGCAGATGACGCTCCCACAGCGGCACGTCGTCGGGGCGCGGCGACCAGCCGGACGGGTGCAGCGGGGCGATCGTGTCGTTCCACGAGAGCACCCGGTCGAAGCGGCCGCGCAGCGCCCCGAAGCCCGGCGCCGTGTCCAGGGCCGGGGAGGTCTCGGGGACGGCGGCGTTGTTGCTGACCAGCAGCACCCGGCGGCGGGCCGGGGCGAACAGGCCGGCGTCCAGCGCGGCGGCCAGCGTGGCGGCGCCGAACAGCGTCGACGCGAGGAACAGCTGTGTACGGGGCATCACGCGGCCACCGCCATGGCGCCGCCGAACCGCCGGCGCATCCGGCGCAGACGCACGCTGCGCTCCATGTCCATCGAGTCCAGCACCTCGTTGAGGATGTCCTGCGGCATCTGCCGCAGGGCGGCCGCGCTCAGCGACTTGAGCCTGCGCGCGACCTGGGGCTCGTAGCGACCCATCGCGCCGAGGTGGTGCGCGATCACCGCGCAGTAGGTGCGCACGGCCTTGGGCAGGAAGCGGGCGGCCTCGGGGTCGGCCGCCGTCTCGGCGAGCACCTGGTCGAAGGAGCGGATGAAGTCCAGTTGGCGGATGTCGCCGATCTGGGTGAGCGAGGTGGCCACCCCGCGCCGGTAGAAGACGCCGAGCAGGCCGACGACCGCGAAGGACTTCGCCTCGAGGTGCAGCCGCCAGATCCACGGCCGGTCCTCGGCCGTCCGCAGCCCGTCGGCGAAGTGCAGCAGCCCCGCGTCGACGAGCCGGCGGTGGTAGATGCCGGCCCAGGCGTACGGATAGTCCACCGAGGTCGTCCGGTCGGCGGGCAGGATCGCCTCGCGCGGGTCGAGGGCGACCCCGCGGCGACCGTGCGGGACCCGGGCGACGGTGCGCTGGCGCCCGTGGGAGACGACGTGGTCGGTGCGCACGAAGTCGGTGCCGAGGGTCTCGATGGCCTCCAGCAGGCGGGGCAGGTAGCCCTCCGCCAGCCAGTCGTCGCCGTCGAGGAAGGTCAGGTACTCGCCACGGGCGGCGTCGATGCCCGTGTTGCGGGCGGTGGCGAGACCGCCGTTCTTCTCGTGGGAGATCAGTATCGCCCCGGGCAGGTCGGGCAGCGCCCGCTCGAGAATCCTCGGCGTCTCATCCGTGGCGCAGTCGTTCACCAGAATGAACTCGAAATCCTCGCGGGCATTGGCGTGAAGACTTCTCAACATGTCAGGAGCAAAAGCCTGCACGTTGTAGAACGGGACGATGACGGAGAGCTTAACCACGTCTCGCACTCTAGGGGGCGGGTCGCCCCAGGTCCTGACACGCCCCCCACTCCAAGGTGAACGGAAAATGTCGGAGGCGTGAATCCGTTTCCCGGGGAGGCCGATTCCTCATTCGGCGGCATGTTGTTAACTCTCCGTTGGTATTGCGTTGGAGACCCGCTAGGAATGCATTCCTAGCGTCTCCGGCGTGCCAGCAAGTACCGCCGACCCGATCAGGGTCACCGTCCTCGCCGACTCGGACACCCGATGGAAATGGGGTGCGCTGACGGCGCGCCGCATCGCCCCGGAGGCGCGGCTCGACGCCCGCCTGCTCCGGGGCCGGGCGACCCCGACCGAGCGCCAGCTCGCGGAGGTCGGCATCCCCGCCGACTCGATGCGAGAGGTCACGGCGGCACAGTTCCTGGCCGCGACCACCCGCGACACCGCGGACGTCGTCGTGCTCTCCTGCGTCGGCGGCACGGTCCAGGCCATGCTGCACGGACTCGCGCGCGCCTGGGAGGGCACCGCCCGCCGTCCGGTGGTCGTCACCGGCTACGTCGGGGTCGTCTACGAGAAGCTCGCCGACGGGCTGCTGCTGCGCGCCGGCGCCGACGCCGTGCTCGCCAACAGCGCCCACGACGCGCGGCGCTTCCGCGATGTGTACGAGGGCGTCGGCGCGGACGCCGGGACCGTTGTGGAGACCGCGCTGCCCTTCCTGGAGGGCACGGCGTACGAGCCCTCCCGCGACCGGCCGTTCACGGTGGTCTTCGCCGTCCAGCCGTCCGTCCCGGACACCCGCAGGGACCGTACCTACCTGCTGCGCCGCGCGGTTGACCACGCCCGCTTCCACCCGGAGCGCGAGGTGCTGGTCAAGCTCCGCAGCAAGCCCGGCGAGCACACCACGCACATCGAGGAACAGCCGTACCAGAAGCTGGTCGCCAAGCTGGACCCGCCGAAGAACCTCAAACTCGTCTACGGGCACATGGGCGAGGTCCTGGACCGCACCGACCTGCTGGTGACGGTGAGTTCGACGGCGGCGCTGGAGTCCATGCACCGCGGGATCCCCACCGCCGTCCTCACCGACCTCGGGATCCGCGAGGCGCTCGGCAACCACCACTTCCTCGGGTCCGGGGTCTACGCCTCCTGGGACCAGATCGACGCCGGCGAGGTGCCGCGGGTGCGCCCCGAGTGGGCCCGCGCCCAGGGCATCGCCTCCGGCGGCGATCCCTTCCGCGCCGTGCGCGAGCGCGTCACGGAGCTGGCCGCCTCCCCCCGGCTCCCGCCGCTGGCGCCGTACTACACGACCACGACCGCGCCCGGGTACCTCCCCGGCGTGCTCGCCCGCCACGGCCTGGACCCGAAGGGCGAGCCCCTGCCCGGTGCCGCGGTCGAGCCCACCGAGCCGAGCGCGCTGCGCCGCGCCGTGCGTGACATCGCGCGCAACTCCGCGCGTGCCGCGTACCGACAGGGCGTCCAGCGCGTCGCGCCCGTGATCCGCCGATGGGGCCAGCTGTGAATCCGCCCCTCAAGTCGCAAGGAGCCACCATGCCAACGGTGTTGGCCGTCATTCCCGCCCGCGGCGGCTCGAAGGGCGTACCCGGCAAGAACCTCGCACCGGTCGGCGGTGTGCCGCTGGTCGCCCGCGCCGTGCGCGCCTGCCGGGAGGCCGGCCTCGTCACCGACGTGGTCGTCTCCACCGACGACCCGTCCATCGCCGAGGCGGCCCGCACCGCCGGCGCCGAGGTCGTCCTGCGCCCGGCCGCCATCGCCGGGGACACCGCGACCAGCGAGGCCGCGGTGCTGCACGCGATGGACGCGCACGAGGCGATGACCGGGCACGGCTCGGACGTGGTGCTGCTCGTCCAGTGCACCAGCCCGTTCATCACCACCGAGGACGTCAACGGCGTGGCCGCCGCGGTCGTCGAGGACGGCGCGGACACGGCGGTGACCGTGGCCCCGTTCCACGGCTTCATCTGGCGCGACGCGGCCGACCAGATCGGCGCCGCCGCCGCCGCGGCCGCCGACGAGGCCTCGCAGGGCGGCCGGTCCCGTACGACGGTGGCCGCCGCGACCGGCGGCTACGGCGTCAACCACGACAAGGCCCACCGCCCGCGCCGCCAGGACCGGCCGCAGGACCTGCTGGAGACCGGCGCCGCCTACGCGATGCGCGCGGACGGCTTCCGCGAGGCCAGGCACCGCTTCTTCGGCCACACCGCGCTGGTGCGCACCGACCCAGCCAAGGTCCTGGAGATCGACGAGCCCGACGACCTGGCCCGCGCCCGCGCCCTGGCCCCGCTGCTCGACCCCGCGGCTGACGCCGCCCCCGAGGCGCCGGCGCTCCCGACCCGCGACGACGTCGACGCGGTCGTACTCGACTTCGACGGCACCCAGACCGACGACACGGTGCTGGTCGACTCCGAAGGACGCGAGGCCGTCACCGTGCACCGCGGTGACGGCCTCGGGATCGCGGCCCTCCGCGACAACGGTCTGCCCGTCCTGATCCTGTCCACGGAGACCAACCCGGTCGTCGCCGCACGGGCACGCAAGCTCAAGGTCCCCGTGCTCCACGGCATCGACCGCAAGGACCTCGCACTCAAGCAGTGGTGCGAGGAGCAAGGAATCGCCCCCGAGCGGGTCCTGTACGTCGGCAACGACGTCAACGACCTCGGCTGTTTCGCGCTCGTCGGCTGGCCCACGGCCGTCGCCAACGCGCACGACATCGTCAAGGACGCGGCCCGCTCCGTCACCGCAACGCCCGGAGGGCGCGGAGCGATCCGCGAGATCGCCTCGTGGATCCTCGGCCCCTCACTTTCCCGAAGGGAACTCTCCCAGTGACCACCACCAACGCCCGCCTCCGTCCGATCGGCGACCGCCTGGTCGGCCCCGGCCAGCCCGTCTACGTCACCGGCGAGATCGGCATCAACCACAACGGCTCCCTCGAGGACGCCTTCGCGCTGATCGACGCCGCCGTGGTGGCCGGCGCCGACGGTGTGAAGTTCCAGAAGCGCACCCCGGAGATCTGCACCCCGCGCGACCAGTGGGACATCGAGCGCGACACCCCATGGGGCCGCATGACCTACATCGACTACCGCCACAAGGTGGAGTTCGGTGAGGACGAGTACCGCGCGATCGACGAGTACTGCACGAAGAAGGGCATCGACTGGTTCGCCTCCCCGTGGGACGTCCCCTCGGTCGAGTTCCTGGAGAAGTTCGACAACGTCCGGGTCCACAAGGTCGCCTCGGCCTCGCTGACCGACGACGAGCTGCTGCGCGCCCTGCGCGCCACCGGCAAGACGGTCATCCTCTCGACCGGCATGTCCACCCCGAAGCAGATCCGCCACGCGGTGGAGGTGCTCGGCAGCGAGAACATCATCCTGTGCCACGCCACCTCGACCTACCCGGCGAAGCACGAGGAGCTCAACCTGCGGATGATCAACACCCTGCAGCGTGAGTTCCCGAACGTCCCGGTCGGCTACTCCGGCCACGAGATCGGCCTGCAGACCACCCTCGCGGCGGTCGCGCTCGGCGCCGTCTTCGTCGAGCGCCACATCACCCTCGACCGCGCCAACTGGGGCTCGGACCAGGCCGCCTCCGTCGAGCCGCAGGGCCTGGACCGCCTGGTCCGCGACATCCGCATCATCGAGCAGGCGCTCGGCGACGGTGTCAAGAAGGTCTACGAGGGCGAGCTCGGCCCGATGAAGAAGCTGCGCCGCGTGCCCGGCGTCATCGCCGAGCAGGAGGCGGCCCAGGCCGCTGCCGCCGCCGAGCCCGAGTCGGTGTCGGCCTGACCCATGGGCGACAGCGGCACTCTGGCACTCGTAGAGAGCCCCGTTCAGCTGCTCAACGTGCTGGAGTGGGCGCATGTTCACCCGCCCGCGGTACCCACACCGCGACCCGGGACGGCTTCGGCCGCCCCGGGCCCGGTGGCGCCCGGGCGGCCGCTCACCATCGTGGCCCTCGCCCCGCGCGACCCCATGACGCGCGGTCAGCTCCGACGCATGGCGGAGCTGGCGATGGACGAGGGCATCACGGTGCGCTGGTGCGAGGCCCGTTCCTCCAGGGGCTCGCTGCTGCGTACCGCCGCCGAACTGACCCCGGTCCTGCGGGCCGCGGGGCGGATCGTCCTCGGTGACCCCTTCTCCCGGCTGGTGCAGGTGCTGCTGCCGCTCAGCCGGGCGAAGGAGATCACCGTCGTGGACGACGGAACGGCGACCATGGAGTTCACCGAACTGCTCGCCAAGGGCGCCCGGCTGGTCCGCTGGCACCGCAGCGGCCGACGGCTGTCGCCGGCGGACGCGGCCTTCGGTGTCTTCGCCTGGGCCGCCCGGCGCCGCCTCACCCCTGGCGCCGGGCGCCGGGTCGAGCTGTTCAGCTCGATGCCCGCCACACCTCCGCAGGGGATGGCGCTGCGGGCCAACCGCTTCGCCTGGACGCGGGCGCGCTTCGGCCCGCCCAGGATCAGCGCCGGCACCGACATCGTCGGCACCTCCCTCGTCGAGACGGGGGTGGTCGACCCGGAGCGGTACCTGGCCGCCGTCTCCGACCTGACCCGGGCCCACGGCGCCACCCGCTACTTCGCGCACCGCCGTGAGAGCGCCGACAAGCTGCACCGGCTCTCGGTGGAGACCGGGCTGCAGATCGTCCGGCCCGACCTGCCGCTGGAACTGATCGCCCGCCGCGGCCCCGTCGGTCACACGATCCTGAGCTTCCCCTCCACGGTCGTCCACACCCTGCCGCTCGCCCTGGAGGGCACCGGCGTCAAGATCACGGTGTGCGACGTCGACCCGGAGTGGCTGACCGACCATGCCTCGCCCCGGGCCCAGAGCTTCCTGTCCGGGATCACGGGCAGCGCCCGCGACCTGCACGGCCTGGCCTCGGCGGCCTCGAGCACGGCCCCGTGACCCGAGCGCGCCGGCCCGCCCCTCCGGCGGGTCAGCGCGTCACGGATGTGAGGTCCATCGCCGTCGGCAGGTTGCCGCTGCTCAGCTGGGCGGCCAGCCGGGCGGCCGAGTCCTGGGTGTAGTTGCCGGTGATGACGGCGGTGCCGCCCGGAATCGGCGAGCTGACCAGGGGCGCCGACAGCACGGCGCCGTCCAGCACCATCGCGAACTGGTTGGCCGGGCTCAGCTGTGCGGCCAGGCGCGCTGTGACGTCGGCGAACTTCCGTGCGCCGCCGGTGGTGAAGGTCAGCCGGATCTGCCACCCGCTGCCGATCTGCGCGTCGAGCCGGGCCTGCGCATCGCTGATCTCGGTGCCGCTCAGGGCGACCGGTTCGAGCAGATACTTCGTCCACGCGCCGGTCTCGGCCCGTTCCGCGCAGGCCACGGCCCGCCGCCCGTCGCCCTTCTGGTGGTCGACCCGCTGGGCCGGCACCGAGCAGTCCAGAGCGGCGAACTCCGCGCTGCCGGGCTCGCTGCCGGACCCCGAACCGGGGTCGGGCGACCGCACGGGGGAGGCGCCTCCGGCGGGTTCCAGCAGCACCACCGGCCGGAAGACCAGCACCGCCGGCTTCCCCAGCGAGGCGAGCTCCCGCGCGCTCCCGCCGCGCAGGGACACGGTGACCCGGCCCGCGTCGGCCTCCACGGCGACGTCCTGGAAGCCGAAGCCCTCGGCGCGCTGCCGCATGAGTGCGGCGATCTGCCGCAGCCGTGCCGCGTTCACGGGCTCGCGCGGGGTGAACACCGCCGTCGTCCGGGGCCCGTCGGCGGGCTTGTCCGCCCCGTCGCCGTCCCCCGGCAGCGAGCAGGCCGCGGCCAGTGCCGCGCAGCAGACCGCGAGCGCGACCGGCCGCCCACGACGCAAGCGCTCAGCCACCGGTGATCGCCCGCACGCTCTCGTGCACCGCCGTGACCAGCCCGGTCAACGCGGTGGCGTCACCGATGAGGGCGCGCAGCCGGGTCAGCCGCTCGCCCACCCGGCCACCGTCCACATCGTCAGCAGTGAGCTCCTGCGTCAGGGCGTCCGCCTCCTCCCGTGCGGCCTCGGTGCCCTCCAACGCGTCGAGGCGGCGGCGGAGTTCGGCGATCGCGGCGAGCGCGGCGCGCAGCGCCTGCGCGTGGGTGCCGTCCCTGTGTGCGGACGCGCCGCTTCCCGCGGCCAGCGCCGAGTCGCTGACCTTGGCGTTGCCCCCGATCACGATGCCGTGGTTGATCTGCGGAGCCGGATCCGGTGCGGTCACTTCGCGCCCCCCTCGGTCCCCGTCCCGGTCACGGGCTGCCGGCCGCCGGCGGAGATCGCCGCGGCACCGGAGCCCGCCGCGATGCTGCCGTTCATGGAACCGCCGGTCATCATGATCCCCTGGTTCAGGATGACGTTCCGGTGCTGTGCCAGATCCCCGCGGTCCAGGCCGTGTTCCGCGAGGAAATCGGCGAGTGTGCCGAGGATCTGCAGCTCGATCTGCTTGCCGATACGCGTGACGTCCACCTTCTGGAAGAAGTCCCGGTAGGTGTGAGAGGACGCCAGCTCCCGCAGGCTGATCCGGGCCCCGAAGTCATAGCGCCGGTCGTCGGTGACGGCCGTCCGCTGCTCCTCCAGGGCACGTTCCCGCCGGGCGGGTGCGCGCAGTTCCGCGTACGCGTTCGTGAGCGCCGACATCAGCACCGAACGGCTCAGCAGCAGCGCGTCGGCGAGCCCGGGCGCCGCCTCCTCGGTGTCCTCGGGACGGGAGACGGAGTCGGCGACCCGGTAGGCCTCCCGCACCGGGGTGAGCACCAGGGTGTTGGCCTGGAGATACAGCGTCGCCCCGCTCACCGCGATCTGGACGAAGACCGACAGCACCAGATCCGTCCCCCAACTGCGCACCTGCGCGGCCAGGCAGTGCCGCACCGGGCCGTCGATGATGCCCCGGGCCGCCTCGATGCGCTCCGAGGAGAGCTGGTCGGCGGGCCTGCCCTCGGGCGGCCGGCGGCCCGCGGCGCCGGGCCAGAAGACCGCCTCGCCGAACAGGGCGTTCTGCCTCAGCTCCGTGCCGTGGACGAACACCTTCTCGGTGACCTCCAGGCCGGGGATCCGGTCCACCGGGGAGGCCGCGGTGCCGCGCAGCGCGTCCAGGTCGTCGGCCATCCGCCGCACCAGGCCGGCCGTGTCGAAGGGCACCGGCGGCGGCTCCTGCCCGGAGCCCGGCTCGTGGCTTTCGGGGACCAGCCGCATGGCGAAGGACCACGACGTGACCTCGTCGCCCGCGCCCACGAAAGGCCGGTAGCCGCTGTAGACGATCAGGTTCGCGTCCCCGCCCACGGAGGACTGCGGCAGCCCCGCCGCGTCCGGGTCGCGGGGCGGCTCGTCCCCCGCGGAGCGGAAGGCCTCCCGGGTCAGCTGCTCGCGTATGGCCTTCCACGCCGCGTTGCGCTGCTCCCAGGTGAACAGCCACGGGCAGCCGATCAGCAGCACCAGCGTCAGCAGGAAGGTCACGACCGGCCCGGCGCTCGGCCAGTACGGCACCAGCGCGCCGAGCCAGGAGGCCGCCAGCAGCACGGTGATCTGCACCGCCAGCGCCCGCAGCACCGCCATGACGGCCGGGTCGCGCTGTCCCTCGCGGACGCGGCGGCGCCGCGGCACCACCGAGGCCGGCTGTGTGCCGCCCCCGGGCAGGAAGGCCGTGGCGATCCAGTACGCGAGCGTGGTGACCGGGGCGAGCAGCAGCGAGAGCACGAAGACGGCACCGACGGCCAGATCCCGTTTGCGCAGGTCGCGTAAGGTCTGCTCGGCGTGGACGCCGACCCGGTCGAGGTCGACGCCGTACGACGGGGCGCAGGCCCGGTACCTCTCGTGGCGCAGCTCGTGCACCACCCGCCGCGCGAAGCCCTCGTCCAGCCGGGCCCCCGCGCACATGTGGCGGGTCGACGCGCTCCAGTCCTCGTCGCCCCCGTACCCCGCCCCGGACACCCACCGCGGTGTCCGCGGCGCCTGCGCGGGGCGGGGCGGCGGCACCCCGGCCGTGCCCCCGTCCCCCACGCCGAACGCCTCCGTCTCCCCGGCGCCCTCCGTGCTCTCGGCGCCCGGGTATCGCGATGTCACACGCCCCACCCCATTTCCCCTCGTCACGCCAGTGTGGGCGCCGCCGCCCCGCCCCCGGAAGGTGTGGGAAGTGTGAAAACCGGACGCGCCGGGGCGCGTCGAAGTGCGGGGGCGCGCGAGGGCGCACGGGCCGGCGGCCGGTGTCGTTCCACTGTGCGCAAGATCCACGTCACCGACCGGTCACCCGAACGCGGTTGTCTTGATCCATGGCAACGGCACCGAGGTCCGCGCCCCGCATCGCGGTCCTCGCGGACAGCGCGCTCGACCGTGACTCCCGGGCGCACCGTGTGGCGGCGGCCGCCGCCCGGGCGGGGTACGAGGTCACCCTCATCGGCCGCGCCACCGAGGGGCAGGATCCCGACAGCGGTGCCGCGCCCGAGGGCGTGCGGCTGATCCGCGTCACCGTCGCCGAGACGCTCCACCGGCGGCGTCTGCAGCGCCCCCGGCCCGGCCCGCAGCACGCACTCGCCTACCGCAGTGCGGAGTCGCACGCCTACCGCAACGCCCTGCTCGCCGCCCACGCGGCGCTGCTGGCCTCCCGCGGGGCCGAACTGGACGTGATCCGCCGCCCTTTACCGGTGAAGGCCGCCGCCCGCCTCGGCCACGCGGGCGCCCGCCTCCGGCACGCCCTGCGCAGGGCCTGGACGGTACTGCGCTCGGCGCAGTACCGCGGCGCCGTCCGCCGTCGCACCGTCCGCGGCGGGCCCCTCGACGGCGCGGCCGCCACCGCCGCCCGGCTGCTGCTCGGCAAGCGCTGCTGGCGCCGGCTCGACCCGCTCCTGCTCGACCTGGAGATCGCCTACGGGCCGGTGCTGGACGAACTGCGCCCGCACCTCGTGCACGCCCTCGGCCACCGCACCCTGGGCACCGCCGTCCGCGCCGCGCTGCGCGCCGAGGGCACCGGCCACCGGGTCGAGGTGGTCTGGGACACCACCGCCAAGACCGAGGCCACGCGTCGTGCCGCCGTCGCCCGCGACGCCCACGAGCGCTCCTATGTTCCGCTCACCGACGGCGTCGTGACCGTCGCCGACACCTACGCCGACCGCCTCCGCGAGCGACACGGCCTCCCCGCCCGCCCCGCGGTGGCCCGCAACACCCCGCCCTACGAGCCGCTGCCCTCCCCGCCGCCGCCCGGCGTCCGCGACCGGTGCCACCTCGCCCCGGACGTCCCGCTGCTGGTCCACAGCGGCTCCGCCGGTCCCGCCCGCGGCCTGCTGACGGTCGTCGACGCGCTCCCCAAGCTGTACGACCTGCACGCCGCGCTGATCGTCCCCGACCCGGACGACCCCTGGATCGGCACCCTCACCGACCGCGCCGCCGAGCTGGGCGTGGCGCGCCGGCTGCACGTCCTTCCCTGTGTGCCGCCCGCGGAGATCCCGCGCTTCCTGTCCTCCGCGGACATCGGCGTGCTCCCGGTGCACCGGCTCCCCGACCGGCAGGTCGCACTCCCGGCCCGCTACTTCGAGTACGCCCACGCCCGGCTGCCCGTCGTGGTCAGCGACGTCCGCGTGCTGGCCCGGCCGACCCTGGAGATCGGCAACGGCGAGGTCTTCCGCTCCGGGGACACCGCCGACTTCGTCCGCGCGGTCGGTGCCGTGCTGACCAATCCGCGCCGCTACCGCAAGGCCTACGAACGCGGGGAGGTCCTGCGCGAGTGGTCCTGGCAGACCCAGTCCGAGCCGCTCCTGGACCTCTACGCGCGGCTGCTGGGCCCGCGCCGTCCCGCCCCCGACCTGTCCGGATCCGAGGCTCCCGCGACCCTTGTCTGAGGGGAGTGCGGCCGCTCACCGAGCGTTGCCTCGCGGCAGGGCGATCGTTGGGCCACTATGGAGTGGCGAGGGATAAACCAGGTTCATACCCCTGTAGGCAGCCGGGTACGCGCCCGACGGGGGAGTTTTTCTTTCTCGCGCGGCATGAATTTACGGCGATGTAGCGATCGGGAGTACAGATGCGGTCTAGCCTGTCGGAGGTGAACGACTCACCTTCCGAACCCTCCGAAACACCTGTGCCAGTGGCGCCCACGGTTCCCGCCGCACCGGAAGGTGCGCTGCTGGGCGTGCTGCCCGAGCGGCTCAGGGCCGATCTCGTGGCGTTTCGGCGGGACCTGCACATGAACCCCGAGCTGGGACGGCAGGAGTTCCGTACCACCGCCGCGGTGAAGGCCCGCCTGGAGCAGGCCGGCCTCAAGCCCCGCGTGATGCCCGGCGGCACCGGTCTGCTGTGCGACATCGGCGCCTCCGACCCGGAACGCCCGCGGCTGGCGCTCCGCGCAGACCTGGACGCGCTGCCGATCCCCGACACGAAGCGGGTGGACTACCGCTCCACCGTGCCCGGGCGGGCGCACGCCTGCGGTCACGACGTCCACACCGCGGTGGTGCTCGGCGCCGGCCTGGTGCTGGCGGAGCTGGAGCGCGAGGGCAAGCTGAGGCGACCGGTACGGCTGGTCTTCCAGCCGGCCGAGGAGGTCATGCCGGGTGGCGCGCTGGACGCCATCAAGGCGAACGCGCTCGACGGGGTGGGCCGGATCCTGGCCCTGCACTGCGACCCGAAGGTCGAGGTCGGCCGGATCGGGCTGCGGCAGGGGCCGATCACCTCCGCCGTGGACCGGCTGGAGCTCTCCCTGGACGGCGCCGGCGGCCACACGGCCCGCCCCCACCTGACCACCGACCTGGTGATGGCCGCCGCCAAGATGGCCACCGAGCTGCCGGCCGTGCTGGCCCGCCGGATCGACCCCCGCTCCGGGATGAGCATCGTGTGGGGGCGCATCGAGGCCGGTCACGCGTGCAACGTCATCCCGCAGCACGCGGAGCTGGAGGGCACGGTCCGCTGCCTGGACCTGAACGCCTGGCACGAGGCCCCGGACCTGGTCCACGAGGTGATCGACCAGGTGGCGGCCATGTACCGCGCGAAGTGGGAGCTCACGTACCACCGCGGGGTGCCCCCGGTGGTGAACGAGCCGGACTCGACCGAGCTGCTGCGCGACGCCATGACGGCCCGCTATGGCGCGCACACCGTCGAGGACACCGAGCAGAGCCTGGGCGGCGAGGACTTCTCCTGGTACCTGGAGCAGGTTCCGGGCGCGCTCGCGCGATTGGGCGTACGGCCCGTTGGGGACACGTCAAAGCGTGATCTGCATCAAGGTGACTTCGACGTCGACGAGGGCGCGATCAAGGTCGGCGTGGAACTTTTCACCTCCGCTGCGCTGCTGGCATGACGGTGGGTGACCCGGTCGACACGGCCGGGTCACCTGGCCGAAATGCGACGATCCGATAACGGGCCGCCAACCCCCCTTTACCTGACATCTACGCGCGTTAAGCTCCGGGTTAAGCCAGCGCCGGACGGGGCGCTTCTAGTTGAAGGGGACCCTCTTGCGCCGGGTAACCAAGTTCGCCGCCGCGGGCATAGCCTCCGCGGCTCTCGCGCTCACCGCGACCGCCTGTGGCAGCAGCTCCAAGGACAGTGGCGGTGACGGCAGCGGCAGCGGCAAGCTGAAGGTCGGCGTCGCCTACGACGTGGGTGGCCGTGGTGACCACTCGTTCAACGACTCCGCCGCCAAGGGCCTGGACAAGGCCAAGGACGACTTCGGCGTCGAGATCAAGGAGCTGACGGCCAAGACCTCGGACACCGAGGCCGACCGTGAGCAGCGCCTGGAGGACCTGGCCGAGGCGGGCTACAACCCCGTCATCGGTGTCGGCTTCTCCTACGGCGACTCGATGAAGAAGGCGGCGGCGAAGTACCCCAAGACCACCTTCGCGATCGTCGACTCCGTCGTCGAGGCCAAGAACGTCGACAGCATCGTCTTCACCGAGGAGCAGAGCTCCTACCTCGCCGGTGTCGCGGCCGCCCTGAAGACCAAGGACAACAAGGTCGGCTTCATCGGCGGCGTGGACATCCCGCTGATCAACAAGTTCGAGGCCGGCTTCCGCCAGGGCGTCGAGGAGACCAACCCGAAGGTCAAGGTCACCACCCAGTACCTGACCCCGGGCTCCGACCTGTCCGGCTTCTCCGACCCGGCCAAGGGCAAGGCCGCCGCCCAGGGCATGCTCGACAAGGGCGTCGACGTCATCTACTCCGCCGCCGGCTCCTCCGGCAACGGCGCGATCGAGGCCGTCGCGGGCAAGACCGGCACCTGGGCGATCGGTGTGGACTCCGACCAGTACCAGCAGCCGGGTCTGGCCAAGTACCAGAAGTCGATCCTGACCTCCGCGCTGAAGAACGTGGACGTCGCGGTCTACGAGGCGGTCGAGTCCGTCAAGAGCGGCTCCCCGCTCACCGGCACCCACGCCTACGACCTGGCCAAGGACGGCGTCGGCCTGTCCACCAGCGGTGGCTTCATCGACGACATCAAGTCGAAGCTGGACGAGGCCAAGCAGAAGATCGTCAACGGCGAGATCAAGGTCAACACGACCGTCAAGTGACGCCCGGTCTCTCGTGAGTTCCGGTCGCGAGGCTCGGTGGGGGACAGCTCAGGCTCTCTCCTCCCGGGCCTCGCGCCTGCGTTCCCCCCGGATCTCGCCGGATTGCTTCGCAGCGGTCTCCGTTGTGACTCACCCCCCTATGGATCTGGCAACGCTACGCGCGTAGAGCTCCCTCCTCGCGATACGTTCGCCACACCCCGCCCGCCCCGCTCTTTTCCGCGAGGAGAGTGCGCCATCAACGCGTCCAGCCCCCCCAGCCCGAATGCCGTGGAACTCCGCGGCATCACCAAGCGATTCCCAGGAGTCGTGGCCAACCACGACATCGACATCACGGTTCGCCGTGGCACGGTGCACGCCCTCGTGGGCGAGAACGGCGCCGGCAAGTCGACGCTGATGAAGATCCTCTACGGCATGCAGAAGCCGGACGAGGGGACGATCACGATCGACGGCGAGCGGGTCACCTTCCACGACCCGGGTGACGCCATCGCCCGCGGCGTCGGCATGGTGCACCAGCACTTCATGCTCGCCGACAACCTCACGGTCCTCGAGAACGTCGTCCTCGGCAGCGAGAAGCTGTACGGCATCGGCGGCAAGGCCCGGGCGAAGATCAAGGAGATCTCCGACGCCTACGGCCTCGGAGTGCGCCCGGACGTCCTGGTGGAAGACCTCGGTGTCGCCGACCGTCAGCGCGTCGAGATTCTCAAGGTCCTCTTCCGCGGCGCCCGTACGCTCATCCTCGACGAGCCGACCGCGGTCCTCGTGCCGCAGGAGGTCGACGCGCTCTTCGACAACCTGCGCGGCCTCAAGGCCGAGGGCCTCACCGTCATCTTCATCTCCCACAAGCTGGGCGAGGTGCTCTCCGTCGCCGACGAGATCACCGTCATCCGGCGCGGCACCACGGTCGGCTCCGCCGACCCGAAGACCACCACGCCCAAGCAGCTCGCGGAGCTGATGGTCGGCAGCGAACTGCCGTCCCCGGAGACCCGCGAGTCCACGGTCACCGACGTCCCGATGCTCACCGTCGACGGTCTGCACCTGTCGGAGACCGACCTCGAGGGCATCGAGCGCATCGTCCTGGACCGGATCGGCTTCACCATCCACAAGGGCGAGGTCCTGGGCATCGCGGGCGTCGAGGGCAACGGCCAGGCCGAGCTGGTCGAGGCGATCATGGGCATCCTGCAGCCCGACGCCGGCCGGATCACCCTGGACACCACCGACATCACCCACCTCACGACGCGCAAGCGCCGCGAGGACGGCATCGGCTACATCCCCGAGGACCGGCACCGGCACGCCCTGCTGCTGGAGGCCCCGCTCTGGGAGAACCGCATCCTCGGCCACGTCACCGAGCGCCCCAACAGCAAGGGGGGCTTCCTCGACCCCGCCGCGGCCCGCCGCGACACCGAGCGGATCGTGCGCGAGTACGACGTCCGCACCCCCGGCATCGAGGTCACGGCCGCGTCGCTGTCCGGCGGCAACCAGCAGAAGCTGATCGTCGGCCGTGAGATGAGCCACCGGCCGAAGCTGCTGATCGCCGCGCACCCCACCCGCGGTGTGGACGTCGGCGCCCAGGCGCAGATCTGGGACCAGATCCGCGAGGCCCGCCGCGACGGCCTGGCCGTCCTGCTGATCTCGGCCGACCTGGACGAGCTGATCGGCCTGTCCGACACCCTGCGCGTCATGTACCGCGGCCGTCTGGTCGCCGACGCCGACCCCGCCACCATCACCCCGGAGGAGCTGGGCTCCGCGATGACCGGCGCGGCCGCCGGTCACCTCGAGCACGAGAACGGCGACGCCGCGCATGGGGGAGAGGACCGATGAAGAAGATCGACAAGGAGCGCGTGCTCCTCGCCGTCGCCGCCCCCGTGCTGGCGCTCGTGGCCGCGTTCGTGATCACGGCGCTGGTCCTGCTCGCCACCGGCAAGGAGCCGTTCGGCGCCTTCGGCACGATGTTCGACTACGGCTTCAAGAGTGACAGCCAGGTCGAGATCCTCAACAAGGCGACCACGTACTACATCGCGGGCATCGCGGTCGCCGTCGGCTTCCGCATGAACCTGTTCAACATCGGCGTCGAGGGCCAGTACCGCCTGGGCGCCTTCTTCGCGGCGGCCGTCGGCGGCGCGGTGACCCTGCCGAGCTTCCTGCAGATCCCGCTCATCATCGTGGTCGCCGTGGTCGTCGGCGCCATGTGGGCCGGCATCGCGGGTGTTCTGAAGACCACGCGCGGCGTCAGCGAGGTCATCGCGACCATCATGCTGAACGCGATCGCCCTGTCCATCGTCGGTTATCTGCTCAAGGACGGCCGGCTCGGGCACCTCGACAAGGCGGGCACCTCGGTGTCGACCACGCCGCTGCCCTCCTCCGGCCACCTCTTCAACTTCGACATGGGCGAGGAGAACGGCCAGATCTACGGCTTCATCATCCTCGCCGTGATCATCGGCGTCGGCTACTGGTTCGTCCTCGGCCGCACCCGTTTCGGCTTCGACCTGCGCAGCGTCGGTCTGTCGGAGAGCGCGGCCACCGCGAGCGGCGTCAGCGTCAAGCGCATGGTCGTCACCAGCATGCTGATCTCCGGCGGCCTGGCCGGCCTCACCGGTCTGCCGCTGCTGCTCAACGACGTCCACGCCTACGGCGCCGACCTCTTCCCGGCCGGCATCGGCTTCACCGGTATCTCGGTGGCCCTGCTGGGCCGCAACAACCCGGTCGGTGTCGCGCTGGCCGCCCTGCTCTGGGGCTTCCTGGAGCGCGGCTCGGGCCGACTGGAGTTCGAGGGCTACGACAAGGAGATCGTCGGCGTGATGCAGGGCGTCATCGTCCTGAGCGTCGTCATCGCCTACGAGGTCGTCCGCCGCTACGGCCTCAAGCGCCAGCAGCAGAAGGTCGGCGAGGAGCTCGCCGCCCAGGCCCGCACCAAGAAGGAGGTGACGGCGTGACCGCCACGATGACCCAGACCCCGCCGCCCGCGGCTCCCAAGGCCGCAGGGGCCAAGGGCCGCAAGGGCCGCCTCTCCTTCCCGGTGATCCTGCTGATCATCGCCGCCGCGCTCGCGCTGGTGTCGGTGGTGCGGATCATCACCGGCCAGGACCAGCTCACCGCCCAGGGCCAGATCACCGCGGCGCTCGGCCTCGCCGTGCCGATCGGTCTGGCCGGTCTGGCCGGCCTGTGGTCCGAGCGCTCCGGCGTGGTCAACATCGGCCTCGAGGGGATGATGATCCTCGGCACCTTCTTCGGTGCGTGGGCCGGCTGGCAGACCAACCCGTGGATCGGCGTCCTCGCCGGTGTCATCGGCGGCGCGGTGGGCGGTCTGATCCACGCGATCGCCACCGTCACCTTCGGCGTCGACCACATCATCTCGGGTGTCGCCATCAACATCCTGGCGCTCGGCGCCACGCAGTACCTGGCCAAGCTCTGGTTCAACTCCGGCGAGGCGGCCGCCAAGGGCGGCAACCCCAAGCAGTCCCCGCCGATCGACGCCCTGCCGTCGTTCGACTTCCCGGGGCTGTCCGACTGGCTGGCGAGCATCGAGAAGCACGGCTGGTTCTTCGTCTCGGACCTCGCCGGCGTCATCGGCGGCCTGGTCACCAATGTGTCCGCGCTGACGATCATCGCCGCCGCGCTCTTCGTCGGCAGCTTCTTCCTGCTGTGGCGCAGCTCGTTCGGACTGCGCCTGCGGTCCTGCGGCGAGAACCCCGTCGCGGCCGAGTCGCTCGGCGTCAACGTCTACCTGTACAAGTACATCGCCGTGATCGTCTCCGGCGGGCTCGCCGGCCTCGGCGGCGCCTTCCTGGCGATGGTGCCCACGCACATCTACCTGGAGGGTCAGACCGGCGGCCGCGGCTACATCGGTCTCGCCGCGATGATCTTCGGCAACTGGCGGGTCGGCGGCCTCGCCACCGGTGCCGGCCTGTTCGGCTACTCCGACGCGCTCCAGCTGCGCAACGGCGGCCCGACGGTGCACGCGCTGCTGCTGCTCCTGGTGGTCCTGCTGGTGCTGCTCGCGGCCTGGAAGCTGTGGAAGCGCAACCTCTGGCAGGGCGGCATCAGCCTCTTCGTCGGCGCGCTGGTCCTGGTCTGGTACCTGGCCACCGACGAGGTGCCGAGCGAGTTCGTGGGCGCGACCCCGTACGTCGTCACCCTGCTGGTGCTCTCCCTGTCGGCACAGCGTCTGCGGATGCCCAAGGCTGACGGTATGAGGTACCGGAAGGGCCAGGGCAAGTGAGCGACACCGCGGGTCCGGTCGGCGTCGACGACGTCGACTGGGAAGGCCTGCGGGCGCAGGCCCGGGACGCCATGTCCCGGGCCTACGTCCCCTACTCCCACTTCCCGGTGGGAGTGGCCGCCCTCGTGGACGACGGGCGGGTCATCTCGGCGTGCAACGTGGAGAACGCCAGCTACGGCCTCGGCCTGTGCGCCGAGTGCGGCCTGGTGTCGATCCTGCACGCCACCGGAGGTGGCCGGCTCGTCGCCTTCACCTGCGTCGACCGCAAGGGCAACCAGCTGATGCCGTGCGGCCGCTGCCGCCAGCTGCTGTGGGAGCACGGCGGCCCCGAGCTGCTGGTGGAGATGGGCGACGGCATCCGCACGATGCGCGAAGTCCTTCCCGACGCGTTCGGCCCGGACGACCTGATCAACCGCTAAGAAGGTACGTGAACCATGGACGCCATTTCCGTCATCCGTACGAAGCGCGACGGCGGCCGCCTCGGCGACGACCAGATCGACTGGGTCATCGACGCCTACACCAAGGGTGAGGTCGCCGACGAGCAGATGTCCGCGCTCGCGATGGCGATCCTGCTCAACGGCATGGACCGGGCCGAGATCGCGCGCTGGACGGCCGCGATGATCGCCAGTGGCGAGCGCATGGACTTCTCCTCGCTGCCCCGCCCGACCGCCGACAAGCACTCCACCGGCGGCGTGGGCGACAAGATCACGCTGCCGCTCGCGCCCCTGGTCGCGGCCTGCGGCGCGGCCGTTCCGCAGCTGTCCGGGCGCGGTCTCGGCCACACCGGCGGCACGCTGGACAAGCTGGAGTCCATCCCGGGGTGGCGGGCGCTGCTGTCCAACGAGGAGATGCTGCGCGTCCTGGGCGACACCGGCGCCGTCATCTGCGCGGCGGGCGACGGCCTCGCCCCGGCCGACAAGAAGCTGTACGCGCTGCGCGACGTCACCGGCACCGTGGAGGCGATCCCGCTGATCGCCTCGTCGATCATGTCCAAGAAGATCGCCGAGGGCACGGGCTCGCTCGTCCTCGACGTCAAGGTCGGCTCCGGCGCCTTCATGAAGAACCTGGAGCAGGCCCGGGAGCTGGCCTCCACCATGGTGGGCCTGGGCACCGACCACGGGGTGAAGACCGTCGCCCTGCTCACCGACATGTCCACCCCGCTGGGCCTGACCGCGGGCAACGCGCTCGAGGTCCGCGAGTCCGTCGAGGTCCTGGCGGGCGGCGGCCCGGCCGACGTGGTCGAGCTGACGATCGCCCTGGCCCGCGAGATGCTCGACGCCGCCGGCCTGAAGGACGCCGACCCGGCCAAGGCCCTCGCCGACGGCTCCGCCATGGACGTGTGGCGCCGTATGGTCGCCGCCCAGGGCGGCGACCCGGACGCGGCGCTGCCCGTCGCGCGTGAGCAGCACGTGGTCAAGGCCGACCGGTCCGGTGTCCTCACCGGCCTCGACGCCTACGCCGTCGGTGTCGCAGCCTGGCGCCTCGGCGCCGGCCGGGCGCGCAAGGAGGACCCGGTGCAGGCCGGCGCGGGCATCGAGCTGCACGCCAAGCCGGGTGCCGAGGTCACGGAGGGCCAGCCGCTGCTGACCCTGCACACCGACACCCCGGAGAAGTTCGACTACGCCCTGGCGGCTCTCGCCGGCGGCGTCGAGATCTCCCCGGCGGGCACGGCGTTCGCGCCGAACCCGATCGTGCTGGACCGCATCGCCTGACCGGGGGCCCGCACCGCGGCAGTGGACGGGACCGGTGGACGCCCACCGGTCCCGTTCGTCATGCCGGGCGACCCGCGGGGACGGCGAGCCGGCGGGTGGCGACCGCGCGCCGGGTCGCGTACACGGTGATCCCCGCGATGCCCAGGACGGCGGTCAGGCACAGGGCGACGGTGCCGTCCCAGCCGGCGGCGTGGAAGGCGGAGGCGCCCAGGGTGCCGCCCAGGCTGTTGCCGATGTAGTACGCGGTCAGGTAGAGCGCCGACGCCTGGGCGCGGCCGGTGGTGGCGGTGCGGCTGACGGCGCCGGAGGCGACGGCGTGGCCGGTGAAGAAGCCGGCGGTGATGAGGACCAGGCCGGTCAGCACGGCGGCGAGCGAGCTCGCGAGGCTGAGCAGCAGACCGCCCGCGGCCAGGACCGCGGCGACGTACAGGGCGCCGCGCCGTCCGAGGCGGGCGTGCAGGACGCCGGAGGCCGCGGAGGCGCCGGTGCCGACCAGGTAGACCAGGAAGATCAGCCCGATCGCGGTCTGCGAGAGCCCGAAGGGCTCGTCGGCGAGGCGGTAGCCCAGCACGTTGTAGACGGCGCCGAAGACCGCCATGAAGAGCAGGCCGATCAGATAGAGCCGGCGCAGCAGGGGGGTGCCCAGGTGGCCGATGACCGTGCGCCAGAGGGCGGCCGGACTGACCGGGCCGGGACGGAAGTTGCGGGCGGCGGGGATCAGCAGGCGGAAGGCGACCGCGCACAGCAGTGCCATGACCCCGGCGGCGAGCAGCGCGGCGCGCCAGCCGAAGGCCTGCGCCACGGCTCCGGTCAGGACCCGGGAACTCATGCCGCCGATGCTGTTGCCGGCCACGTAGAGGCCGATCGCGGAGGCGACCGCGTTGGGGTGGATCTCCTCGCCGAGGTAGGCCATCGCGGTCGCCGGCAGCCCGGCGAGTGCCACACCCTGCACGGCGCGCAGGACGACCAGGGTGGTCAGGTCCGGTGCGAAGGGGATGACCAGGGCCAGGGCCGAGGCGCTGAACACCGATGCCGTCATGACCGCCGTGCGGCCGTACTTCTCGCTCAGCGCGCTCACCGGCAGGAGGGCCAGCGCCAGCGCGGCGGTGGTGGCCGAGACGGTGAGGCTGGCCTGGGCCGGACTGAGGGACAGGCCCGCCGACAGTGCCGGCAGCAGGGCCTGCGTCGAGTAGAGGAGGGCGAAGGTGGCCAGACCGGCGGCGAACAGCGCCATGTTGGCGCGGCGGTAGCCGGGTTCACCCGGGCGGAGCGTGGCGGCGGTGGAGGCGCCCGGCCGTGTCACGGTGGACGCCCCTGTATCGGCAGGAGGCATGTCCCCAAGCTAGGCCGGGGTCGTTTCATGCGTCCAATGCACGGACTCGCCATAATCGTTCCCATGGTGCATGAAGCGAGGTCAACGGCATCGGTGTCATCGTTCAGTGACGCAACAGACATACGCGCGGAGCTGGACAGCGGGTCCTGGGCGGCGGTGCTGGCGCCCCGGCTGGCCCAATTCGCCGCCGTGGCGCGGCACGAGCACGTGACCCGGGCGGCGCGGGAGCTGGGCGTGCCGCAGTCCACGCTGAGCCGGGCCATGGTCCGGCTCGAACTCGACCTCGGCGTCACGCTCTTCGCCCGCCAGGGCCGCACGGTCTCGCTCACGCCCGCGGGCCGCGGCTTCCTGGCCTCCGTGGAGCGCGCGCTGGGCGAGGTGGAGCGGTCGGCCGAATCCGTGCGCGCCGACGCCGACCCGCAGTCGGGGCGGGTCGCCTTCGGCTTCCTCCACACGCTGGGCCCGGAGACCGTCCCCGCCCTGCTGCGGGCCTTCCGCGCCGACCACCCGCGAGTCCGCTTCCAGCTCGTGCAGAACTACGGCGAGGCGATGCTGGCCGGGCTGCGCGCGGGCGAGCTGGACCTCTGCCTGACCTCACCCGTCCCGGACGCCCCCGACCTGGTGGGCCGCCGCCTCGACGAGCAACGGCTGCGCCTGGTGGTGCCCGCCGACCACCGGCTCGCCTCCCGCCGCAGGGTGCGCCTGGCCGAGGCGTCCGGCGAGCTGTTCGTCAGCCTCGAACCCGGCTACGGGCTGCGCCGCATCACCGACGCCCTGTGCGCCGAGGCCGGCTTCACCCCGCGGGTGGCCTTCGAGGGGGAGGAGGCCGAGACCCTGCGCGGCCTGGTCGCCGCCGGGCTCGGGGTGGCGCTGCTGCCGCCCCCGCTGGTGCCGCGCCCGGGTGTGGTGGAGCTGACCGTGACCGCGCCGCGCGCGGTGCGCGAGATCGGTGTGGCATGGCTGGGCGGCCACCCCGACACGGCGCCCGTCGCCGCCTTCAAGAAGTTCCTGCTCGGCAGACGGGGGCAGCTCATCCCGGACTGACGAGGAGGTCCGTCGGCCGGTGCGGTGTCACCACCCGGCCGTCGGGCAGGATCTCGCCGGTGTCCTCGAAGAGCAGGACGCCGTTGCACAACAGGCTCCAGCCCTGGTCGCCGTGGGATATCACGACGCGGGCGGCCTCGCGGTCGGGAGCGTCCGCGGACGGGCACGGTGGCTGGTGCACACACATGACTGACGCACCTCGGTTCCTCGCAGCCGGCCGGGCCGTTCGGCGGCGCCCTTCCGGCTCTGCGCCTTCCCGTCCCGCCGGTTCTCCGTCTTGTCCGGCTCCTCCGGCCTCCTTCGGCCGGACTCCTTCCATGCTGCGGCACACCACTGACACCCACCGTACGCCTGTACGGCAGGTGCCCCGGGGCCGAGGCCGCCGCCCGCGTTCAGCGCGGCTGCGGGGACCGTCCGAAGCCCGAGGCCAGCGGCATGCGCAGACCGAGCGGCGGGGGAGCGGCCAGCGCGTCGGCGACGGGACGGGCGAAGGACCGCCCCAGCAGCGTGCCGAGGACGAAGTCCGAGGTCAGGGCGGCGACTTCGAACCGGTGGTCCTGGAGCAGGTGCCCGTCGGAGTGCACCTCGAAGCGGCAGATGTCCCGGTTGACCTTCTTCGCGCGCTCGGCCAGCCGGTAGGAGAGGTCGGGGTGGGTGGAACCGTCGTTCGTACCGTGCACGATCAGGACGTGGCGGCCTATCAGCTGCTTCACCGGATCGGGTTCCAGCGTGTCCGGCAGCCACGGGGCTATGGCGACCGCGGAGTCGACGGCCTGGTGCCCCGCCGCCCGCAGCGCGGCACGGCCGCCCATGTCCATGCCGACCAGCGACACCGGGACGTCGCCGTAACGGCGGACGACCTCGTCGACCGCCCACTGCGCGTCCTCGGCCGGGTGGGCGTGGCCGCCGTTCCAGCCCCGGAAGCGGTAGTGCACGACGTGCACGGCGAGTCCCTCGCCGCGTCCCGCCGCCCGCACCAGCCGGCGGGCGAGCGGCATCATCGCCGCGGCGGCCACGGGCGAGCGACGCCGGGTGCTCAGCGCACTGCCCCCGGGCAGCAGCAGGACGGCGGCACGGACCGCCTCGTCGTCCGTCTCCCGCCGTGCCGCCGGGGTCAGACCCGGAGTCACTCTCTTTCCCAACCGCGCACCACGCACCGGTAAAGCTTGCGAAGCCATGGCGTAACCATGGCAGACGAGAAGGTGTGCTCGACCTGGCCGGGAGGTCAATATTCGGCATCGTCCAAGAGTTCTACGCGCGTAGGGGGTATCTTTCGGAAATGACGAGCTCAAGCACGCTCCCCTCTCCCGCGGGCGCGGCGGGGGCGGCCCCCACGCCCGAGCAGATCCGCCGCGCGCCGAAGGTGCTGCTCCATGATCACCTCGATGGCGGTGTCCGTCCCGGAACCGTCGTCGACCTGGCCCGCGCGTCGGGCTACGGCGGCCTGCCCGAGACCGACCCGGACAAGCTCGGCACCTGGTTCCGCGAGGCGGCCGACTCCGGTTCGCTGGAGCGCTATCTGGAGACGTTCTCGCACACGGTCGGCGTCATGCAGAGCCGCGAGGCGCTCACCCGGGTGGCCGCCGAGTGCGCCGAGGACCTCGCCGCGGACGGCGTCGTCTACGCCGAGGTGCGCTACGCCCCCGAGCTCCACGTCGAACAGGGGCTCTCCCTGGACGAGGTCGTCGAGGCGGTCAACGAGGGCTTCCGGGAAGGCGAGCGACGGGCCCGTGAGGCGGGCGGACGGATCCGTGTGGGCGCACTGCTCACCGCCATGCGGCACGCCGCCCGCTCGCAGGAGATCGCCGAACTCGCCAACCGCTACCGCGACCGGGGCGTCGTCGGCTTCGACATCGCGGGCGCCGAGGCCGGTTTCCCGCCCACCCGCCACCTGGACGCCTTCGAGTATCTGAAGCGGGAGAACTTCCACTTCACCATCCACGCCGGCGAGGCCTTCGGCCTGCCCTCCATCTGGCAGGCCCTGCAATGGTGCGGCGCCGACCGGCTCGGCCACGGCGTGCGCATCATCGACGACATCGAGGTCGCCGACGACGGCACGGTCTCCCTCGGGCGGCTCGCCAACTACGTACGCGACAAGCGCGTCCCCCTGGAGATGTGCCCCACCTCCAACCTCCAGACGGGCGCGGCGACCTCGTACGCCGAGCACCCCATCGGACTGCTGCGCCGGCTGCACTTCCGGGTCACCGTCAATACCGACAACCGCCTGATGAGCGGTACGAGCATGAGCCGCGAGTTCGCCGAACTGGTGGCCGCCTTCGGCTACACCCTCGACGACATGCAGTGGTTCACGGTCAACGCGATGAAGTCCGCCTTCATCCCTTTCGATGAACGTCTCGCGATGATCAATGACGTCATCAAGCCCGGATATTCGGAGCTGAAGGCCGAGTGGCTGTTCCGCCAGACGGCCGCGAGCACGGCCGTGGCCAGCGATTCCTCGCCGGAAGAGGGGTGACACGGGGGCTGTCCCGGCGCCACTTGCCGGGCCGGACCGGCCGCGGGGCGGCCGCGCGCGTCTGCTTGCACCGCCCCGCGTTCCGTCGCTACGTTCCGGAAACCCGCGAGCACCATCCGTGTGCGCCGCGGCGGACGCACCATTCCCCATCACGAGGATCGCAACCATGAAGACCGGAACCGTCAAGACTCTCGGTGCCGCCGCGCTGGGCGTGGCCTTCGTCGGGGCCGCCGCGGGCGTCGCCTCCGCCGCTCCGACGGAATCCAACCTGGGGCTGCCGGACGCCTCCGCCCTGCCGGCCTCCGTCCCGGTCGCCGACGTGGCGAAGTCGGTCCCGGTCGGCGCCGTCGCCGGCGGCCTGCCGAAGACCGCCAACGTCGTCCCCGGCGTGCAGAACACCCCCACGGGCCTGAGCGCCCTGCTCGGCGGCCTCCCGGCCGGCGGTCAGCTGCCGCTCGGTCAGCTCCCGCTGCAGGGCCTGCCGATCGGCCACTGAGCGGCACCCGGGCGAACGGCGAACGGGCCGCACCCCTCGGGGTGCGGTCCGTCGGCACTCCGGGGTCGCGGCCTCACAGGGCGGCCGACGTGCGCCCCTCGTCCGGCAGCAGCAGCCACAGCGCCAGGTAGAGCAGGAACTGCGGTCCGGGCAGCAGGCAGGACAGCAGGAAGATCACGCGCATCGTGGTGGCCGAGGTGCCGAACCGGTCTGCGAGCCCGGCGCAGACTCCGGCGATCATCCGGCCGTGACGGGGGCGGACCAGTGCGGACATGGCGGGTGCTCCTTCGGGGGGTCGGGCCGGTCTTCCCGGCCGATGACTTCACCGTACGGGCGCATACCGCCGCGAATCGTCGCTCTACGGTGCGATCCCGACCCTGGGAATCCTCGGGGTCCGCCCCTGAGGGCCGGTCACGCCCCGGCTCTCCCGGCGGACGCTGCGCCGGTGCACCCACGCGCGTGCCGCGGGCACCACGGCGAGGTGGGCCAGCGCGACGCCGGCCGTGTTGAGCAGCAGGGCGTCGACGTCGAAGATCTGGCCCGGGACCCCGGTCTGCACGAATTCCAGGGCCAGTGAGATCATCAGTCCCGCGAAGACCGTGCGCGCGAAGGAGCCCGGCGCCGAGACCCGCACCCGGCCGCCGGCCATGGGCAGCAGCACGCCCAGCGGGGCGAGCAGCGCCAGTCCGGCGCCGAGGCGGCGGGCCGCGTCCGCGGGCGGCAGCGCGAGGTCGGCACGGATGGTGGCGAACGGACGCAGATTCGGGGCGTCCACCCACGGCACGTACTGCGGACGCAGCATCAGCCACCCCACCAGAGCCAGATAGACCGCGGCGAGTATCAGCCCCACCGCGCGCACTTTCGGGAGAGAGCCGTCGCGCCGCACGCCTGGAAGGACGTCTGTCACTTCACGGCGGTTCCAGCGGTCTCCGCCGCCTCCGGATCGGTGCGCAGGTCACCGGTGCAGGTGAAGCGGCGCACCGGGGTGTCGTCGGAGCCGCCCAGGAGCACACCGCCGCCCGTCGAGCCCGCGGCCGTACCGGCGTAGGTGCACACCAGCTGCGCGAGCGCGAACGGCGGCAGGTCGCCCAGCGGCGCGCTGAGCCGGAGCGAATCGCGCGGGTCGCCGCGGCGCGGCCCCTCCACGGCCAGATCGCCCTGTACGGCCGTGGTGAAGCCGGCCGCCGACTCGCCGTCGCGCGGCCTGCGCTGCAGTTCGCGCAGCAGCAGCACGGCGATGTCCAGCCGGTCCAGCCCCTCGGTCCGCACCGTGCGGTTCACGCCGGCCACCTGGGCGCTGCACACCAGGTAGACCCGGGCGGTCAGGCCCCCCGGTGAGGCCGTGGCGGTGGCCGTGGCGGTCGCCTTCTCGTCCGGCACCGCGCACGACACCCGGGAGGGCGCCGGCCCCGCGTCCACCGGTACCGAGGTGGTACGGATGCCGCAGCCGGCCAGCAGGGCCGCGCCGACCACGGTCAGGAGCGGGGCGCGCCACCGCCGGGCGGCACCCGGGGAGGGGAGGCCCGGTGCGTCCGGGGCGGCACCCCGGGACGGCTGCGTCACTTGCTCTCGTTCCCTTCCTCGCCGTCCGGCGCCTGGTCGGCCCCGGTGCGCATCGGCAGCCGCAGCGTGAACACCGCGCCGCCGCCGGGGCTGTTGGCCGCGGTGATCTCACCGCCGTGGATGTGGGCGTTCTCCAAGGCGATGGACAGGCCGAGACCGCTGCCCTCGGAACGCGCCCGGGACGCGTCGGCCTTGAAGAAGCGGTCGAAGACGTGCGGCAGCACGTCCTCGGGAATGCCGGGGCCGTTGTCGGAGACCTCGACCACCAGCTCGTCCCCGTCCTGCCGCACCTTGACCCGGACCGGCGAGCCGCCGTGCTTGAGGGCGTTGCCGATCAGGTTGGCCAGGACCACGTCCAGCCGCCGCGGGTCGACCCGCACGATGATGCCGCGCGGCGCGTCCAGCTCCACCGCGTCCAGCCAGGCGCGGGTGTCGATGCAGGCGGTGACCATGTCCGAGATGTCCACCTCGTCCAGGACCAGGCGGGCGGTGCCCGCGTCGAAGCGGGTGACCTCCATCAGGTTCTCCACCAGTTCGCCCAGCCGCCTGGTCTCGCTCACCACCAGCCGCACCGCCGGGGCGATCATCGGGTCGAGGGAGTCCGCCTCGTCCTCCAGCACCTCGGCCACGGCGGTGATCGCGGTCAGCGGGGTCCGCAGCTCGTGCGACATGTCGGCGACGAAGCGGCGGCTGGCCGCCTCGCGCTGGCTGAGCTCGTCGACGCGCCGCTCCAGCCGGGCCGCGGTGCGGTTGAACGTCCTCGACAACTCGGCGAGTTCGTCGGTGCCGGTGACCCGCAGCCGGGTGTCGAGCTTGCCGTCGCCGAGCCTCCTGGCGGCGTCGCCGAGCCGTGCCACGGGCCGCAGCACGGTGGAGGCCGCGGCCTGCGCCAGCAGCGCGGCGCCGATCAGGGCGAGGGCGGTGGCGATGCCGAGCGACCAGGCCAGCGAGTTGAGGTCCTTCCGCTCGGCCTCCAGCGACTTGAACATGTAGCCGGTGGGGCCGCCGCCGATGACCTTGGCCCCACCCACCAGGTACGGCTGGCCGTTGCGGGTGACCCGCTGCCAGTACAGGTGGTACTCGGCCGGGTCGCCGGGCTTGGGGTTGCGCTTGCTGACGGCCTTGCGCAGCGCCGACGGGACCGCGTCCAGCGAGAATCCGTCGCTCTGCGACTTGGTCGCGCAGCGCTCGCCGTCCGGACCGGTGCCGATCAGCAGCACCTGGTAGTTCTGGGTGCTCGTGCCGATGCTGCGCGCGGCGTCGGCCAGCTTGTCGCAGGACGGATGGCGCGGCAGCGAGCCCGCGTTGCGGGTCATGGAGGCGCGGAAGTCGTTGAGCGCGGCGTTCTGGGCACGGGTCAGCACCGCGTCGCGGTTGAGCCAGTACGCGATGCCGGAGGCGGAGACGGCGGCGGCCAGCGCCACGGCGGCGAAGACGGCGACCAGTCGCAGCCGCAGGCTGGTGAGCCGCAGCAGCCGTGACCTCCAGCCGCTCAGCCGCTGATCCGTCTCCTCGTCACCGGCCGTGTTGTCGTGGTGCGGTTGACTCACGCCGGCGCGTCCAGGCGGTATCCGACACCGCGCACGGTACGGATCAGGGTCGGCGACGACGGCACGTCCTCGATCTTGGCGCGCAGCCGCTGGACACAGGCGTCCACCAGCCGGGAGTCGCCCAGGTAGTCGTGCTCCCACACCAGGCGCAGCAGCTGCTGCCGGGACAGGGCCTGCCCCGGACGGCGGCTCAGCTCCAGCAGCAGCCGCAGCTCGGTCGGCGTCAGCTGCAGGTCCTCGCCGTTCTTCGTGACGGTCATCGCCGAGCGGTCGATGACGATGCTGCCGAAGGCGGCCGAGTCGGAGCTGTCCCGCTCCCCCCGGCGCAGCACCGCGCGGATGCGGGCGTCCAGCACGCGCGGCTGGATGGGCTTGAGGACGTAGTCGTCCGCCCCGGACTCCAGACCCACCACGACGTCGATGTCGTCGCTGCGCGCGGTCAGCAGGATGATCGGCAGCTGGTCGGTGCGCCTGATGCGGCGGCACACCTCGAAGCCGTCGATGCCCGGGAGCATCACGTCCAGCACGATCAGGTCCGGGCGCTGCTCGCGCAGCAGCTTCAGCCCGTCCTCGCCCGTCGCCGCGGCCACCACTCGGTGGCCTTGGCGTGACAGGGCGAGTTCGAGGCTCGCTCGGATGGCGTCGTCGTCCTCGATGAGCAACAGGAAAGGCACGCCCGCATTCTCTCCCAAGAGGGCGTCCGGAAGGTACCGCCGTCGTCTGTGACGGGCCTGTGACACTCGGCGGACAGCGCCATGAAACTGGCGCGGCAGGCTATTGGTCATCGACGGGGACCGCCACCGGGCGGCCCCTCGCCGGACAGGAACGAAAACCCAGGCCGGCTCCACCCACGGGGGGCGCGAAATGAACGCACTGCACAGCACGACGACCACCGCAGTCCTTCAGCCGCGCCAGCACACCGCGGGCCGGGGCGTCGAGAAGTCCGGTGCCACGGGCGGGCGGGGGTGCGCTCGTGGCACCGGGCGTCAGGTGGTCCGCAACCGTCCGCCGTACATCACGGCGATCGAGGGCGGTCACGGGGGAGACGGGGGGTACGGGGGTGCCGCGTACGGAGAGACCACGGGGGACGGGCGACTCATGGCGGAGGCGGACTTCACCGCCTACGTCCAGGAGCGCCGGGCCTCTCTGTACGCGACCGCCTACCACCTGACGGGCGACCGCTACGAGGCGGAGGACCTGCTGCAGAGCGCGCTGTTCTCCACCTACCGCGCCTGGGACCGGATCAGCGACAAGGCCGCGGTCGGCGGCTACCTGCGCCGCACCATGACCAATCTGCACATCAGCGCCTGGCGGCGCCGCAAGCTCAACGAGTACCCGACCGAGGAGCTGCCGGAGACGGCGGGCGAGACGGACGCGATGCGCGGCACCGAGCTGCGGGCCGTGCTGTGGCAGGCGCTGGCCAAGCTCCCGGAGCCGCAGCGCACCATGCTGGTGCTCCGTTACTACGAGGGCCGCACCGACCCGGAGATCGCCGAGATCCTCGGCATCAGCGTCGGCACGGTGAAGAGCAGCATCTGGCGCTCCCTGCGCCGGCTGCGCGAGGACGAGACGCTCAGCGCGGGCGTCGACGAGGAAGCGGCGTTCGGCGAGCTGGTCGCCTGACGTCCGGGGGGAACGGGGAAACGGGGGATCGGGCGGTCCACGGGGAACCGGGGGAGGAAGAGAGGGAGCGGTCGCGCCCAGCGGGGGGTCTGTGCGCACCGCTCCCTCACGCATGTCCTTACGGACGCGCGTGCCGATTCGTTCAAACCCGAACGGCGACCGGCTCGAAAGAGGCACGGCCGATCCGGTCCAGCGCCTCGTCCCGGTCGCACACATACGCCCCGAGTGCCGAGTGCCGGGCCACGATGTCCCGTTCGGCCCGCATCAGGTGCCAGCCGCGGCGCAGCAGGAAGGGCACCGACTTCCGGCCCTCGCGCAGGTCCCGCACGAAGCGGCGGCGGGCGGTGGTGACCGCGCCGCGGCTCAGGCACAGCGCGTCGGCGAGCACGCCGAGTTCCGCGCAGCGCGCGGCGATGTCGGCGGCGAAGATGCCCTCGGCGATGAAGAGCGGGGCACCGTCGAGGCCGACCTCCGTCCGGCCGGTGATGGAGCTGGAGGAGATCTCGTACACCGGGACGTCGGTCCGGCCCGTGGCGCAGAGTTCGGCGACGGCGGCGACGGCCGCGTCCGCGTTCCAGGACAGCGGCGAGTCCCAGTCCGCGCCGATGCCGCTGGCCAGCATCGGGAGGGTCGGGTCGTCACCCTCCTTGTAGAAGTCGTCCAGGCGCAGGACCGGCAGCCCGGCGCGTGCGGCGAGCGAGGACTTGCCGGACCCGGAGGGGCCGGTCAGCAGGATGACGCGGGCGGCGGGAGGGTGGGAGCTCACGGGACACCAGTGTGGGGCATTCCGCCTTTGGAGTGACCCGCCGGGACATGTTTTGGATGCGTGATGTTCAACCAACTACGGTAAGTGACGTCATTGTCGCGCACGGAGACGGCCGCCGGCGCCCCGGCACCGGCCCCTCGCGCGAACCGGCGACCAGGCAGGTGGATCTTGATGCCGCAGTTCTCCCGCACCCTTCTCCGAGCCGCCGTCCTCACGGTGTCGTCCGTCGCGGCCGTCGCCTCGGCGGGGGCGGCGCACGCGGACACCCAAGGCGGCGGATCGGCCACGGCCGCCAAGGCCGGCCGGCAGACGACGTCGGCCCTGATCGGCACGGTGAACCACCTGCCGGTCAACCCGTTCGCGCAGACCAGCGTCAACCCCCTGGACAACTCGGTGGGTTCCCAGGTGAGCGACTTCAAGCCGGTCTCCACCGCGGACGTCACCAAGCCCATCGCCGACAGCCGCACGGTGTCCGACCTGCCGCTGCTCGGCGACACGGTGCGGACGCTCCAGGGCGGCTGACGGCCCCGGGACGCACGACGGCGGCGGGCCTCCGCGGGGACACATCTGTCGCGGGGGCCCGCCGCCGGGTCGTGCGGGCGATGCCGGTTCCCCGGCGACGGGACGGGCCGCCGGGGAACCGGGTCAGTACGCGGAGCCCGAGGCCGAGCCGGCACCCGCGGGGTGCCAGACGGTCTTGGTCTCCAGGAACGCCGTCATGCGGTCCGTGCCGGGCTCGACGGCCCAGTCCACAGCCTGTGGACGGAGCACGCGCTTGAGGTTGTCCGCGGCGGCGACCTCCAGTTCCCTGGCCAGGCCCGCGTCGTCCACGGCCCCCGCCAGGTCGAGCGCGTTGACGTCCATGTGCGCGGCGAGCGTCGGTGCGACCTCGGAGGTGCGGCCGGACAGGATGTTGACGACACCGCCCGGCAGGTCGGAGGTGGCCAGCACCTCACCCAGCGACAGGGCGGGCAGTGGGGCCTTCTCACTGGTCACGACGACCGCGGTGTTGCCGGTGGCGATCACCGGGGCGATCACCGAGACCAGGCCGAGGAAGGACGACTCCTGGGGCGCGACGACCGCGACCACACCGGTCGGCTCCGGGCTCGACAGGTTGAAGTACGGGCCCGCCACCGGGTTCGCGCCGCCCACGACCTGGGTGATCTTGTCGGTCCAGCCCGCGTACCAGACCCAGCGGTCGATCGCGGCGTCCACCACGGCAGCCGCCTTGGACTTCGACAGTCCCTCGGCCTCGCCCACCTCGCGGACGAACTGGTCCCGGCGGCCCTCCAGCATCTCCGCGATCCGGTAGAGGATCTGCCCCCGGTTGTACGCGGTCGCGCCCGACCAGCCGGCGAAGGCCTTGCGGGCGGCGGACACCGCGTCACGGGCGTCCTTGCGGGAGGACTGCGGGGCGTTGGCGAGCCACCTGCCCTTGGAGTCGGTCACCTCGTACACCCGCCCGCTCTCGCTGCGGGGGAACTTGCCCCCGACGAACAGCTTGTAGGTCTTGAAGACGGAGAGCCTTGCGTCAGACATCGAGGTACGCCTCCAGACCGTGGCGGCCGCCCTCGCGGCCGAAGCCCGACTCCTTGTAGCCGCCGAAGGGCGAGGTCGGGTCGAACTTGTTGAACGTGTTGGCCCACACCACTCCGGCGCGGAGCTGGTTCGCGACCGACAGGATGCGCGAGCCCTTCTCCGTCCAGATACCGGCCGACAGGCCGTACGGGGTGTTGTTGGCCTTCTCCACGGCCTCGGCCGGAGTGCGGAAGGTCAGCACCGACAGGACCGGGCCGAAGATCTCCTCGCGGGCGATGCGGTGCGCCTGGGTGACGCCGGTGAACAGCGTCGGCGCGAACCAGTAGCCCGCGGACGGCAGCTCGCAGGCGGGCGACCAGCGCTCGGCGCCCTCGGCCTCGCCGGCCTCGGCGAGCGCGGTGATCCGGGCCAGCTGCTCGGCGGAGTTGATGGCGCCGATGTCGGTGTTCTTGTCCAGCGGGTCGCCGACGCGCAGCGTCGACAGCCGGCGCTTGAGGGCGTCCAGCACCTCGTCCGCGACCGACTCCTGGATCAGCAGCCGGGAACCGGCGCAGCAGACCTGGCCCTGGTTGAAGAAGATGCCGTTGACGATGCCCTCGACGGCCTGGTCGACCGGGGCGTCGTCGAAGACGATGTTGGCGCCCTTGCCGCCCAGCTCCAGGGTGAGCTTCTTCTTCGTGCCCGCGACGGTGCGGGCGATCTGCTTGCCGACGGCGGTGGAGCCGGTGAAGGCGACCTTGGCCACGCCCTCGTGCGCGACCAGCGCGGCTCCGGCGTCCCCGTAACCGGGGAGGATGTTGACGACGCCCCTGGGCAGGCCCGCCTGGCGGCAGATGTCGGCGAAGAACAGCGCGGACAGCGGCGTGGTCTCGGCCGGCTTGAGGACGACCGTGTTGCCGGTGGCCAGCGCCGGGGCGATCTTCCACGCCAGCATCAGCAGCGGGAAGTTCCACGGGATGACCTGGCCGGCCACGCCCAGCGGGCGGGGGGCCGGGCCGAAGCCCGCGTGCGACAGCTTGTCGGCCCAGCCGGCGTAGTAGAAGAAGTGCGCGGCGACCAGGGGGAGGTCCGCGTCGCGGGTCTCCTTGATCGGCTTGCCGTTGTCCAGCGTCTCCAGGACGGCCAGCTCGCGGGAGCGCTCCTGGATGATCCGGGCGATGCGGAAGAGGTACTTGGCGCGCTCGGAGCCGGGCAGCGCCGACCAGGACTCGAAGGCCTTGCGGGCGGCCTTGACCGCCCGGTCCACGTCGGCCTCGCCCGCCTGGGCGACCTCGGAGAGGACCTCCTCGGAGGACGGGCTGACGGTCTTGAAGACCCTGCCGTCGGCGGCGTCGGTGAACTCGCCGTCGATGAACAGGCCGTAGGAGGGGGCGATGTCGACGACGGAACGGGATTCCGGCGCCGGCGCGTACGCGAAGGCGGAGCCCGGCTTCGGCTGCTCGGCGGGCTGGGTCTGCTGGGTCTGCTTGGTCTTTGTCATCGGAGTTCTCAGTCCACCGTCACGTAGTCGGGACCGGAGTAGCGGCCGGTGCTCAGCTTCTGACGCTGCATGAGCAGATCGTTCAGCAGGCTGGAGGCGCCGAAACGGAACCACTCGTTGCTCAGCCACTCGTCGCCCGCGGTCTCGTTGACGAGGACCAGGAACTTGATGGCGTCCTTGGAGGTGCGGATGCCGCCGGCGGGCTTCACGCCGACCTGGACGCCCGTGGCGGCGCGGAAGTCGCGCACGGCCTCGAGCATCAGGAGGGTGTTGGCGGGCGTGGCGTTGACCGCGACCTTGCCGGTGGAGGTCTTGATGAAGTCGGCGCCGGCGAGCATGCCGAGCCAGGAGGCGCGGCGGATGTTGTCGTACGTCGCGAGCTCGCCGGTCTCGAAGATCACCTTGAGGTGGGCGGAGCTGCCGTCGGGACGGCGGCAGGCCTCCTTGACCGCCTTGATCTCCTCGAAGACCTTCAGGTAGCGGCCGGAGAGGAAGGCGCCGCGGTCGATGACCATGTCCACCTCGTCGGCGCCCGCGGCCACCGCGTCGGCGGTGTCGGCGAGCTTGACCGGAAGGGCGGCGCGGCCGGCCGGGAAGGCGGTGGCGACCGAGGCGACGCGCACGCCGGATGCGCCGACGGCCTCCTTGGCGGTGGCGACCATGTCCGGGTAGACGCAGATCGCGGCGACCTGTGGGGTCGTGCGGTCGGTCGGGTCCGGATTGACGCCCTTGGCGCACAGCGCCCGGACCTTGCCCGGGGTGTCCGCGCCTTCGAGCGTGGTCAGGTCGATCATCGAGATCGCCAGGTCGATGGCGTACGCCTTCGCCGTGGTCTTGATCGAACGGGTGCCGAGGCTTGCGGCGCGGCCTTCGAGACCGACCGCGTCGACGCCGGGCAGCCCGTGCAGGAAGCGGCGCAGCGCGGCGTCGGAGGCGGTGACGTCGGACATGGACGCCAGCCTGGCCGCGGCGTCGGGGCCGTGAGCGGGAACAGTGGTGGGCATGGTCACCAGATCAGCATATCTACGCGCGTAGCGAATGTCACCGGTGGGGAGGGATCCGTCTGATCCCGTCTGCGGGGCCCGGCAACCGAATCCGCGGAACCGGTGGTCTGGTGGGTGAAAGGGGTCATCGATGAATCCAGACGACGAGGCGCAGTTCCAAGGCTACGTCCGCGCCAGATGGGCCCATCTGGTGAGGACCGCCTACCTGCTCACAGGTGACGGGCATCACGCGGAGGACCTGGCGCAGACGGCCCTGGCCAAGGCCTATCGGTCGTGGCGCCGGGTACAGCGCAGCGACAATCCGGACGCCTATGTGCGGCGGATCCTGATCACGTGCAACAAGGACCGGTTCCGCAAGAAACGCGTGGCCGAACGGCTCACGGACATGCCGCCGGAAGGCGCCGGCGCCGATCCCACCGCCCGGGTGGCACAGCGCGAGGTGCTGCTGGCGGCGCTCGGCGAGCTGCCTTCCCGGCAGCGGGCCGTGGTGGTCCTGCGGTACTGGGACGACCTGTCGGAGAGCGAGGTGGCCGAGGTCCTGGGCTGCTCGGTCGGGACGGTCAAGAGCCAGGCCGCCCGGGGCCTGGCAAAGCTGCGCGCACGGCTGGGAACGGCCGTGGGAACCGGGGAAGGAGCGGCCGCCGGCACGGGGCCGGGAGCGACGGCATGGACCACACAGGCGAGCGGAAAGGTCGGAGGAGGAGTCCTATGAGGCACACGCGAGACGGGGCGGAGCACGGCCCCGCCTACGGGGACACGGAGTTCGAGGCGAAGCTGCGCGAGCTCCTGGAGCAGGAGACGGACGGGTTCCGCGCGGGCGAGGCCCCCTACACCTCGATCCTGCGGCAGGGCAGGAACAGCCGCAGGCGCCGCATGGCCGCCGCCGGAGCGGGGCTGGCCGCACTGGTCGCGCTGCCCGGTGCGGCCCTCGCGGTGCACTTCCAGCCGGACGGGCAGAGCACGACCGCCTCGCCGGCGGGGGACGCCTCGCCGGCCGCGTCGGTGAGCGCGCCGCAGTCCGTGTCGACGAGCCCTGCGCCATCCGTGTCGACGAGCGCTCCGCCGAGCGGGCCGGAGGGGCCGGCGACAGCGGGCCAGCTCGTGGACGGGATCACGCTGGAGCGGGCGGGCGAGGCGCTGGAGAAGTGCATCGCCTTCAACAAGGCGCACCAGCCCAAGGCGTCCGCCTTCCGGCAGGACTACGGCAAGGCCGAGGACTACCGCGTGATCCTCGCGCTGAGCGCCACGGGCGACGTCAACTCCCCCGGCGACGGCATCAGGGTCGTGGCGGTCGGCACCCGGGAGTCCAAGCCCGTGCGTCTGATCTGCACCGAGAAGGACGGTCAGGCGTCGGGGCTCAACGGCAGCATGGGCAGCGACGACCACCCCGGCAGCGGGCCCGTCATTCCGGACAGCAACGCCTTCCGGCTCTACAAGCAGGACACCGCCACCGGCCCGGGCCTGCCCTACCGCTTCCCCTTCCGCTGGGGCAGCATCGGCACGGTGAAGCCCGAGGTGGCCGAGGTCACCGTCTCCTACGGCGGCGTCACACGGCGGGCGGTCCTCGACCACGGCTGCTTCGTCGCCACGGGTGTCCTGACCAGGGCGGCGACCTCCTTGCCGCACATCAAGGGCTACGACGCGGCGGGCAAGCTCGTCTACGACTCGGCGAAGGACAAGGGATACCAATAGGAGACCGCCGACGCCGATGCACTAACGCAACCTCCGCCCCGCGGGGCGCCGACCCGAGGTCAGGCACAATCTGATCTCATGACGAGCTCCGAGAACCCCGCCCCCGAACCGCAGCCCGGCCCCGGGCAGCCGAAGTACGCCGAGCGCTCCTACCGCTCGGCGGCCGGTATCGCCGGCGGCGTGCTCATGCTCGCCATCGCGCTGTGGCTCGGCATCGACGCGATCGTCCGCGGCACGGACCGCACGCCCTGGCTGGCCCTCGCGCTGCTGCTGCTGATCGTGCCGCTGATCGTCGCCTTCACCCTGCGCCCGGTCGTCCACGCCGGTGAGGACCGCATCCGGGTACGCAACCCCTTCCGCACCATCACCGCGCCCTGGGGGGCCGTGGAGGGGCTGCGCTCGGGGTACTCGACGGAGCTGTTCGCGGAGGGCAAGAAGTACCAGCTGTGGGCCATCCCCGTGTCGATGCGCGCCCGCAAGCGGGCTGCCCGGGTCAAGACGCGCGCCGCCGCCGCGGGCGACCCGGGTGCGACCCTGCGCGCTCGTCCGGGCGCCCCGGACCGGACGCGTGCCTGGTCCGACCAGGCGGTGGACGAGCTGCGGGAGCTGGCGGAGAAGAACACGGCCCGCGCCACCGCGCAGGGCGAGGTCACGGTCCGCTGGGCCTACGAGGTGATCGCCCCCGCGGTGGCGGGAGCGATCGTGCTGGTCGTCCTGCTCGCGATCGGCTGAGCCGGCCGGCCCGGTGAACAGCGCGCCGCCCAGGCCGTGCCGCGAGGCACGACCGGGGCGGCGTCCGTGGGACGGCCCGGGGCCGGCCCTCAGGCCTGCGCCCCCGCTTCGTCCCGGGCGACCGGCGGAAGCCCGGCGGCGGTCGAGAGGTCGGCCTTGACGGCCGCGAGCACCTCGTCGGCCTGAGCGCGGGTGGCGGCCAGCCGGTCGGCGCCCGGCACGGGCAGGACGACCTCCAGGTAGCACTTCAGCTTGGGCTCGGTGCCGCTCGGCCGCACGATCACCCGGGCCGACTCCACACCGGCGGCCGGGGAGCCGGCCAGCCGGTAGCGCAGGCCGTCGGTCGGCGGCAGCTCCTCGCTGCCCTTGCTCAGGTCCTCGGCGGTGACGACGGCGAGGCCGGCCAGCGAGCTGGGCGGCCGCTCCCGCAGCCGGTTCATCGCGTCGTCGATGACCGAGAGGTCGGAGACCCGCACCGAGAGCTGGTCGGTGGCGTGCAGCCCGTACTCCAGGGCGATGTCGTCCAGCAGGTCGGTGAGCGTACGGCCCTTGGCCTTGAGCTCGGCGGTCAGTTCCGCGACGACCAGGGCGGCGGTGACGCCGTCCTTGTCGCGCACGCCCTCGGGGTCCACGCAGTAGCCCAGGGCCTCCTCGTAGCCGAAGCGCAGACCCTCCACCCGGGAGATCCACTTGAAGCCGGTCAGCGTGTCCGCGTAGTCCAGGCCCGCGCCGGCCGCGATGCGGGAGAGCAGGGAGGAGGAGACGATGCTCGCCGCGAAGACGCCGGTGGCGCGCCGGTGCACCAGGTGGGTGGCGAGCAGCGCGCCGACCTCGTCGCCGCGCAGCATCCGCCAGCCGCCCTCGGCGGCGCGGTCCGGCACGGCGACGGCGCAGCGGTCGGCGTCGGGATCGTTGGCGATGACGACGTCGGCGTCGGGGCCGAGTGCCCGGGCGGCGGCGAAGGCCAGGTCCATCGCCCCCGGCTCCTCGGGGTTGGGAAAGGCGACCGTCGGGAAGTCCGGGTCGGGCTCGCCCTGTTCGGCGACCACGTGCGGGGAGCTGAACCCGGCGCGCTCGAAGGCGGCGGTCAGCACGTCGCGGCCGACGCCGTGCAGAGGGGTGTAGACGACGGACAGATCACGCGGGGAGTGCCGGTCCACGACCGAGGCGGCACGGTCCAGATAGGCCTCGGTCACCTCCTCCCCGAGGACCTGCCAGCCCTCGTCGGCCAGCGGTACGTCGGCCAGTGAGCCGATCGCGGCGATCTCGGCGGCGATCTCGGCGTCGGCGGGCGGCACGATCTGCGAGCCGTCGCCCAGGTAGACCTTGTAGCCGTTGTCGCGCGGCGGGTTGTGGCTCGCCGTCACGGCGACGCCCGCGGCCGCGCCCAGGTGGCGGATCGCGAAGGCCAGCACCGGTGTCGGCAGGGGCCGGGGCAGCAGCGCCGCCCGCAGGCCAGCGCCGACCATGACGGCGGCGGTGTCGCGGGCGAAGTCCACGGACTTGTGGCGGGCGTCGTGACCGACGACGACCAGTGCGTCGCTCTTGCCCTGCGCCTTCAGGTACGCGGCGAGGCCCGCGGCGGCCCGGATGACCACGGAGCGGTTCATGCGCATCGGGCCCGCGCCGATCTCCCCGCGCAGCCCCGCGGTGCCGAACTGCAGCGTCCCGTCGAACCGTGCCGCGAGGTCGGCCGGCGCCGCCTCGTCACCGGCCTCGGCGGCCGCGAGCAGGGCCTCCAGCTCGGCGCGGGTGTCGGGGTCCGGATCCTCGGCCAGCCAGGTGCGCGCCTGACGGATCAGCTCCGCGTTGTCGCTTGCGCTTGCCACGTGATGCTCCTGCGATGTCTCGGTCTTCGGTGCCGCCCGCGAGGCGCACGGGTCGGCCTGGGGCCTCCCGGCCCGTCATGCCGGCGACTGATGCGACAGCGGGAGGCCGCGCGAGAGGGCCCCGTCCGGCGGGGCGGCGGCAGAGCGGGCTGCCGCGACGCGCGCCGCTGGGTTACCTCCCCGTGGGGCGCCTTCCCTAACCAGGGTGCGGGCACCCCCGGGATCGCGCGCGGTGTGCCGGCGGGCGGACGTCAGCCCTCCCCACCGGGCACGGCGCGATCAGATCCGCTCGAGCACCCGGGCGAGGAGACTGCCCATGCGGGCGGCGGAGTCGCGGCCGGCCTCCAGGACCTCCTCGTGGTTCAGGGGCTCGCCCGTCATACCGGCGGCCAGGTTGGTGACCAGGGAGATGCCGAGCACCTCGGCGCCCGCCTCGCGGGCCGCGATGGCCTCCAGCGTGGTGGACATGCCGACCAGGTCGCCGCCGATGACCCGGACCATGTTGATCTCGGCGGGGGTCTCGTAGTGCGGGCCGGGGAGCTGGACGTAGACGCCCTCCTCCAGGGAGGGGTCGACCTCCTTGCACAGGCCGCGCAGCCGCGGCGAGTACAGGTCGGTGAGGTCGACGAAGTTGGCCCCGACGATCGGGGAGGCGGCCGTCATGTTGATGTGGTCGCTGATCAGCACGGCCTGACCGGGGCGGTACGTGGGGCGCAGCCCGCCGCAGCCGTTGGTGAGGACGATGGTCTTGCAGCCGGCGGCGACGGCGGTGCGCACGCCGTGCACGACCGTGGCGACGCCGTGGCCCTCGTAGAAGTGGTTGCGGCCCAGGAAGACCAGCGCCCGCTTGTCGCCGATCCGCACGGAGCGCACCTTGCCGGAGTGCCCGGCCACGGCGGGCGGCGGGAAGCCCGGCAGCTCGGTCACCGCGAACTCGTACTCGGCCTCGCCGAGGGCGTCGGCGGCCGGAACCCAGCCGGAGCCCATGACCAGGGCGACGTCGTGGGTCTCGTCACCGGTGAGCTCGCGCAGGCGAGCGGCGGCGGACGTGGCGGCGGCGTACGGGTCGCCCAGCGGGGTGCGGGCGGCGTGGGGAGTTGCGGAAGAGTTCACGCGGATGAGAGTAGCCGGTTTACTCCTACGCGCGTAGACGTCCCAGGTCACGGTCTGCGCAATTTCGGAGGATCCGCCGATTGACGGGGCCCGTAGGGCTGTCGGGGCGCCCTCCGGCTGCCGGTTCCGCCGGTGCGCGCCCGGTCGCCGTGCGTCCCCGGGCGGGGCGTCGTGGCTGTCGCCCGGGACGACTGCCAGGCGGGTTCCCGACGGGGTCAGCAGGGGCGCTTGCGCAGTTCCATGACGTAGTCGTGCGGCGCGCCCGCGGACTCCGCCGCGTCGGCGACCTCGCCCAGGTAGCGCGCCGAGGGCAGGCCGCCCTCGTAGTCGTTGAGGACGTAGATCCACGCGGGGACGTCGCCGTCGAGGGTGTGCGCCCGCACCATGTGGCGGCGGTAGATGCCCAGCGGGACACCCTCCCAGCGGTCCATGGACTCCTCGTCGACCGGCGCGATGTCGTACAGGCCGACGAAGACCTGGTGCAGCGGGTCCTCGACCAGGGTGGCGAGCGCGCCTTCCCAGCCCATCTGCTCGCCGCCGAACGTGAGGCGCCAGCCGCTGAGCCAGCCGGTGCCGCGCAGGGGCGAGTGCGGGGCGCGGCGGGTCATCAGCCGCGCGTCGAGGTTGCCGGCGTACGCGGCGTAGAGCGACATGGTGACGAGAGTACGACAGCGGGGCACCGCCCCCGTAAGTGATCACTTGGCGCGTGCGGGACAATGGGGTACGTGACTCGGATCGTGATCATTGGTGGCGGACCCGGCGGATACGAAGCGGCCCTGGTGGCCAGCCAGCTGGGCGCGGAGGTGACCGTCGTCGACTGCGACGGTCTGGGCGGGGCTTCGGTGCTCACCGACTGCGTACCGTCGAAGACCCTGATCGCGACGGCCGAGGTGATGACCACCTTCGACTCGTCGTACGAGGAACTGGGCATCATCGTGGCGGACGACACACCGCACATCGAGCAGGCCGCCCGTGTCGTCGGCGTCGACCTCGGCAAGGTCAACCGACGGGTCAAGCGCCTCGCGCTCGCCCAGTCCCACGACATCACCGCCTCCGTCACCCGCTCCGGCGCCCGTGTGATGCGCGGCCGAGGCCGGCTTGAGGGCATGCAGGCGATCGACGGCTCCCGCACCGTGGTCGTCGAGGCGGCCGACGGCACCTCCGAGACCCTCACCGCCGACGCCGTGCTGATCGCCACCGGCGGCCGCCCCCGCGAGCTCCCGGACGCGAAGCCGGACGGCGAACGGATCCTCAACTGGACGCAGGTGTACGACCTGGACGAGCTGCCCGAGGAGCTCATCGTGGTCGGCTCCGGCGTGACCGGCGCCGAGTTCGCCGGCGCCTATCAGGCGCTCGGCGCCAAGGTGACACTCGTCTCCTCCCGCGACCGCGTGCTGCCCGGCGAGGACCCGGACGCCGCCGCCGTCCTTGAGGACGTCTTCCGCCGCCGCGGCATGAACGTCATGGCCCGCTCCCGCGCCGAGTCCGTCAAGCGGGTCGGCGACCGCGTCGAGGTCACCCTCTCCGACGGCCGGGTCATCACCGGCAGCCACTGCCTCATGGCGGTCGGCGCGATACCGAACACCTCCGACATGGGCCTGGAGGGCGCGGGCGTCAAGCTCAAGGACTCCGGCCACATCTGGACCGACAAGGTCTCCCGCACCTCGGCACCCGGCGTGTACGCGGCCGGTGACGTCACCGGCATCTTCGCCCTCGCCTCGGTCGCGGCCATGCAGGGCCGGATCGCGATGTACCACTTCCTGGGCGAGACGGTCGGCCCGCTCAACCTCAAGACCGTCTCCTCCAACGTCTTCACCGACCCCGAGATCGCGACGGTCGGCTACACACAGGCCGACGTCGACGCCGGCATCATCGACGCACGGGTCGTCAAACTCCCGCTGCTGCGCAACCCGCGCGCCAAGATGCAGGGCATCCGGGACGGCTTCGTGAAGCTCTTCTGCCGTCCGGGCACGGGCATCGTGGTGGGCGGTGTGGTCGTCTCGCCGCGAGCGAGCGAGCTCATCCACCCCATCTCGATCGCGGTCGACAACAATCTGACCGTCGAGCAGATGGCGAACACCTACACGGTCTACCCTTCGCTGTCGGGTTCGATCGCCGAGGCCGCACGGCAGTTGGCGACCCGGAAGGCGGCCGGCGAGCTCTAGCGGGTCACCCGCGCGGATGCCGCCGCTCGTATAGCACGCGGCGTTCGGCCTTGCGAACAACTTCTGTTAATCGGTGCAAACTGCTGATAGCAGACGGTCATTGGCGTTACTGTCAGTTTCGTGTTCGCAGCAGAACGTCGCCAACTGATCCTCGAAATGGTGCGCGCGAACGGGGCAGTGTCGCTCCGTGAGCTCGCCCGCGTCGTCCAGACCTCGGAAGTGACCGTACGGCGTGACGTGCGGGCGCTGGAGGCAGAAGGACTGCTCGACCGCCGGCACGGCGGTGCGGTGCTGCCGGGGGGCTTCACCAGGGAGTCCGGCTTCCCGCAGAAATCCCATCTATCGACCGCGGAGAAGACGGCGATCGCCGATCTCGCCGCCGGTCTCGTCGAGGAGGGCGAGGCCATCGTCGTCGGCGCCGGCACGACCACCCAGGAGCTGGCACGCCGGCTCGCCCGGGTCCCGGGGCTGACCGTCGTCACCAACTCCCTGCTGGTGGCGCAGGCCCTGGCGCACGCGAACCGGGTCGAGGTCGTGATGACCGGTGGCACGCTCCGCGGCTCCAACTACGCGCTGGTCGGCAGCGGCGCCGAACAGTCCCTCCAGGGGCTGCGGGTGTCGCGGGCCTTCCTGTCCGGGGCGGGACTGACCGCGGAGCGCGGGCTGTCCACGTCCAACATGCTCTCCGCGAGCGTCGACCGGGCCCTGGTCCAGGCGGCGGCGGAGGTCGTGGTGCTGGCCGACCACACCAAGCTGGGCACGGACACCATGTTCCAGACCGTGCCCACGGACCTGATCACGCATCTGGTCACGGACGAGCCGCCGGCGGGCGACGACCGCGCCGCGACCGAGCTCCAGGCGCTCGCGGACCGCGGCGTCCAGGTCGCGGTCGCGTCGACCGACGGGGCGGACAACGGGGTGTCCCACGGGCGGCAGCGACGGGAGATGCCGCCCGTTCCGGGACCCCGGCGCCATCAGCACCCCTCGGGCACCTATCCGGGCGGTACGGCACCCGGCGAGCCGCGTGCCAGGGCCGCCGGCCAGTCAGCCGGCGGCGTGTCGGGGATGTCCCCGCTGCGCACCGCCCAACTGGCCGGGGAACAGCAGGCCGCCCGGATCGCCGACCTCGCCCCGCGCCGCCGCTAGACCCCGGCTGCCCGGCCGTCCCCAACGGGAGAACGCCGCGGGCCCCGGCCGAGTGATCGGCCGGGGCCCGCGGCGTCGTGCTGCCGTCTGCGGACCGGACGTCAGTCCTTGATCTCGCAGATGAGGGCTCCGGAGGAGACGGAGGAGCCGACTTCGGCGGTGAGGCCCTTGATGGTGCCGGAACGGTGGGCGTTCAGGGGCTGTTCCATCTTCATGGCTTCCAGGACGACGACGAGGTCGCCTTCCTTGACCTCCTGGCCTTCCTCGACGGCGACCTTGACGATGGTGCCCTGCATGGGGGAGGCGAGGGAGTCGCCGGAGGCGGCGGAGCCGGTCTTCTTGGCGGTGCGGCGTTTGGGGCGGGCGCCGCCGGCGGCGGCGGTGCGGGCCAGGGTCATGCCCAGTGAGGCCGGGAGGGAGACCTCCAGGCGCTTGCCGCCGACCTCGACGACGACGGTCTCGCGGCCGGGCTCGGTGTCCTCCTCGGCGTCGGCCGGGGCGGCGAAGGGCTTGATGTCGTTGACGAACTCGGTCTCGATCCACCGGGTGTGGACGGTGAACGGACCGGGCTTGCCGTGGACCTCGGGCGCGAAGGCGGGGTCGGCGACCACCGCGCGGTGGAACGGGATGGCGGTGGCCATGCCCTCGACCTGGAACTCGGCCAGGGCGCGCGCGGCGCGCTGCAGGGCCTGCTGCCGGGTGGCGCCGGTGACGACCAGCTTGGCCAGCAGGGAGTCCCAGGCGGGGCCGATGACGCTGCCGGCTTCGACGCCGGCGTCCAGACGCACACCGGGGCCGGTGGGCGCGTCGAAACGGGTGACGGTGCCGGGGGCGGGGAGGAAGCCCCGGCCCGGGTCCTCACCGTTGATGCGGAACTCGAACGAGTGGCCGCGCAGCGGCGGGTCGTCGTAGCCGAGCGCCTCGCCGTCGGCGACGCGGAACATCTCGCGGACCAGGTCGATGCCGGTGACCTCCTCGGTGACCGGGTGCTCGACCTGCAGACGGGTGTTCACCTCCAGGAAGGAGATGGTGCCGTCCGTGCCGACCAGGAACTCGCAGGTGCCGGCGCCGACGTAGCCGGCCTCCTTGAGGATGGCCTTGGACGCCGCGTACAGCTGGGCGTTCTGCTCCGGGGTCAGGAACGGCGCGGGGGCCTCCTCCACCAGCTTCTGGTGGCGGCGCTGCAGGGAGCAGTCACGGGTGGAGACGACCACGACGTTGCCGTGGGTGTCGGCCAGGCACTGGGTCTCCACGTGCCGGGGCTTGTCGAGGTAGCGCTCGACGAAGCACTCGCCGCGGCCGAAGGCGGCGACGGCCTCACGGACGGCCGACTCGTACAGCTCGGGGACCTCGTCCAGGGTGCGGGCGACCTTCAGGCCGCGGCCGCCACCGCCGAAGGCGGCCTTGATCGCGATCGGCAGGCCGTGCTCGCGCGCGAACGCCACGACCTCGTCGGCGCCCGACACGGGGTCGGGGGTGCCGGCGACCAGGGGGGCGCCGGCGCGTTGGGCGATGTGGCGGGCGGCGACCTTGTCGCCGAGGTCGCGGATGGCCTGCGGGGGCGGGCCGATCCAGGTCAGGCCGGCGTCCAGGACGGCCTGGGCGAAGTCGGCGTTCTCCGACAGGAAGCCGTAGCCGGGGTGGACGGCGTCGGCTCCGGACTCGGCCGCGGCGGCCAGGACCTTGGTGATGTCCAGGTAGCTGGTGGCCGGGGTGTCACCGCCCAGCGCGTAGGCCTCATCGGCCGCGCGGACATGCAGCGCGTCCCGGTCCGGCTCCGCGTAGACGGCCACGCTGGCGATCCCGGCATCCCGGCAGGCACGGGCGACGCGGACTGCGATTTCACCGCGGTTGGCGATGAGCACCTTGCGCACGATGGCTCCCTCCTTGAAACAAGCAGAGTTTAGGTACTGGCGACACTTCGTGCCGAGGCACCCCTGGGGGTGAGCTTGCCCACACGGAGGGTGATACGGGCCCCCAAGCGGGACCCGGATGCCTTGGCTTCCTACGGTAAAGCCCCATTTATCCCGGTGCTTGAGGCCCTGGGGTGTGGGCCGGGTCACCGCCTTCCACCGTGACCCACGTGGCGCCTTTTTTGTGGGAACTCCACGAAGGCCCGGGGAAATCTTTGCCGGGCCGGCGCCCCATACGGGTGGCGCCGTTCAAACTCTTGCCGCAACTCCTACCCGTTAGTAGCGTGCGGCCAACGAAATACCGCCGGTAATGGGGTCCTGGGACAGGGGGCGCACTGTGCGCAGAAGTGTCGCCGTGGCGGCGGCTGTGTTGCTGATCCTGGAGGCGTTCGTGTTCGCCTTCGTCAACTGGATCATGGGTATCGCCGTGCGCCACCAGCAGATGTCCCTGGCCGGGCTCGACCCCGGCGCGATGGCCGCGGGCGCGTGGGCGGCCGGTGTCGTGATGGCGCTCTTCCTCATCGGCTGCGGGATCGTCCTCCTCCGCATGGCCCTGCGCGACCGCGGTCCGGGCCGCTTCGGCCGGATCCTGCTGATCGTGTGCGCGGTGACCCACGGCGTCCTCGGCGCGGGCCTGGCGGCGCCGGTGGGCTGGGCGGCGTTCGTGGGGATGATGGTGATCCTGGGGTTCGTGGTGCTCGCCCTGGTGCTCTACGCGGGTGAGACGCCGGTCGCCGGCCCGGGCGACGAGCCCGGCGAGAGCACGCCCCCGCCGCCCGTCGCCCCCGCGGCGGTCTGACTGGTCCGACCGGGCGGCCGGATCAGACCCAGAAGTCGGTGATCCGCAGGCCCAGCTCGGTGAGGAGGCCGCGCAGCAGCGGCAGCGAGATGCCGATGACATTGCCGTGGTCGCCCTCGATGCCCTCGATGAACGGGGCCGAGCGGCCGTCCAGGGTGAAGGCGCCCGCCACGTACAGCGGCTCGCCCGTGGCGACGTAGGCCGCTATCTCGGCGTCGTCCGGGGTGCCGAAGCGCACCGTGGTGGAGGCGGTGGCCGAGACCCGGCGGCCGGTGGCCAGGTCGATCACGCAGTGGCCGGTCCGCAGCACGCCGGAGCGGCCGCGCATCGACTTCCAGCGGGCTGTGGCGTCCTCGGCGTCGGACGGCTTGCCCAGCGGCTCGCCGTCCAGGTCCAGGACGGAGTCGCAACCGACGACCACCTCGCCGTCTGAGAGCTGCACGGCGACCGCGGAGGCCTTGGCCTCGGCCAGCACCCGGGCCAGCTCGGCGGGGGTGTCCGCGCTGATCGCGTCCTCGTCGACACCGCTGACGATGACCCGCGGGTCGAACCCGGCCTGCTTCAGCAGCCCCAGACGCGCGGGGGAGGCGGAGGCGAGGACGAGCGGGCGGGGGCTGCGGCTGCTGTCGGTCATGCCCGTCATCGTAGTCAGCCGCGCCAGGCCACCAGGGCCGTGATCACGGGGATGGCGACAGCGATCACGAGCATCGCCCGGCGCATCATCGCCTGGGCCTGCCGCATCTCCTCGGGGGGTTCGTCGGACGGGTCTGACCACAGCATGCCGTCCAGGTTGCGCGGTGGAGAACGCCCGCGCCTGAGTACGGATACTCAGGCGCGGGCGGCAAGAGGACCATTCGCGTCCGCCTCGGGGCGGACGCGTCAGTGCGGCCAGTACGTGGCGCGCCAGGCCACCGGCGCCGGGCGCAGCATCCGGCCGGGGACGTTGCGCGCGGGGGAGGCCCACTCGTCGGCCGGTCGCGGGCCGTCGGCGAGCCCCGCTGCCGCCGCGGCCCGCGCCTGGACGAGGGCGACGACGGCCGCCAGCTCCTCGGGCGTCGGATTGCCCCGTTCGACCTTGATCACCATGGCTGGGCACGCTCCTTACAGGGGGATGTTGCCGTGCTTCTTGGGGGGCAGGGTCTCGCGCTTGTTGCGCAGCGTCCGCAGCGCCTTCACCAGGTGCGTACGGGTCTCCGAGGGCAGGACGACCCCGTCGACGTAGCCGCGCTCCGCCGCCACGTAGGGGTTGAGCAGCGTGTCCTCGTACTCCTGCATCAGCTGGGCGCGCAGCGCCTCCGCCTCCTCCGGGGAGCCCGCCTCGGCCAGGGTGCGGCGGTGGAGGATGTTGACGGCGCCCTGGGCGCCCATGACGGCGATCTGGGCGGTGGGCCAGGCCAGGTTGAGGTCGGCGCCCAGGTGCTTGGAGCCCATGACGTCGTACGCGCCGCCGAAGGCCTTGCGGGTGATGACGGTGATCAGCGGGACGGTGGCCTCGGCGTACGCGTAGATCAGCTTGGCGCCGCGCCGGATGATGCCGTTCCACTCCTGGTCGGTGCCGGGCAGGAAGCCGGGGACGTCGACGAAGGTGACGACCGGGACGTTGAAGCTGTCGCAGGTGCGGACGAAGCGCGCCGCCTTCTCGCTGGCGTTGATGTCCAGGCAGCCGGCGAACTGCATCGGCTGGTTGGCGACGACGCCGACGGGGTGGCCCTCGATCCGGCCGAAACCGGTGAGGATGTTGGGCGCGAACAGCGACTGGGTCTCCAGGAACTCGCCGTCGTCCAGCACGTGCTCGATGACCTGGTGCATGTCGTACGGCTGGTTCGCCGAGTCCGGGATCAGGGTGTCCAGCTCGAGGTCCTCGGCCGAGATCCCCAGGTCCGCCTCCTGCGGGTAGGCCGGGGCCTCCTGGAGGTTGTTGGACGGCAGGTAGGACAGCAGCGCCTTGACGTACTCGATGGCGTCCTTCTCGTCGCCGGCCATGTGGTGCGCGTTGCCGGAGACGCTGTTGTGCGAACGGGCGCCGCCCAGCTCCTCGAAGCCGACGTCCTCACCGGTGACGGTCTTGATGACGTCCGGGCCGGTGATGAACATGTGCGAGGTCTGGTCGACCATCACCACGAAGTCGGTGATGGCGGGGGAGTAGACCGCGCCGCCCGCGCAGGGCCCCATGATGAGCGAGATCTGCGGGATGACGCCGGAGGCGTGGGTGTTGCGGCGGAAGATCTCGCCGTACAGGCCGAGCGAGGTCACGCCCTCCTGGATGCGCGCCCCACCGGAGTCGTTGATGCCGATGACCGGGCAGCCGGTCTTCAGCGCCCAGTCCATGACCTTGACGATCTTCTCGCCGAAGACCTCGCCGAGCGCACCGCCGAACACGGTGAAGTCCTGCGAGAACACCGCCACCGGGCGGCCGTCCACGGTGCCGTAGCCGGTGACGACGCCGTCGCCGTAGGGGCGGTTCTTCTCCAGGCCGAAGTTGGTCGAGCGGTGCCGGGCCAGCTCGTCCAGTTCGACGAAGGAGCCCTCGTCCAGCAGCAGTTCGATGCGCTCACGCGCGGTCAGCTTGCCCTTGGCGTGCTGCTTCTCCACCGCGCGCGCCGAGCCGGCATGGGTCGCCTCGTCGATTCGGCGGCGCAGATCCGCGAGCTTCCCCGCGGTGGTGTGGATGTCGATCTCCGGCTCGGCCATGGGAGGCGGCTCTCCTGCTCTCGTCGGGTCGTGCTGAGGGTGTGACGTGACTGGCGAGTAATGCTGTTTTCGTAGCGTAACCGCGCGGCTGCTGCCCGGTCAGTGCGGCGTTGGCCACACTCCGCTCCCGGGGTCCGCCCGCCGCCTCCCGGCTGCCCGCGGCGGACGCCGCCGCTTCCTCCGCGTCGATCCGGAGGGCAGACCCTAGGCTGGGACGTATGACATCGAACCGCTGGTCCGACCTCGACCGGCCGCCGCTCAACGCGGCCGCCCTGCGCCGCGCGATCGTCACTCCCGACAGCCTGTGGACCGACCTGGACGTGGTCGAGTCCACCGGGTCCACCAACAGCGACCTGGGTGCCCGGGCCCGGGAGGGGGCCCCCGAGGGCGCCGTCCTGGTCGCCGAGGAGCAGTCCGCGGGGCGCGGCCGCCTCGACCGCCAGTGGCGGGCCCCGGCCCGCTCCGGGCTCTTCTTCTCCGTGCTGCTGAGGCCGACCGCCGTTCCGCCGCGGCACTGGGGCTGGCTGCCGCTGCTGGCTGGGGTCGCCGCGGCCACCGCCGTCGCGCGGACGGCGGGTGTGGACACCGGGCTGAAGTGGCCCAACGACCTGCTCGTCACCGTGGACGGCGAGGAGCGCAAGACCGGTGGGATCCTCGCCGAACGCGTCGGCGACGACGCCGTCGTCCTCGGCATCGGCCTCAATGTGACACTCCGTGAGGACGAACTGCCGGTCCCCGCCGCGGGCTCGCTGGCCCTCGCCGGGGCCAAGGTCACCGACCGCGATCCGCTGCTGCGCGCGATCCTGCGCTCCCTGGCCGACTGGTACGGGGAGTGGCTGCGCGTCGACGGCGACCCGGTCGGCTCCCGCCTGCAGCAGGCGTACGCCGCCGGCTGCGTGACGCTGGGACGCACCGTACGGGCCGAACTCCCCGGTGGGGGCGAGGTCGGCGGGCGGGCCGTCGCCGTCGACGACGACGGGCGGCTGGTCGTCGCGACCGACGACGGCGAGCGCGCGGTCGCCGCGGGCGACGTCGTCCATGTGCGGCCGGCGGGAGAGTGAGCCAGGCCACACCTGCCGTATTGTTGAGGCGGCAGCCTCCGGCGCGGTGATCGGAAGGCCGGTGCGCAGGGACCCAGGAGGGGGCGGGCGGTGACCGTGGACGACGCGAGCGACCTCCCGCCGCACGAAGAGCCGGGCGGGCCTCGACGCGAGCGGGCGGAACGCGAGGAGCGCGAAGAGCCCGAGGAGCACGAGGAACCCGGCGAGCTCGGGGAGCCCGATGAGCACGGCGAGCCGGCCCGGTCGCCCGGCATCGAAGAGGACCCGATCGCCCTGCGCCTGGAGCAGCTGATCCTCGGCGCGGGACGGCACTACACACCCTTCCAGGCCGCCCGCAGCGCGGGCGTCTCCATGGATCTCGCCGCGCGGTTCTGGCGCGCGATGGGCTTCGCCGACATCGGCCAGGCCCGCGCGCTGACCGAGGCCGACGTCCTGGCGCTGCGGCGCCTGTCCGGTCTGGTCGAGGCCGGGCTGATCAGCGAGAGCACGGCGATCCAGGTCGCCCGGTCCACCGGCCAGACCACGGCCCGGCTGGCCGAGTGGCAGACCGACTCCTTCCTGGAGGAGCTCACCGAGCCGCCCGAACCCGGCATGACCCGGGCCGAGGTGGCCTATCCGCTGGTCGAGCTGCTGCTGCCGGAGCTGGAGGAGTTCCTGACGTACGTGTGGCGCCGCCAGTTGGCCGCGTCCACCAGCCGGGTCGTCCGCTCGGACGACGAAGAGGCCGTCGACCGCCGGCTCGCGGTCGGCTTCGCGGACCTCGTCGGCTTCACCCGGCTCACCCGCCGCCTGGAGGAGGAGGAACTCGGCGAACTGGTCGAGGCCTTCGAGACCACCGCCGCCGACCAGGTGGCCGCGCACGGCGGACGGCTCGTCAAGACCCTCGGTGACGAAGTGCTGTTCATCGCCGACGACGCGGGGACGGCCGCCGAGATCGGCATGCGGCTCATCGAGACGATGAACGGCGACGAGACGATGCCGGCGCTGCGCGTCGGCATGGCCTTCGGCACCGTCACGACGCGCATGGGCGACGTCTTCGGCACCACGGTGAACCTGGCGAGCCGGCTGACGTCGATAGCGCCACGGGACGCGGTGCTCGTGGACGGCGAACTGGCGCAGGCCCTCGTCGCGGCGGGCGAGGCACCGGAGTCGGAGGCGGAGATCGAGCCCGGTTCGGAGGAGAAGTACCGCTTCGGGCTGCAGCCGATGTGGCGGCGGCCGGTCCGCGGTCTCGGCGTGGTCGAGCCCTGGCTGCTGAGCCGTCGCGGAGGCTGAGCGGGAGCCCCACTACGCTGGCCGTCGGCGGTTCACGACCGTTAACAGCGACGCGGAGGTGGAGGCGCGATGACCGAGCAGCGGTTTGGCGAGTGGGTGGCGGTACGCAGGCACGGTGACGCCGGGCGGGTGGCGGAACTGGTGCTGGACCGGCCCAAGGCGATGAACGCCATCTCCACGGACATGGCGCGGGCGGTCACCGAGGCGTGCGCGGCGCTGGCCGGGGACCGGTCGGTGAGCTGCGTCGTGCTCACCTCGACCCATGAGCGGGCGTTCTGCGTGGGCGCCGACCTGAAGGAGCGCAACTCCTTCACCGACGCCGACCTGGGACGGCAGCGTCCGTACACGCGTGCCGCCTACACGGCCGTGCTGGAGCTGCCGATGCCGTCGGTGGCGTCCGTGCACGGTTTCGCGCTGGGCGGCGGGTACGAGCTGGCGCTGGCCTGCGACGTGATCGTCGCGGACCCGACGGCCGTCGTGGGGCTGCCGGAGGTCTCGGTCGGCGTGATCCCCGGAGGCGGCGGCACGCAGCTGCTGCCGCGCCGGGTGGGTGCCGCGCGGGCGGCCCAGCTGATCTTCACCGGGCGCCGGGTGCCCGCGGCGGAGGCGCTGGCGCTGGGGCTGGTGGACGTACTGGCCGAGGAGGGCCAGGACCGCGCCGAGGCGCTGGCGCTGGCCGCGCGGATCGCGGCGAACTCGCCCGTCGGCCTGCGGGCGGCCAAGCGGGCGCTGCGGCTGGGCCAGGGCACCGACCTGCGGACGGGTCTCGACGTCGAGGACGCGGCCTGGCGCACGGTCGCCTTCTCCGGGGACCGTGCCGAGGGCGTCGCGGCGTTCAACGAGAAGCGCGATCCGGTGTGGCCGGGTGAGTGATTGAGGCGGAAAACGACCGCGCCGACGGCGCGTAACGTGCGGGTCCGTGCGAACGTCGCAAACTGGTAAAAAGTTGTGCGGGCGACGGGAGACGGGCGCATGAACGGCACCGGCGGGGACGCTCGGCTGCGTGCCGTCGCCGAGCTCGCGCGGGCGGTGGCGGCGGCGAGGTCGCCCATGGAGGCGGCGGTCGCCGCCGCGTCCGCCGCCCGGGCCGCCCTCGGCGGCACGATGTCGGCGATCTCCCGCTGGGAGCGGGACCGGGGACGGCTGCGGGTCCTGGTCAACGACGGGGACCTCGCGCCCGACGAGGAGCCGCAGCCGGCCGAGGAGGTCTACTCGGTCGCGGACTTCCCCGAGATCGTGGAGTTCCTGCACGCCAAGTGGACCGAGGGCGGGGAGCCGCACGCCTGGATCGAGACCGCCGAGGGTCCGGCGGCGGGCCGCGCCGGCGCCTACTGCCACCAGCGGGTGGCCACCCTCCGGCGGCGCGGGCGCACGTCGTGCGTAGTGGCGCCGATCATGCTGCACGGGCTCGCCTGGGGCGAGCTGTACGTGGCCCGGGGCGCCGGGCGGCCGGTCTTCGACCGCGACGACGCGGAGTTCGCGACCGTGCTCGCGGCGCTGACGGCGGCCGGGATCGCCCAGACCGAGCGGCTGGCGGAGGTGCGCCGGCTGGCCTTCACCGACCCGCTGACCGGGCTTGCCAACCGGCGGGCGGTCGACCAGCGGCTGGAGGAGGCGGTGGAACGGCACCGGGCCGACGGGACCCCGGTGAGCCTGGTCGTCTGCGACCTCAACGGGCTCAAGCGGGTCAACGACCAGCTCGGGCACGCGGTCGGGGACCGGCTGCTGGTCGGCTTCGGGTCCGTCCTGTCGCTGTGCGGCGCCGCGCTGAAGGGCAGCCTGGTGGCGCGGCTGGGCGGCGACGAGTTCTGCCTGCTGTCGGTCGGGCACGGGGCCGAGGAGGTCGTACGGGTCGCCGAGGAGCTGTGTGTGCGCACCAAGTGGCTGGGACTGGGGGACGGGGTCGCCGTGGGGGTGGCGTCCACGGATGCCGAGATCGGGGTGGTGACCTCGGGGCGCCGGCTGTTCCGGCTGGCGGACGCGGCCCAGTACCGGGCGAAGGCCCTGCATTCGGTGGAGCCGGTGGTCGCCGGGCGCGGGGCGCCGGAGGACCCGGTCGTCCGGCTCGCCGACCAGCCCGCGGGCCACGACGTGGAGCGGCGCCGGTTCCGCGGACGGGACTGAGGTGCGGGACCGGCGGGGCCGGGAGGCGGTGGCGAGGGTGCGGCGGGGGCCGCGCGGAAGAGGACCTTCCGACACGTGACAGGTTGCGATTCAGTCCGTAGGGTTCGTGAATATGAGTATGCATAACGTGGTGATCGGGGCCCACGGGGCCGCGGCGGAGGATGTGCTGGCGGTGGCCCGCGGCGGTGCGCGGGTCGAGCTGTCTGCGGAGGCGCTGGCCGGGATCGCCGCGTCGCGCGAGGTCGTGGAGGCGCTGGCGGCGAAGCCGGAGCCGGTGTACGGCGTGTCGACGGGCTTCGGCGCGCTCGCGGTCCGGCACATCAGCCCCGAGCTGCGCGCCCAGCTGCAGCGCAGCCTGGTGCGCTCGCACGCGGCCGGCATGGGCCCGCGCGTGGAGCGCGAGGTGGTGCGCGCGCTGATGTTCCTGCGGCTGAAGACGCTGGCGTCCGGCCGCACCGGTGTCCGTCCCGTCGTCGCGGAGACGATGGCCGCGCTGCTCAACGCCGGCATCACCCCCGTCGTCCACGAGTACGGCTCGCTGGGCTGCTCCGGCGACCTGGCGCCGCTGTCGCACTGCGCGCTGGTCCTGATGGGCGAGGGCGAGGCGGAGGGCCCCGACGGCGTCGTGCGCCCCGCCGCGGAGCTGCTGGCCGAGCACGGGATCGAGCCCGTGGAACTGCGCGAGAAGGAGGGCCTGGCCCTCATCAACGGCACCGACGGCATGCTCGGCATGCTCGTCATGGCCATCGACGACCTGCGCCGGCTCTTCACCGCCGCCGACATCGCCGCCGCGCTGTCGCTGGAGGCGCTGCTGGGCACCGACAAGGTGCTCGCCCCCGAGCTGCACGCGATCCGCCCGCACCCGGGCCAGGCGGCCAGCGCCGAGAACATGCGCCGGGTGCTCGCCGGCTCCGGGCTCACCGGCCACCACCAGGACGACGCCCCGCGCGTGCAGGACGCGTACTCGATCCGCTGCGCCCCGCAGGTGGCCGGCGCCGGCCGGGACACCGTGACGCACGCCATGACCGTGGCCGACCGCGAACTGGTCTCCGCCGTCGACAACCCGGTCGTGCTGCCCGACGGGCGGGTGGAGTCCAACGGCAACTTCCACGGGGCGCCCGTCGCCTACGTGCTGGACTTCCTGGCCATCGCCGCCGCCGACCTCGGCTCGATAGCGGAGCGGCGCACCGACCGGCTGCTGGACAAGAGCCGTTCGCACGGCCTGCCCGCCTTCCTGGCCGACGACCCCGGTGTGGACTCCGGTCTGATGATCGCTCAGTACACGCAGGCCGCGCTCGTCAGCGAGAACAAGCGGCTGGCGGTGCCGGCCTCGGTGGACTCCATCCCGTCCTCGGCGATGCAGGAGGACCACGTCTCGATGGGCTGGTCGGCCGCGCGCAAGCTGCGGCAGGCGGTGGACAACCTGGCCCGGATCGTGGCGATCGAGCTGATGGCCGCGTCCCGCGCGATCGAGCTGCGCGTGCAGGGCAGCGAGGTGCTGGTGGCCGCCCCGGCGACCCAGGCGGTGCTGAAGGCGGCGCGCGAGGCGGGAGTGGGCGGCCCCGGGCCGGACCGCTTCCTGTCCCCGGACCTGGCGGCGGCGTACGACTTCGTGCGCGGCGGCGGCCTGGTGGCGGCGGCCGAGTCGGTGACCGGCCCGCTCGCCTGAGCCGGCCCCGGGGCCCGGGGTCCGGGCCCCGGGGGTCAGTACACGTCGCGGGCGCGGCGGCTCGCGTTGACCACGAGCGCCGCGCCCATGCCGAGGAACGCGGTGCCGCCGATCAGGTACGGCGTGGTGTCGACGCTTCCGGTGTCCGCCAGGTGCTGCCCCTGGCCGACGGCCGACGCGGTGGCGGCGGTGGAAGCGGACGACTGTGTGCTCGTGTTCGTCGCGTGCTCGGCACTGGCGGACGCGTTGGGCACGAAGTACAGCGCGCCGAGGACAGCGGCAGCCGTGACGGCGACGAAGGCGGGCGGGCGGTGCGAGGTCAACGGATCCCCCAGCGGTTGCGGCGACTTGACCGTGGAGCCCGATGTTAGTGAGACAACCGCCGTGGAGGGAAGTTCGGTCCCGGAACCGGAGCTTCCACGGGTTCCGGACCGGCCGCCGCGGGTATCCTTCCGCCCCGGATCCGGACTGCCTGCGCTTCCCGGGCCGTTCCCCCGCATACGCTCCGTCACATGAGCACTACTGACATCCCCACCGGGGAGAGCGGGCCGCGCTACGTGCGGCTCCAGGTGGAGCTGGTCCTGGAGATCACCGGGTCCGGCGAGCTGACCGACGCCGCGCTCGACCAGATCGGCGGCGACGAGTACATGCCGGACGACGAGCGGCAGCACGCCGAGGCGTCGGTGCGGCAGGACGAATCGGAGGCGCTGGCGTACCTGGTCGACCCCTTCGACCTGGTCACCAGCGTGCCCGGGATCGAGCTGGTGCAGGCGTCCTGGTCCTGCGCCCACACCGAGTACGACCCCGACTCCGACGAGTGGGACCTCTACGACGACGAGGCCGACGACGAAGCCGACATCGACGAGGAGGAACCGCAGGGACGCTGAACGCGTCTTCGGCAGTGCGTGACTCACAGGCCCCGGGCTCATCATGGGTCCGGGGTTTCGCACGGGCCGCAGGACCGCGCCCATGTCACCTGAGTCACGCGCGTGTTCTTCCCCACACTTTCCGGCGGGGGGGAACGGACCAAAGACCCTGGCAGTTCCTGGACGTACGAGTGAGGCTCGTTCGAGGGCCGTGGCCCGCGACGCATGCGGGCCGGGGGAACGCGTACCTGGAAGACATTGGAGATCTGTGTGAAGCGCGCCGAGACCGGCACAGCCACTGACCCGCGTCCCTCTCGCAAGCGGCGAGCAGGGCTCGCAGCGCTCGCGCTGCTGGCGGTCGGGGCTATCACTCTGACCGCCTGCGGGGGAGACAAGGTGGGCGGCGCCGGTTCCGACAACAACGTCAAGTCGCAGGACTCGGTCGACGAGGCGGCCGCCAAGGACGCCTCCGACGCCCGAATATCCATCACGCCGAAGACCGGCGCCGAGAACGTGAGCATCAACACCGGCACCAAGGTCGCCGTCACCGGCGGCGACCTCACCAGCGTCGTCATGACCTCCGTCGCCGACGGCAAGAACATCGAGGGCACGATCTCCGCGGACGGCAAGAGCTGGGCGCCCAACGGGCAGCTGCAGCGCGCCACCCAGTACAAGATCGCCGCCAAGGCGGAGGACGGCAAGGGCCGCAAGGCCACCGAGAACTCCACCTTCACCACGGTCAGCCCCGAGCACAGCTTCATCGGCTACTACACGCCCGAGAGCGGCCAGACCGTCGGCGTGGGCATGCCGGTGTCGATCAACTTCACCAAGGCGATCGAGAACAAGAAGGCCGTCCAGTCGGCGATCTCGGTGAGCTCCAGCAGCGGCCAGGAGGTCGTCGGCCACTGGTTCAACTCCACCCGGCTGGACTTCCGCCCCCAGGCCTACTGGCAGGCCGGCTCCACCGTCACCCTCAAGCTGAACCTGGACGGCGTCGAGGGCTCCAGCGGCGTCTACGGCGTCCAGGAGAAGACCGTCACCTTCAAGATCGGCCGCAGCCAGGTCTCCACGGTCGACGCCTCGACCCACCAGATGAAGGTCGTCCGCGACGGCCGGGTCGTCCGCACCATCCCGATCTCGGCCGGCTCGGACCAGAACACCACCTACAACGGCCAGATGGTGATGTCCGAGAAGTTCACCGAGACCCGGATGAACGGCGCCACGGTCGGCTTCACCGACGACGACGGCAAGGGCGAGTACGACATCAAGGACGTGCCGCACGCCATCCGCCTGACCACGTCCGGCACCTTCATCCACGGCAACTACTGGGGCGCCGACTCGGTCTTCGGCAACGTCAACACCAGCCACGGCTGCGTGGGCCTGAACGACACCAAGGGCGCCAAGGACACCTCCACCGACGCCTACTGGTTCTACACGAACTCGATGGTCGGCGACGTCGTGATCGTGAAGAACTCCAAGGACAAGGTCGTCGACCCGGCGAACGGGCTGAACGGCTGGAACATGAGCTGGAGCGCCTGGAAGGCGGGCAGCGCGGTCTGAGGCCGCACCGTCCGCCGACCAGCGGCCCGTACCACCGCAGGGGCCCGGAACCGCGAGGTTCCGGGCCCCTGCGCCGTTTGCGGGCCGACGGTCCCGGTGCCGTCAGTTCTTGGTGCCGTCGACGATGACCGGAGCGCCGTTGGAACCCGTGCCGCAGGGCACCGCGTACACCGGGTGGGACTTCGCGGCCTCCCGGTAGGCGTCCAGGCACCGGTTGTAGAGGACCTTGTCGCTCAGCGACCGCTCGATGATCTTGTTGGCGTCGGCGATGCCCTGCGCCTCGATGCGCTTGCGCTCCGCCTCGGCCTTCGCCGTCCGGGCCGCCTCGACGGCCCGCTCCGTGGCCTGCTGCTGCTGGATCTTCTTGTCGATCTGCTCCTGGAGCTTGTCGGAGGGCCGCACATTGCGCAGGTTCACGGCCGTGACGTCGATGCCGCGCGGGGCCAGGCGCTCCTTGATCAGAGTGTCGATCTCCGCGCCGATCTGCTCACGGGCGGAGGCGTAACCCTCCTCGCTGGTGTGCTTGGCGAAGACGTTGCGGATGATCTCGCGGCTGTCGGGCAGCACCAGCCGCTGCTGGATGGCCTCCTCGTTGCCCGCCAGCCGGTAGAGCTCGACCGCCTTCGCGGGCACCGCGGCCCACTTGATCGTGACGTCGGCGTACAGCACGCCGCCCTGCGAGGAGCGGACCTCGACCACGTCCTTGTCGTAGAGGTTGAGGTCCACCGGGCGGGTGGAGAAGGAGGTGACGTCGGTGAAGGGCGACGTGAAGTGGATGCCGGAGGTCAGCGGCGTGCCGATCTTGCCGAAGGTCACCGGCACGCCGACCTCGTACGCGCTCACGACGTAGACGCAGGCGAAGACGCCGGCCAGCACACCCGCCACGGCGCTGAGCGCCGCTCCCAGCTTCCAGCCGACGGAGCTCTGGCTGCGGCCGACGAAGAACAGCACGACCGCCGCTATGAGCAGCAGGATGGACAGCACGAACACAGGAATCCCCCCTCGTGAAACGGACCGGCGCCACCGCTCGGGCGCGCCGCGCAGCGCATCGTAACCGCCCCGGGTGACCGCTTCGTTCGGTGCCGCGCGGGCTGTTGCGAGGCTGTTGCGGGGCCGTCGTGAGGTGCCGCGGGGGCTACTGCGCGCGCAGCGCCTGCGGGTCGTCCAGGACGGAGCGCACCACGCTGTACGCCGCCCCGAGCAGCACGCCCTCGCGGCCCAGCCGGGAGACGAGCACGGCGTCCGCCCGCCACTGGCGGTCCGTCACGCGGCGGCCCAGCTCCCGTTCGACGGCCGAGCGGAGCCACGGCGCGAGCGAGGCCAGCGTGCCGCCCAGCACGACGGCCTGCGGGTCCAGCAGGTTCACCGCGCCGCTCAGCGCGATCCCGAAGGCCTGCCCGGCGGCCGCGAGTGCCTTCAGCGCCGCCGGGTCCTCCTCCGCGGCGGCCGCGTGGAGCGCCTTCAGCGCGTCCGGCCGCTCCGGCGCGATCCCGGCGGCGCGCAGCACGGCCTCCTCGCCCGCGTACTGCTCCAGGCAGCCGCGGGCCCCGCAGGAACAGCGCGGGCCCGTCGGGTGTACCGGCACGTGGCCCAGCTCCCCGGCGAAGCCGCGCGCCCCGCGGAACAGACGGCCGTCGACGATCAGTGCCGCGCCGATGCCGATCTCCGCCGAGACGTGCACGAAGTCGGTGACGCCCTCGTGGCCGCCCAGCCAGAGCTCGGCGAGGGCGCCGAGATTGGCCTCGTTCTCGACGGTGACGGGGATGCCGGCGGGGGCGGCGGGACCGTCCGGGGCGGCGAACCAGCCGGCGGCGTCGACGTCCTCCCAGCCGAGGTTGGGCGCCCGCATCACGACCTGCCGGTCCCGGCCGACCAGGCCCGGCACCGCCAGCGTCAGGCCGGCGGGGGTGAGGCCGGCGGCCTGCGACTCCCGCCGCACCTCCGCGACGAGCGCCGCCAGTTCACGCAGCACCTCCGGCGCCGGGCGGCCGCGGTTGTCCGCCTCGACACGGGCGCGGGCGCGGACCGTGCCGCGCAGGTCGACCGCGATGGCGGCGAGGTGGTCAACCCCGACCTCGGCGCCGAGGCCCGCCGGGCCGGTGTCGTTCAGCGCGAGTGCGGTGCCGGGGCGGCCGACCGTACCGGGACGCTGGGCGCCGAGCTCGATGAGCAGCCCCGTGGCGAGCAGCTCGTCGACGAGGGTCGACACGGTGGCCCGCGTCAGTCCGACCTCGCCGGCGACGGCCGCGCGCGACACCTCGCCGTGGTCCGCCACGGCCTGCATCACCAGCGCCAGATTCCGCCGTCGCAGTCCTGCCTGCGACCCCGGCCCTTCCGCCACGCTCCGGTCCCCTTCCGCTGTCGTCCGTCATCCGTCCTGGTCACACGTTGTCCTGCCCCCACCCTCGCACGCCCCCTCCGGCCCGACCCCGCCCCACCCCCCTCCGCCGGCCGCACGGCCGGGGTGCTCACCGCCGGTGGGCGGCCTCGCGGGCACGGGCGGACGGCCCGCGGGGGCGCACCCGCACCGGGGTGCGCCGCCCCCCGGGGGTCACCGCACGCCGAATCCGTCCGCGAGCGCCGTGGCGAGGCGGTCGAGCGCGGCGTCGTCGCGGGCGACGGGGTCGTAGGAGGGGCCGGCCGTGGTGTTCCAGCGGCGGGCGACCGACTGCGGGGTCTCCCCGGTGAGCAGCCCCGCGGCCTGCGCGGCCGCCCCCAGCGCGACGAGCTCGTCCGCGACGGGGATCTGCACGGCCCGTCCCGACAGGCGCCGGACGGTCTCCCGCCACGCGGTGCCGCGGGCGCCGCCGCCGATGAGCAGCAGCGGGGCGTCCGAGGGGGCGCCGTCGACCGCGAGCACCTGGTCGAGGGCGGTCAGCAGGGCGTACGCCGCGCCGTCGTAGGCGGCCTGGAGGATCTGCCCCGGCGTGGTGTCGTGCCGCAGCCCCGTGAGCAGCCCGGAGGCGTACGGGAGGTTCGGGGTGCGCTCGCCGTCGAGGAAGGGGAGCAGCACCGTCCGGCCGCCCGGCTCGACCGCCTCGCGGTCCAGGGAGAGCAGCCCCGCGATCTTGTCGACGGCGAGGGTGCAGTTGAGGGTGCAGGCGAGCGGCAGCCAGTCGCCGTGCCCGCCCGCGAAGCCGGCGACGATCCCGGAGGGGTCGGTGGGCCGGGTGGCGGCGGGGGTGTACACCGTGCCGGAGGTGCCGAGGCTCAGCGCGGGCTGGCCGGGGGCGAGCCCGAGGCCGAGGGCCGCGGCGGCGTTGTCACCGGTGCCGGAGCCGACCAGGACGCCCTCGCGCAGAGGCAGCCCGGGCAGGGTGATCCCGGCGGCCTCGCCGGGGCCGAGGACCCGGGGCAGCAGGGCGGGGTCGAGGCCGATCTCGGCGAGGAGCGCCTCGTCGTACGCCTCGGTGTCCGTGGCCCACCAGCCCGTGCCCGAGGCGTCGCCCCGGTCGGTGACGCCGGCGCCGCTGAGCCGCTCTGTGAGGAAGTCGTGCGGGAGCCGCACCGCCGCCGCGGCCTTGGCCGTCTCGGGCTCGTGCGCGGCGAGCCAGGCCCACTTGGTCACGGTGAAGCTCGTGCCGGGCACGCTGCCGAAGCGTTCCGCCCACCACGCGGCGCCGTGCCGCTCGACCAGCGCGTCGGCCTGCGGCGCGGACCGTACGTCGTTCCACAGCAGGGCGGGCCGCAGGGGCCGGCCGACCGGGTCGAGGACGACCAGGCCGTGCTGCTGGCCGCCGATGGAGACGGCGTCGGCGCGCTCCGCGTACGGCCCGATCTGGGCGAGGGCGGTGCCGAGCGCGCGCCACCACACCTCCGGGTCGGTCTCGCGGCCGGCGCCCTCGCTGACCGTGTGCCGGGCCTGTCCCCTGGCCAGCACCTCACCCGTCTCCACGTCGACGGCGAGCACCTTGGTCGACTGGGTGGAACTGTCCACACCCAGCGCGATCGGTCCGTTACCCATCCTGCGGCTCCCTTCACAAAGCGGCTCCCGCATACTAATTTGTTCAACGGTCTTACGAATAGGAGCCGCCGCGATGAGTTTCACCCCCACCCCCGAGGACAAGTTCACCTTCGGTCTCTGGACCGTCGGCTGGCAGGGCCGCGACCCCTTCGGCGACGCGACCCGCCCCGCTCTCGACCCCGTCGAGAGCGTGAGCCGCCTGGCCGAGCTCGGCGCGTACGGCGTCACGTTCCACGACGACGACCTGATCCCCTTCGGGTCGGACGACACCGCCCGCGAGGGCCACATCAAGCGCTTCCGCCAGGCGCTGGACGCCACCGGCATGAAGGTGCCGATGGCCACCACCAACCTCTTCACCCACCCGGTCTTCAAGGACGGTGCCTTCACCTCCAACGACCGCGACGTCCGCCGGTACGCGCTCCGCAAGACCATCCGCAACATCGACCTCGCCGCCGAGCTCGGCGCGAAGGTCTACGTCGCCTGGGGCGGCCGCGAGGGCGCCGAGTCCGGCGCCGCCAAGGACGTGCGGGTCGCCCTGGACCGCTTCAAGGAGGCCTTCGACCTCCTCGGCGAGTACGTCCTGGAGCAGGGCTATGACCTTCGCTTCGCCATCGAGCCCAAGCCCAACGAGCCGCGCGGCGACATCCTGCTGCCGACCGTCGGCCACGCGCTCGCGTTCATCAACGAGCTGGCCCACCCCGAGCTCGTCGGCCTCAACCCCGAGGTTGGCCACGAGCAGATGGCCGGGCTGAACTTCCCGCACGGCATCGCCCAGGCGCTGTGGCACGGCAAGCTCTTCCACATCGACCTCAACGGCCAGTCCGGCATCAAGTACGACCAGGACCTGCGCTTCGGCGCCGGTGACCTGCGCTCCGCGTTCTGGCTGGTCGACCTGCTGGAGACGGCCGGCTACGAGGGCCCGCGCCACTTCGACTTCAAGCCCCCGCGGACCGAGGACTTCGGCGGCGTGTGGGCCTCGGCGGCCGGCTGCATGCGCAACTACCTCATCCTCAAGGACCGGGCCGCCGCGTTCCGCGCCGACCCGGCCGTGCAGGAGGCGCTGAAGGCCGCGCGCCTGGACCAGCTCGCGCAGCCGACCCTCGCCGAGGGTGAGACCCTGGCCGGTCTCCTCGCCGACCGCACCGCGTTCGAGGAGTTCGACGTCGAGGCCGCCGCGCAGCGCGGGTTCGCCTTCGAGCAGCTCGACCAGCTCGCGATGGACCACCTGCTCGGCGCGCGCTGACCTGCGGGAGACACGGTTGCCGCCGGGCACGGCCCGGCGGCACACTGCCGGGATGATCGAACTGCGGGTGCTCACCCCCGACGACTGGCCGCTCTGGCGGGAGCTGCGGCTGCGCGCGCTCGCCGACGCGCCGCAGGCCTTCGGTTCCCGGCTCGCGGACTGGCAGGGCGACGGCGACCGCGAGGAGCGCTGGCGCGGCCGGCTGGCCGTCCCCGGCTCGTACCACCTCGTCGCCCTCGTGGCCGGCAGGCCCTCCGGGATGGCGAGCGGCGTTCCGGGCGAACAGCCGGGCACCGCCGAGCTGATCTCGATGTGGGTGGCGGGCGACGCCCGCGGCCGCGGCGTCGCCGACCGGCTGATCCGGGCCGTCGAGGAGTGGGCCGCGGGGACCGCGGGCGCCGCCGTGCTCCACCTCGCCGTGGCCGAGGGCAACGCGCTCGCGACGGCCCTCTACCGGCGCAACGGCTTCGAGGACGCCGGCGGGCCCGGCGGCCTCATGCCCGACGGACGCCGGGAGCGCGTCATGACGAAGCGGCTCCCGGCGCCCCCGGTGTGACGATGATCACCAGGTGGTGATCGCCGGTCGGCGGTCACCGGTCGGCGGTCACCAGGCGAAGGCCTCCGGGGCCGGACCCGGGCCGGGGAAGATCTCGTCCAGCCCCGCCAGCAGCTCCTCGCCCAGTTCCAGCTCCACCGCGCGCAGCGCCGAGGCGAACTGCTCAGTCGTCCGCGGCCCCACGATCGGCCCGGTGACCCCGGGCCGGGTCAGCAGCCAGGCCAGCGCCACCTCGCCGGGCTCCAGCCCGTGCTTGTCGAGCAGGTCCTCGTACGCCTGCACCCGCGCGCGGACCGCCGGATCGGCCAGGCCCGCCGCGGACCGGCCCGTCTTGGTGCGCGCACCGCTGTTCTCGCGCTCCTTGCGCAGCGCGCCGCCCAGCAGGCCCTGGTGCAGCGGCGACCACGGGATCACGCCGAGGCCGTAGGCCCGCGCCGCCGGGATCACGTCCATCTCGGCGCGCCGCTCCGCGAGGTTGTACAGGCACTGCTCACTGACCAGGCCCATCGACCCGCGGTTCGCCGCGATCTCGTTGGCCTGCGCGATCTTGTGGCCGGGGAAGTTCGACGACGCCGCGTGGAGGATCTTGCCCTGCCGGACCAGCACGTCGACCGCCTGCCAGATCTCCTCGAACGGCGTGCGCCGGTCGACGTGGTGGAACTGGTAGACGTCGATGCGGTCCGTGCCGAGCCGCCGCAGGCTGGCCTCGACCGCCCTGCGGATGTTGAGCGCGCTGAGCCGGTCGTGGTTCGGCCACGACTCCTCGTTCCACGCCCTTCCGTCCGCCGACATGTTCCCGTAGCCCTTCGTGGCCAGGACCACCTTGTCGCGCCGACCCCCGCCCCGTGCGAACCAGGAGCCGATGACCTTCTCCGTCAGGCCCTTGTCCTCGGCGGTGCCGTAGATGTTCGCCGTGTCGAAGAAGTTGACCCCCGCGTCGAGCGCGGCGTCCATGATCGTGTGGCTGGTGGCCTCGTCCGTCTGCCCGCCGAAGTTCATCGTGCCCAGCACGATGCGGCCGACCTTGAGACCGGTGCGGCCGAGCTGTGTGTACTTCATGGGGCACCAGCCAACGCCTTCGAGTGAACTCACGGCAAGGCCGTTGCCCGGCTGGGGGCTTGCCGGTGTTCCGGGCCGGTTCCGCCGTACGTCAGGGAGCGGCCGGCAGCCGCACCGTGAAGCACGCGCCGCCCTCGGGGGAGGTGCCCGCGGCCGTGACGGTGCCGCCGAGGAGGCCGGTCAGGCGGTGGGCGATGGCCAGGCCGAGGCCGGTGCCGACCGGGCGGAGGCCGCGGTAGCGGGTGGCCAGGGCGGCGCGGTGGAAGACGACGGCGAGGTCGTCGTCGGTGAGGCCCGGACCGCCGTCGCGGACCTCGAACACGGCCTCGGAGCCCTCGGCGCGCAGCGCGAGCACGAGCGGCCGGCCCGCAGGGGTGACCCGCAGGGCGTTCTCGGCCAGGCCGTCGAGGAGTTGCCGGACCCGGAAGGGGTCGGTGTCGGCGAGCAGCGGGCGGCCGGGGCGTTCGAGGCGGAAGCCGACGTCGTGGCGGGCGCAGCGGCCGGCCCACACGACGCCGGCGTCCTCGACGAGGGCGTCGAGGTCGGTGGTCCCCACGTCGAGCCTGAAGTCGTCGGCCTCCAGGCGGGCGAGGTCCAGCAGGTCGCGCACGAAGCCGTCGAGGCGGCCGGTCTCGGCGAGCAGGGTGCGGCCCACCTCGGTGAGTTCGCCGGGGCCGATCACGCCGTCGGCCAGTGCCTCGGCGTAGCCGCGTGCGGTGGTCAGCGGGGTGCGGATCTCGTGCGAGACGGAGAGCAGGAACTCGCGCTGCCGGTTCTCGCTGCGGGCGAGGGCGGAGTCGAGGGCGGTGAGCGCGGCTGCGAGTTCGGCGACCTCGGCGGGGCCGTCGCCGGGCAGGGCCAGCCCGCGTTCGCCGGCGGCGAGGCGGCGGGCGGTACGGGCCGCCCCGGTCAGCGGACGGGCCAGGCGCCGGGCCAGCAGGGCACCGGCGAGGGCCGCGCCCGCCAGACCGACGACCAGCGGCACCGCCAGACCACCGCGGATGCGGGCGGCGGCCTCGTCCACCGCGGTGAAGGGCTTGGTGAGCACCACCGCGCCGCCGTTGCGGGAGGGGTGACCCTCCACCAGCACGGGATGCCCGTGGAGCGTGGCCGTCGCCGAGGCGGCCTCACCGCCGCGCAGCGCCGCGAGCACGGCCGTGGTGACGGCGGGCGCCGCCGGGCCGGCCGCCGTCCCGTCCGGGGCGACCACCGCGAGCTCGACACCGTTCGACCCGGCCAGTCGCTGGTCCCGTTCCAGCAGCAGCGACGACAGCGCCGGTGTGCGGCTCAGCACGTCGGCCTGCCGGGCCAGCTGATCGCGTTCCTGCACCTCGGCGTTGGTGCGGATCGTGTGCCAGGACGCCAGCCCTGCCAGCAGGACGGCGACGGCCGCCACGGCGGTGGTGAGCAGCACGATGTCCCCCGCGAGCGACCCGCGCCCGCGGCCCTGGCCCTTCGGGCCCCCGCGCCACTTCATGGTGCGCCCCCGTTCTCCGTGCGCCGGCGCGCCCCGGCGCGGATGCCGGCGGCGGCGCCCAGGCTGTGGCGGTGTGCCGATGCCGTGACGGCGCGATGGCTGCCCGCCCCCGTGGCCGGCCGGGCACCGCGGGCCGCGACCGTAGGCTCTGCCGTCCGGCGGGCATCCGCCAACCCGCCGCCCCGTGCGGGGCCGCGGTGCGCGGCGCGGCCCGGCCCCGCCGACGCCGGGAAGGCGCGGCGTGTGGCCGGGGTGTCGTGGCGGCCCGCCCGCGGTGCGCGGCTTACGGCCGAGGGCGCGTGTGCCGGTGGGGTGGCCGTGGGCTCGTCGCCCGGGGTGCGGCGGTCCTTCGCGGGGGTGCGGTCCGTGACGCGGCGGGCCGGAGTCCCCGACGCCGGGACGGGGGGCCCGGTGGGGGTGTCGCGCGGGCTCGCCTGCGGCGGGCCGCCGGTGGCCGGGCGGTCCTTCGCGGGGGTGCGGTCGGCGGAGGCGGGAGCGGCTGACGCCCGCGCGCGGAGGAACCGCCCGGTGGGGGCGGCGTGGTGGGGCGCGGTCACGCGGGGGCGGGGCGGGGAGGGGCGGCGCTGTAGCCGACGCCGCGGATCGTGCGGATCAGGGTGGGGTCGCCGAGCTTGGAGCGCAGCTGGGAGATGTAGACGTCGACCACGCGGCCCTCGCGGTAGTCCGGCCGGCCCCAGACGTGGGCGAGCAGCTGGTCGCGGGTGAAGACCTGGCCGGGGCGGCTCATCAGGCAGGCCAGCAGGTTGAACTCCGTGGTGGTCAGGGCGAGCGGCAGGCCGTCCTTGTGGACGGTGCGGCGCACCGGGTCCAGGGCCACCGGGCCCAGCGTGTGCGGCCGTTCGCCGCGGGGCGGGCCGTCCACGCGGCGCAGGACGGTCTTGACGCGGGCGACGAGCTCACGGGGCGAGAAGGGCTTGATGATGTAGTCGTCCGCGCCGAGTTCCAGCCCCAGGATCCGGTCGGCCTCCTCGTCGCGCGCGGTGACGAGGAGGACCGGCGTCCAGTCGCCCTCGTCGCGCAGCGCGCGGCAGAACCCGGTGCCGTCGAGGCCGGGCAGGCCGATGTCGAGCACGATCGCCACCGGCCGCAGCCGGCGTGCCGCGGCGAGCCCGGAGAGCCCGTCGGCCTCCACATGGACGCCGAAGCCCTCCCGTGTCAGGTACAGCCGCTGCAGGTCGGCGATGTGCCGTTCGTCCTCGACGACCAGGACGAGGCCGCGTTCTTCCGCCATGGCCCGATGCTAACCACCCCCCTTGCGCCGGCCCGGCCGGCGGCGGGGATCCTGACACTCCCCGAACACTCCGCCAACGCCCCCCTTGCGTTCGTCGGCCAGCATGCGGGTGGTGCCCGGCGGACCGGCCGGGCGGAGGGAGGACACGGTCTTGGCATTCCCACCCGCCGGCGCGGAGCCCGCGTTGCCGGCCGTCGCCCTGGCGGCGGGCGCCGTCGCGCTCGTCGCCGTCGTACTGCTGCTGCGGCGGACCCGTTCGCCGCACCCCGCGGAGCCGGATCTGGAGCCGGAGCCGGATCCGGCGGAGCGCGAGCCCGCGGAGCCGGGGCCCGGCCTGCTCCACCGGGCCGGACGCGGCTGCGCCCGGCACCCGTGGCGGGTGATCGCCGCCTGGCTGCTGGTGCTGCTGGCCGCGGTCGCCGCGGAGCGGGCCTGGGGCGGTGCGTACGAGGACGACTTCGCGCTGCCCGGCACCTCCGCGCAGACCGGCGCGGACCTCCTCGACGCCCACGGCGCGCCCGGCACCCGGGGCACGGCCTCGCAGCTCGTGCTGCGGGCCCGGCACGGAGGACTGGCCGGCCACCGGGAGTCCGTGGCCGCGGCGGTCGCCCGCGTCGCGGACCTGCCGCACGTCCTGTCCGCCGCCGACCCGCTGGCCACCCCGGGCGCGGTGTCGGCCGACGGGACCATCGGCTGCATCACCGTCCGCTTCGACAAGAACCCCGTGACCCTCGGCCCCTCCTACGTCGGCGAGGTCGACACGGCCACCTCGGCCCTGCGCGCCGACGGCGTCACCGTGGAGTACGGCGGCCAACTCGGCCAGTTGGCACGTCCCAAGGCGGCGGACCGGGTCTCGGAGGTGATCGGCCTGGGCACCGCCGTGGCCGTGCTGCTGCTGGGCTTCGGCAGCCTCGCGGCCGCCGGGCTGCCGCTGCTCACCGCCGTCCTCGGACTGGGCGCCGGGATGGCCGTGCTCGGGCTGCTCGCGGCGGCCTGGTCCTTCGGCGCCGCCGCCCCGACGCTGGCGACGATGACGGGCCTCGGCGTGGGCCTGGACTACGCGCTGTTCCTCACCACGCGCCACCGAGGGCTGCTGCACACCGTCGACGATCCCGTGGAGGCCGCCGGCCGCGCCCTCGCCACCAGCGGCCGGGCCGTGATCGTGGCGGCCGCCACGGTCGCGATGGCCCTGGCCGGCCTGTACGCCTCGGGGGTCGCCTTCATCGGCACGCTCGGCGCCGCCGCGGGCGTCACGGTGGCGGTCGCCGCCGTGGCCTCGCTGACCCTCACCCCCGCGCTGCTCGGGCTGCTCGGCCGCCGGATCGACCGCTGGCACGTCCGCCCGCCGGTCGACGAGCCCGCCCCGGGCGGCGCCGACGTCTGGCACCGGTGGGCCCGCGTCGTCGGGAGGCGGCCCTGGCTCTTCCTCGCCGCGGGCGTGCTGGCGCTCGGGGTGCTCACCGTCCCGCTGGCCTCCATGCGGCTGGGGCACATCGACGCCGGTGCGGGACCGGCCGGGTACACCGACCGCCGCGCGTACGACCTGCTCTCCGAGGGCTTCGGCCCCGGCACCAACGGCCCGCTCACCGTGGTCGCCGCCCTCGACCGGGACCGCACGCGTACCGGTGCCGACCGGGAACGGCTGGCCGCCTCGTTGCACGACGCCCTCGCCGGCGCCGAGGGCGTCGCCTCCGCGACCACCCCGGCCGCGACCCCCGACGGGGCCCTGCTCGTCGCGACCGTCACCCCCAGCGGAGGGCCCGAGGACCGGTCCACCTCCGACCTGGTGCACCGCCTGCAGGACGACGTGCTCCCCGCCGCCCTCCGGGACAGCGGCGCCGAGGGCCACGTCACCGGGACCACGGCCGCCCAGCTGGCCTTCCGGGACGTCGTGCGGGACCGGCTCCCGGTGATCGTCGCGGTGGTCGTCGGCGCGGCGTTCCTGCTGCTGCTCGCCGTCTTCCGCAGCCTGCTGGTCGCGGTCAAGGCCGCGGTGCTCAACCTGCTCTCGATCGGGGCCGCGTACGGCGTGGTCGTGGCCGTCTTCCAGTGGGGCTGGGGCGGTTCGTGGCTGGGCGTCGGGGAGACCGTCCCGGTGGAGTCCTACGTCCCGATGATGATGTTCGCCATCGTCTTCGGTCTGTCCATGGACTACGAGGTCTTCCTGCTCTCCCGGATCCGCGAGTCCTGGCTGGCGACGGGCGACAACCACGGGAGCGTGGCGACCGGGCTCGCCGCCACCGCGCGGGTCATCTCCTGCGCCGCGATCGTCATGACGAGCGTGTTCCTGGCCTTCCTCCTCTCGACCAGTGTCGTCATCAAGATGCTGGCGCTGGGGCTCGGGGTCAGCGTCGTCATCGACGCCACGATCGTCCGGCTGCTCCTCGTCCCGGCGACGATGTACCTGTTCGGCCGGGCCAACTGGTGGCTACCGGCCCGGCTGGACCGGCTGCTGCCGCGTCTGGACCCGGAGGGCGGCGGCCACGGGGCGGCGGCTCCCGCCCCGGCGCTCGCCGAGGCCGGCGGGGAGGCACGATGACGGCCCGGCGGCGGCGCCGGGCCAGGACCGTCCTCGCGGTGGCCGCCGCGCTGACGGCCCTGACCGGCGGGGCGGGTGAACTGATCGCCCGGGGCGTCGTCCACCACCGCGTGGCGGCCGCGGCGGCCCGCGCGTTCGGCGTGGCCCCGGACCGGGTGACGGTCGGAACGGAGGACGGGTCCGCGCTGCTCGCCCTCGCTCACCGCAGGCTGGACCGCGTCGAGTTGAGCAGCGACGGCGCCACCGTGGGGCGGCTGCCAGGGGTCTCGGTGGACGTTCGCATGGACGACCTGCGGCTCGGGGGCGCGCCGACCGTCGGGTCGACGCACGCCGACGTCCGCGTTCCCGCCGGGGCGCTGGCGGCGCGCTCGGGGGGCGACGCCGGTGACGCGGACGGCGTGCTGCCCGTCACCGCCGTGGTCCCCGACCCGGCCGCCGGCACACTGCGGCTCGAACTCGGCGGCGGGATCGGCCGGGTGACCGTGCGGCCGGTGCTGCGCGACGGCCGTGTGACGCTCACGGTGACCGGCGCGGAGTTCCTGGGCCGGGCCGCCGCGCCGGCGGTCGTCGACCGGATCGAGCGGCGGCTGGCGGAACGGTCGCCGCGGGCGCGCTATCCCCTCGCGCTGCGGGCGACCTCCGCCGACGTCACCTCCGCCGGCCTGCGCGTCACCCTCGACGGCGGCCGTGCCGCACTGCCCCGACGGGCGGCTCAGGCGGCCTGACCGTCCGCGACGCCCTTGGCGAAGTCGGCGCGCAGCCGGGCGAGTTCGTCGTCCGGCACCGCGCGCGCCCAGGCGTCCGGGAGACCGCGGACGGTGTGGTTCTTGCTGGTCGCGGCGGTGTAGGTGGCCGTGCAGGTCAGCGAGACGGTGCCGGAGGGGCGCATCTTCTTGTGGTAGGCGCAGGTCTTGACCTTGCGGCCGTCGAGGGTGATGCCGATGGTGATCTCCGCGTAGACGGCGTCGTCGGCGTTCTCCTCGGCGTACGCGCCGTCGTACACGGAGTTCTGGATGGTGAAGCGGGCGGTGCAACTGCTGTTGCCGCAGGGGGTGAAGCGGGCCTTGCCCGTGGTGCTGAAGCCGATCGCCGGGTCGACGGCGGACTTCAGGGCGGTGAGGTCCTGTCCGTAGGCCTCGGTGAAGGTCTTGAGATCGGCGCCGTCGAGCGCGGTGACCGTGGTGTCCAGGCCCTCGGGGAGGGGCAGCGGCCCCGAGGCGCCGACGGAGTTCCCGGAGGCGAGGCGCAGCAGGGTGCGGGGGGAGGAGTCGCTGATCCAGAAGCGGCCGGTCGTCGTGCTCAGCAGCGTGGCGGGACGTCCGGCCACCGTGGTGGACGAGACGGAGTCCGGGCGGCCGCGGTCGGCGGCGTCGCGGAGCAGGGCGGAGACGTTGGCCGGGTCCAGCGGGGCCGTCAGGTCGTCGATCTCGGGCAGGTCGCCGGAGGAGTCGAGCCAGCGGTCGTCGATCCGGTCGAGGAGGTCGCCGGTGTAGCCGCGGTCCTTCCAGTAGGCCCTGTCGGCCTTGGCGAGGCGGTGGTCGTCGGTGGTGAGCAGCCGCACGGTGGCCCCCTCGTCCCGCAGCGAGCCGCGGCCCCAGCCGCCCTGGGTGGTCTGCAGGTCGAAAGGGGTGTTCGTGCCGCTGTCGAGGGCGAAGTCGCCCCGGTAGGACAGGACCTGGGTGTTGCCGACGGTCTCCGAGGCCTCGCGCAGCATGCGCTCGGCCTCCGCGGCCGGGTCCTTGCTCGCGGTGGCCGACGGACCGTTGCCGTCCCCGGAGCCGTCGCCGCTCCAGGGCGCCCATATGAGGAGGCCGGCGACGAGGGCCGCGGTGGCGAGTCCGGCCGCGGCCAGCAGCGGGCCGCGCCGCCGGGGCCGCGGCGGGGGGAATCCGGGGTGGGGCGGGTACCAGGGCGATCCGTGGTGGGCCTGCGGCTGCGGCGCGTACGGCGGTTGCGGCGCGTACGGCGGCATCGGCGCCCCGTACGGCGGTGGCGGCGGGGGAGGCGGCGGTCCGAAGCCGCCGCCTCCCGTGCCGTCTCCCGTCCCGTGACCGGGGCCCCAGCCGCCGCCCCACGGCGTTCCGTCCGTCATATCCGCGTCTCCCCATCCTGTGCGGTCACTCGTGCGGTCACCGATGTCCCCGTGAGGACGCTTCTCATTCAGGCGCCGACCTTCTCATCCGCCCCACATCCCCGCCTCAGCCTTCCGCGAATCCGCGGTCGTGGCGTCTCGCCGTGGCCTCGCACGGGTGCCCCGCAACCACGGTCCCCCATCGGGGCGACACGCGAGGATAAGCATGTTTCTCATCCACCTCAGGTGCGAACTCCGCCGCCGGCGCAAGGCCGCCCTGGGCATATCGCCGGGGCCGGCCCTCGGCATCGCGCTCGTCATCACGGTCAACTCGGTCTCGGCCGGCATGACACAGGCCCAGGGCAAGGTACTGGAGTCGCTGTACGGCCTCGGCACCGACGTGACCGTCACCAAGGCGCGCACCGAACCGTCGTCCGGCAGTAGCGGGGCGTCCCGGTCCGAGTTCGATACCGACGACAACGGCATTGCGAGGAAGCGGAGTTCCGACAACGTGATGGTGCAGGGCTTCCAGGTGAGGTGACCGTGACCGGCAACCCCGAGGCCACGGGGCCCGTTCCGGCGGAGGCCCCGGCACGCGGCCCCCGCCGGGTACCGACCGGTGCGGCGGTCGCCGCACGGTACCCCCCGGGAGGTGCGCGGGGGGTTTCTCATGCGGCTCTCATCCCCAGCTCACACTCTCATCACAGCTGGTTCCTACCGTCGCCACGGCGGGAGGGAGGTACGGCCCTCCCTCCCGCATCCCGTTCTTCCGACTCGGCGAGGAATCGCATGTTCTTCACGTATCTCCGGCGCGAACTCCGACGCCGCAGAAAGGCGGCGCTCGTCATCGCGATGGGCCTCGCGCTGGGCATAGCCCTGGTGATCACCGTCAACTCGGTGTCGGCCGGCATGACACAGGCCCAGGGCAAAGTGCTGGAGTCGCTGTACGGCCTCGGCACCGACATGACCGTCACCAAGGCCGCGGACCCGAGCTCCGCCTCCGCCGAACGGCCGCGGTTCCAGTTCGACGCGCGCGGCGACGACAAGGAGCAGAGCAGCGACCGCGTCATGGTGCAGGGCTTCCAGTCGCTGAAGTCCTCGGTCGTCGGCCAGGTCGACGGACAGAGCGGGGTCAAGGAGGCGGTCGGCGGGCTGAGCCTGGTCGTCATCAAGGTCAACGGCCAGTTCCAGCGCGGTGAGTTCCAGCAGCCCCCCAACGGCGGCAACCGGCAGAGGGGCGGGGGTGCCGGGCAGCCCCAGGGTACGGTGCGCGGTGGCGGCGCCGACTTCGACATCAACAACTTCACCGTCTACGGCACGGACGTCACCCATCTCGGCCTCGGCCCGCTGACCTCCTCGAAGATCACCAAGGGGAAGTCCTTCACTAGCGCGCAGAGCACTGCCAAGGTCGCGATCCTGGACAGCGCCTACGCGAAGCAGAAGAAGCTGACCGTCGGCAAGACGCTCACGATCTCCGGCACCAAGTTCGAGATCATCGGCATCGCGACGGCCGACAGCGGTTCCTCCTCCGCCAACGTCTACATCCCGCTGAAGCAGGCGCAGACGCTCGCCGACGCCAAGGACAAGGTCACCACGATCTATGTGAAGGCCGACGACTCCCAGAAGATCGACTCCGTCAAGGCGGCGATCCAGAAGAACATCTCCGGTACGACGGTGACCACCTCCTCGGACCTGGCCTCCACCGTCTCCGGTTCGCTGTCCACGGCCTCGAACCTCGCCACCAACGTCGGCAAGTGGCTCTCGATCGCCGTGCTCATCGCGGCCTTCCTCGTGGCGGGACTGCTGACCTCATCCGCCGTCAGCCGCCGGGTGCGCGAGTTCGGCACCCTCAAAGCGCTCGGCTGGAAGAGCGGCCGCGTCATCCGCCAGGTCATGGGCGAGGCCTTCGTCAACGGCCTCATCGGCGGGGCCCTCGGCATCGCCCTGGGCCTCGGCTGCGCGTATCTGATCACGACGATCAGCCCGACCCTGGAGGCCACCGTGGGCGGCGGTGCCGGCGGCCCGGGCGGCGGTCCGGGCGGCTTCGCGGGCGGTCCCGCCCGGCGCGCGGCCTCCGGCGCCCTGAAGATCGCACTGGAGGCGCCGGTGAACGTCAGCACCATCGTCCTCGCGGTGGTCCTGGCGGTCGCCGGAGGTCTGATCGCGGGCACCTTCGGCGGCTGGCGGGCCTCGCGGCTGCGTCCCGCGGACGCCCTGCGCCGCGTCGAGTAGCCCGTACGCGCGCCCCACGAGTCGGGGGGCCGCGTTCGGCACCTTCCCCCGGCGTGACGCGGCCCCCGCCTTTCCCCCTTCAGGACTTCAGGAGTCACCTCATGTACAAGCTGAGCGGCGTGACCAAGCGCTACTCGCGCGGCAAGGACGTCGTGGACGCGCTGCGCGGCGTCGACCTGGTCATCGAGGACGGCGACCAGCTCGTCATCCAGGGCCCCACCGGTGGCGGCAAGTCGACGCTGCTGCAGATGCTCGGGGGCCTGGACCGCCCGACGGCGGGCTCGGTGGAGCTGGACGGCGTCGACCTGGCCCGGCTGGGCGAGGCCCGGCTGACCAAGGTCAGGTCCGAGAACATCGGCATCATCTTCCAGAGCTTCAACCTGATCCCGACCCTCACCGCCCAGGAGAACGTCGAGACCGCCCTGGTGCCGCTGCGCGTCAAGGCCTCGGAACGCCGTACCCGTGCCGCCGAGGCCCTCGCCTCCGTCGGTCTCGGCGACCGGCTGCACCATCTGCCGGGCGAGCTGTCGGGCGGTCAGCAGCAGCGGGTGGCGATCGCCCGCGCCCTGGTGAAGCGGCCCAAGGTGCTGCTCGCCGACGAGCCCACCGGCGCGCTCGACGAGGACACCCGGGACGAGATCCTGGCGCTCCTGGAGGGGTTGTGGAAGGAGTACGGGCTGACCTTCGTCATGGTCACCCACGACTCCGCCATCGCCCGGCGCGCGACCCGGGTCGCCACCATCAAGAAGGGCCGGGTCACGATCACCGACCGGACGCCCGCGGCGTGAGAACGCCTCCGCGCGGCCCCCGGCGCAGCGGTGACGGGGGCCGTGCGGCGTTCAGTCCGTGACGCCCAGGTCCTCGCGCATCAGGCGCTGCAGGGTCCTGAGCCGCGGCTCGGCCTCCTTGAGGGCGTCGAGCACGCTCTGCGGGCTCTCGCCGTCCCGCGTGAGGCCGCGGTCGAGCCGCTTGGCCGCGGCGTCCGCCTCGGCCAGGATCCGGTTGACGTCCCGCGAGGCCGCGAGGATCCGCTCCGGGACGATCATCTGGGCCTCGGCGTACCGGTCCCGGTAGTCGCGGCGGGACTCCTCGACCTGGTCCCGCTCCTCGGCGGAGTACACCCCGTCCCGGATCCGGTGCAGGGCGTCCTTGAGCAGCGTGTGGAACTGCCGCGAGGCGCGGTTCATCGCCGTGTACACCGATCGGCGCTCCTCGAACCGGCGCAGCCGTTCGGCCTCCGCGGCCTCCGTCAGACGCCGCCGGTCACTGCCGCGCTGGGCGAGCACGGGGGCCAGCAGGGTGCCCAGCACACCGACGACTGCCGTGATCACCGCGCCGAACGTGGCATTCATGGTCCGGTTCCTATCCCGCCCGGCGGGGCGGCGCAAGATACGGGCGATCCCCGGGCCCGCCTGGGGCGCCGGGGATCGCTCGGGCGAGGAGGGCCGGTCAGTCGCGCTGCGCGCTGGCCGGGAGCTGCCGCAGGTTCAAGGTGCCCGCCGCAGAGGAACTGCTGGTGTTGAAAGCGTAGTTCAGCATCTTGGCGGCGTCGGTGTAGCGCGCGTCACCCGAGCTGCTGTGGAGCAGGACGCCGACGACCGTGCGGCCGTTGCGGGTGGCGGCGAAGATCAGGCACGGGCCCGCGGAGGTGCCGGTGCCGGTCTTGATGCCGATCGCGCCGCTGTAGGAGCCCAGCAGCTTGTTGGTGTTGTACCAGGTGTACGTCCGGCCGTTGGTGGCCTTCTGCACGGTCTTCTGGGTCTTCACGACTCCGCGCAGCGTGCTGTACGTCAGCGCCTTGCGGGCCAGGGCGGCCGCGTCGCGCGGCGTGGTGTAGTTGTTGCCGGCCGAGGATATGCCGTCGAACGAGTCGTACTTGGTGTTCGTCATCCCCAGCTTGCCGGCCGTGGTGTTCATCTTCTTGATGAACGACTTGGTGCGGGCCGAGACGGTGGTGCCGGTGCCGTAGGTGTCGGCAAGCGCCATCGCCGCGTCGCAGCCGGACGGCAGCATCAGTGCGTAGAGCAGCTGCTTGACGGTGACCTTGTCCCCGGTCTTCAGGTCGGCGGTGCTGGCGCCGTTGCGGGTGACGTAGTTCCGGTAGTCCTGCTTGATGGTGACCTTTTTGTTCAGGTCGAGGTTCGCCGTGCCGAGGACCGTGACGGCCGTCATCACCTTGGTGGTGCTGGCCATCTGCCGCTTGGTGTCCGCGCCCTTGCTCCACAGCTTCTTGTTCGCCGTGTTGTCCAGGAGGTAGGCGCCCTTGGCGGTCACCGTGGGTGGCGCGGGGGCCGCATAGGCGGGAGCGGCCAGCGGGGCAGCGACGACGAGGGCGCCGGACGCCAGGAGTGCGGCCCCGAGCCGGTGAGTCCTCGTGATGCCGAGTCTCAACGAAACTCCATGGGTTGATGGGATGGGATCAGGGGCACATCCTGACACCCGTCCGGCGAACACTTGCTCGGAGGGGTGGCATTGTGACGTGACGCGTACAAAAGGCGGGCGACCCGCCCGGAACGGAGGAATTCGTTCCGGATGGGTCGCCCTGATTAGTGCCGTTCTGGGCTACCTCGCGAGGTACGCGTTGTAGATCACCTGGGAGAGGGTGTTGCCCTTCTTGTCGCTGACCAGGGCCTTGAAGGAGACGCCCTTGCCCGACTTGGGGTTCTTCAGCGTCACCTTGCCGCTCTTGACGGTCAGCTTGGACCAGTGGGCGCCGCCGTCGGTGGAGTAGTACACCTTGAGCGACTTCAGGTTGCGGCCCGCGGCCGAACCCTGGACCGTCACCGGCACCTTGACCGTGGCCTTCGCCTTGGAGGTGCTGGTGCTCGACAGGGAGGGGGTGAAGCGGACGACCGAGGCCGGCAGCGCGGCCAGGGTGGCCTCGGAGACGTGCTTGGAGGAGAACGTCCAGGACGCGGTGATCCGGGTGCTGACGGCCGCGACCTTGCTGCGGGTCACCGAGGTGGTCAGCCGGTAGTCGGCATTGGCGCGCCCGACGGTGAAGAAGGCGCCGTCGTCGAGCGTGCCGTCGACGGTCCCGACCTTCGTGCCGTTGCGGTAGATGGTCGTGGTGGCCTTGTCGTAGGACGTGAAGCCGTTGTGGCCCTGGCCGTCGGTGAAGAGGCCGGCGGAGCCGAAGATCTCGTCACCGGACCGGTAGAGGCCCGACTGCTTGTCCAGCTTCGGGCCGAAGACACCCACGTTGAAGCTGCGGCTGTAGCTCTTGCCCTTGGTGTAGCTCCGCGCCGGGACCGCGTAGTAAGCCTCCGGGGTCTCGCCGGAGGAGTCGGTCTGCAGGAAGTCCTGCGCCCAGGTGACCCCGGAGCCGTTGACGTACACGGTCCTGGTGAGCGGCAGCCTGGAGAGGAAGCCGCTCGGCATCACCATGGCCTCGTTCACGAACGGGGTGTGGAACAGCGCACCGAGCTTGTTCCGCGCCGAGGAGCCGGCCGTGGTGCTGATCTTCGCCAGGTCGGTGCTCTTCACGGTCCTGGTGTAGCCCGTGTAGAAGGACTTGGTCCGGCCGTACGCCACCGAGTAGACCTTCGAGCCGTGCTCGAACAGGCCGGCGACGGTCGCCTGGTACTGCGCGGCGGTCAGCGCGGGACCGGTGTGCGCGGTACGGAAGTCCTTGAGCGCGCCGGTGTTGATGCCCAGGCCGTTGCCGCTCATGCCGTAGTTCAGGTTGTAGGCGACCATGAGGTCCGTCTGCCTGGCGGCCCGGTCCGGCAGCGTGAACGCGAACGGCTTCGCCTTGCTCGCGTCGAGCGTCAGCACGGTGTTCCGGGTGAGCTTGACCACCGGGCGGCTCACCCAGTTCATGCTCTTCAGCGTCCGGCCGTCGGCCGCCAGCTTCACGATGAGGCTGTCGACGGCGTAGTCGCCCTTGGGCAGGCGCAGCACGGTGCTGCCGCCGTCGTTGGTCAGTTCCTCGGACGCGTCGACGTTCAGACCGGTGACCAGGGTGTCGAAGGTCGCCGCGGCCCGGCCGTCGCGGTCCAGGTTGTCGATCCGCAGGTCGTACGACTCGGCCTCGCGCACCACGCCCGCCGCGGTGCGTACGGACCGCGTCCCGTCGGTGGCCACCACGGCCGCGCTGTACGCGCCGTCGAGGGTGCCGCCGAGGGTGGTGTCGGCGGTCAGCGCCGCCTCGGCGGTGCCTCCGGCCGGGACGGTCACCTGCTGCTTGTCCAGCGTGAAGAAGCCCGCCGGGGCCGCCCCGCCGTTCGGGCCCTTGCCCGTGACCGACAGGTCCAGCGTGACGTCCGAGGTGCCGGAGTTCCGGTACGTGATCGTCCGGGACTGCCGGGCGTCGTCGTTGTGCGGCCACTGGGCGACACCGAAGCTCAGCGAGACCGGCTCGGCGACGACGTCCTGGTGGATCGCCCTGGCCAGGTCGATCTGGCCGGAACCCTGCTGGAAGGCGGTGTAGCCGCCGTCCGCCGTGGAGCCGACGAGCGCGGCCTTGATCTGCGTGCCCGTCCAGTCCGGGTGCTCCTGGGCGAGGATGGCCGCGGCGCCCGCCACGTGCGGGGTGGCCATCGAGGTACCGGAGATGGTCAGGTAGCCGTCCGCCGGGTGCGGGACCCCGGGGTCGGTGTCGATGACACTGCCCTTGGCCGCGGCCGCGGTGATGTCCACGCCGGGGGCGGTGACATCGGGCTTGACCGCGCCGTCGCCCACGCGCGGGCCGCGCGAGGAGAAGTCGGCGAGCTTGGAGTCCTTGTCGACCGCGCCGACGGTCAGCGCGGCGTCCGCGCTGCCGGGGGAGCCGACCGTCGAGTCGTCGTCGCCCTCGTTGCCCGCCGCGATGACGAACAGCGTGCCGGTGTCCGCGGAGAGGCGGTTGACCGCCTCCTCGATCGGGTCCACGCCCGGGGTGTCGGCGCCGCCGAGGCTCAGGTTGGCCACCTTGGCGCCGGACGCGGCGGCCCACTCCAGGCCCGCGATGATGCCGGCGTCGTCACCGTAGCCCTCGTCGTCCAGCACCTTGCCGCTGATGATCTGCGCGCCCGACGCCACGCCCTTGTAGGCTCCGGCCGACTTCTCGCCCGTGCCGGCGGCGATGGAGGCGACGTGCGTGCCGTGGCCGAAGTGGTCGAGCAGGTTGTCGGCGGTGGAGAAGTTCTTCTCGGCGACGACCCGGCTGGTCAGGTCCGGGTGGCTCTTGTCGACGCCGGTGTCCAGCACCGCGATCTTGACGCCGGTTCCGTCGTAGCCGGCGTCCCAGGCGTCCGGCGCATGGATCTGCCGGGTGTTCCAGCTCGGCTCGGCCGCGGCCTTCTGGATCGCGTTCAGCCAGACCGTGCGCAGTCCGGACTCGGCGGCCGCGTACGGGGAGCCCGACACGTCGTTGGTCAGCGCCGTCCATACCCCGGCCGCCTCGTCCTGGGGCGCGGTGACGGACTCGCCGTTCAGCCGCTTGAAGGTGTGGGTCACCTTGGCGCCGTCGGCCTGGTGCAGTTCGGTCCTGGCCTCGGGCCTGCTGCCCTTGTAGGTGACGATCAGTCCGAGGCCGCGGTGCTCGGCGGCCCTGCGGTACTCGGCGCGGCTCAGCGTGGTCACGTCGAAGAGCCGGCGGTCGACCCGGCCCTTCGCGATGAGCTGCACCGCGTCCTGCGGGACGACGTAGACGTGCCCGTGCTGCCGGCGTATCTGCACCGGTATGTTCTCGCGCCCCTTGGCACGCTTGAGGGCGACGGGCTTGCCCTTCGCGTTCACGGCGACCTGGTCACCCGTGATCAGCGTGATCCACGTGCTGTTCCTGGCCGCCGTGGCGGACGCCGAGCGGGCCGGCTCCGGGCCCGACGGCCCGGCCGCGGTGGCCGGTACGACGGCGCCGGCGGTCAGTGCCGCCGCGACCCCCGTTGCGAGCGCTGTCGCGCGCGCCTTTCCCCATCGTGAGTGCAACTCTTCCCCTTGTGTCTGCGTCATGACACGCGGGAGGCCTCGTTCCCGGGCGCGCGCACGCGATGTTCCCCCACGGCGTTCCCCCCGATGATGCCCCCACCTTGCATACGGAGTATGTACCTGCTGTCGCGAACAGCTCAAGAGCCGCACAGCGAACGCCCCGTCAAATTCGGCCACGCGTGCCACGGGTGGAGCGTTCGGGGTGGTTCGAGAGGCTCTGGAGCGCGGTTCGTTGAAGCGCTTCGACAGACGTCTGGACACCTGAACCCGGCCCGGAATACGGTCGGAGTCGAAGCGCTTCACCACCCCCGGCCGGACGGAGGACCGGATGGTCACACTCGCCGAGGTCGCCCGGCACGCCGGAGTCTCCGCCAGCACCGTGTCGTACGTCCTGAGCGGCAAGCGGTCCATCTCCGACGGCACGCGCAGGCGGGTCGAACAGAGCATCCAGGAACTCGGCTACCACCCGAACGCCGGCGCGCGGGCGCTGGCCAGCAGCCGTTCGAACATCATCGCCCTCATGGTGCCCCTCCGTACAGACATGTACGTCCCCGTCATGATGGAGATCGCCATGGCCGTCGCCACGACGGCCCGTCAGTACGGCCACGACGTGCTCCTGCTCACCGGCGAGGAGGGCCCCACCGCGGTCCGCCGGGTCGCGGCCAGCGGACTCGCCGACGCGATGATCCTCATGGACGTCGAGCTGGAGGACGAGCGGATCCCGCTGCTGCGCGCCGCGGGCCGGCCCGCCGTGCTCATCGGCCTGCCCGCCGACACCACCGGTCTCACCTGCGTCGACCTGGACTTCGAGGCCACCGGTGCGCTGTGCGCCGCCCATCTCGCCGACCTCGGCCACCGCTCCGTCGCCGTCGTCGGCGAGGCCGCCGCCGTCTACCGGCGCCACACCGGCTTCGCCGAGCGCACCCTCCAGGGCCTGCGCTCCGCCGCCGCCGAGCGCGGCCTGCGGCTCATCCACCGCCCCTGCGAAGGCAGTTACGAGTCCACCGCCGGCACCCTCTCCCGCATCTTCGAGGAACGGCCCGACACCACCGCGCTCGTCGTCCAGAACGAGTCCGCCATCGGCCCCCTCCTCGCGCTCCTGCGGCAACAGGGCCGGGCCGTGCCCGAGGACGTCTCCGTGGTCGCCGTCTGCCCCGAACAGGTGGCCACCCAGGCCGCCCCCCAGCTCACCTCGGTCGCCATCCCCGCGCAGCAGATGGGCCGCCACGCCGTCGAGCTCGTCATCGCCAAACTGACCGGGAACCCCGCGGAGGAGGTCCGGCTCCTCGGGCCCGAGCTGACCGTACGCGCGAGCAGCGGCCCGCCGCCCCCCGTGTGAGGGCGACGGAGCCCGAGCCCCGCCCGGTCGACGCATCAGTTGCCGAACCACACCACCCGGCGCACGTTCTCCCTCCGTGCAGCCCGGCGAGGACCCGCATCACCATCCCCACGGGCTGCCACGCACCGTCCGGTGCGACGGCGCCGCTCCGTCGCGGCCGCTCCACCCGGCAGAGCCGGTCGCCGTCGCCCCGCTCCGTCCCTCGGGCCGGCCGGGCTCCCCGTCCAGTACCGGCCGGCCGGCGCGGCGGGGCCGAGGTCGCCGCGGTCGGCCAGGACCAGCGCGCACAGTGCCGCCATCGTCTTGGTGAGGACCGGACATCGGCGATCGTGTCCCGCTGCCACGGGACCGCGCGGTCCGCGTCGGCGGACCCGCCCCAGACGTCCACCACCGGTTCGCCGTCGACCAAGACCGCGACCGAGGCGCCCGCGTCCCCGTCGTCCAGCAATCGGGCCGGCGCACTCGGCACCGCGGTGAACAGGTCGTCGTACGTGCCCTGGATATCGGCCGTGCGCCGTATGAACGCCCATCGGCCGTCAGGGGCGATCGAATGCCCCGCGCCGCACGAGGGCGCGGCGCGCGCCGGTCAGCCCTCGGGCGGGATGACGCCCACCGGGCAGGCCACGCCCGTGCCGCCGATGCCGCAGTAACCCGCCGGGTTCTTGTCCAGGTACTGCTGGTGATCCGCCTCGGCCGGGTAGAAGGGGCCCGCGGGGAGGATCGCCGTGGTGATCGTGCCGCGGCCGTACGCGCGCAGGGCGGACTGGTAGGCGTCGCGGGAGGCGAGGGCGGTGGCGAGCTGCTCCGGGGAGTGGGTGTACACCGCGGAGCGGTACTGGGTGCCGATGTCGTTGCCCTGCCGGAAGCCCTGGGTGGGGTCGTGGGCCTCCCAGAAGACCCGCAGCAGCTCTCCGTACGGGAGCAGCGCCGGGTCGAAGACGACCCGGACGGCCTCGGCGTGGCCGGTGAGGCCGCTGCAGACCTCCTCGTACGTCGGGTTCTCCGTGTGCCCGCCCTCGTAGCCGACGAGCGTGGTCCACACGCCGGGCGTCCGCCAGAAGACGCGTTCGGCGCCCCAGAAGCAGCCCAGCGCGAAGTCGGCCACCTCCAGGTCGGCGGGGTAGGGCCCGGAGAGGGGCCTGCCCAGGACGGTGTGGCGGTCCGGCACGGCGTGGATGGGCGCGGCGCGGCCCGGGATGGCCTCCTCGGGGGAGGGCAGACGCGGCGTCAACGCGCGGTCCCGTGCTGGGCGCTCCAGTGCAGGCCCGTGAGCGCCTGCGCGCGGTGCGCGGTGTACGCCGCGGCCGGGTCGGCTTCGTACGCCCAGGGGGCCGCGCCCGCGTAGCCGTCGACGTGGCGGAACTGCTCGACGGCCTCGGGGAAGCGCTCGGCGCGCAGCAGGAAGGCGGCCAGCAGGTGCCGCACCACGGGCAGCACGGGGTCGCTGGGGGAGGCGTGCTCGGTGGCGTAGAGGGCGCCGCCGATGGCGCGGGAGACGACCTCGCTCTCGTAGAAGCTGCGGACGAGGATGACGTCGGGCAGGTGCGCGTAGAGCTCGAAGAGCGGCAGTGCGGGCAGCAGGCTGCCCTCGGGCGCGGAGGCGGCGGCGCGCTCGGCGAAGTCGCGGGCGGCGTCCTCCGGGAGGCGGGCGAGGGCGGTCAGGTGGGCGCCCATGTGGTGCGGGGCGCGGGAGGCGATCTCGTCCCAGGCGGTCGCGAAGTCCCCGGCGGCGGCGAGCTCGACGATGTGCGGGACGGGGTCGCCCGGCGCGAGCAGCGTGGCCTCGGCCGCGACCGTGCGGGCCTCCTCCAGGATGATCGGCACGTCCGGGGAGCCGGCCGGCGCGCGCCGCGCCTGCTGCACCAGGAACGCCGCGTGGACCGCCGCGCCGCCGGCGTCCTTCGGGTCCTCTACCCGCCAGGTGCGCAGCCAGGCCGCGCCCTTCCCGGGGTTCTGCGCCAGTTCCACGGCCGCGGCGCCGGCGAGGGTCTGGACCCGCTGCCAGCGGGCCTCGCCTTCCGCCGGGGTGCCCTTGAGGAGGGCGGCGACCGCGTGCCAGTCCTGGGTGCGCTGGGTCACCGACAGCGCCTGCGTCAGCTCCTCGTCCGGTCCCGGCAGCCGGATGTCGATCTCCTCCCGCGGTACGAAGCCGTACTGGGCGGGGTCGACCGCGGCCGCGGCCCGCATGCCGCGGCCGCGCAGCATGCGGGGCAGCAGCACGATCCCGGAGATCAGCAGCACGCCGTACAGCACCCACAGGAATTCCATGATGAGCAAGCCTACGCGGGCCCGGGTGGCGCGTCCCGGCCCGCGGCTCGCACTACGCTCGGCGGTATGAGCGAGCAGCAGCACCAGAACTTCGAGACCCTCGCGATCCACGCGGGCCAGCCGGCCGACGCCCAGACCGGGGCCGTGGTCACGCCGATCTACCAGGTCTCCACGTACAAGCAGGACGGGGTCGGCGGCCTGCGCGGCGGCTATGAGTACAGCCGGTCCGCGAACCCCACCCGTACCGCGCTGGAGGAGAACCTCGCGGCGCTGGAGGGCGGTCGCCGCGGTCTGGCGTTCGCGTCCGGGCTGGCCGCGGAGGACTGCCTGCTGCGCACGGTCCTGAAGCCCGGCGACCACGTCGTCATCCCGAACGACGCCTACGGCGGCACCTTCCGGCTCTTCGCGAAGGTCGTCGAGCGCTGGGGCGTGCAGTGGTCGGTGGCCGACACCTCCGACCCGGCCGCGGTCAGGGCCGCGCTCCGGCCCGAGACCAAGGTGATCTGGGTGGAGACGCCCAGCAACCCGCTGCTCGGGATCACCGACATCGCGGCGCTGGCGGACATCGCGCGCGGCGCGGACGCCCGGCTCGTCGTCGACAACACCTTCGCCAGCCCCTACCTGCAGCAGCCGCTGGCGCTCGGCGCCGACGTGGTCGTGCACTCCACCACCAAGTACATGGGCGGCCACTCGGACGTGGTCGGCGGCGCGCTGGTCGCGGCCGACGCGGGGCTCGGCGAGGAACTGGCCTACCACCAGAACGCGATGGGCGCGGTCGCCGGCCCCTTCGACGCCTGGCTGGTGATGCGGGGCATCAAGACCCTCGCGGTGCGCATGGACCGGCACAGCGAGAACGCGGCCCGGGTCGCGGAACTGCTCTCGCTGCACCCCAAGGTCACCCAGGTCTTCTACCCGGGTCTGCCCGAGCACGCCGGCCACGATGTCGCGGCCAAGCAGATGAAGCGGTTCGGCGGCATGGTGTCCTTCCGCGTCGCGGGCGGCGAGGAGGCGGCCGTCGAAGTGTGCAACCGGGCGCGGCTGTTCACGCTGGGCGAGTCCCTGGGCGGCGTCGAGTCCCTGATCGAGCACCCGGGCCGGATGACGCACGCCTCGGTCGCCGGTTCGGCCCTGGAGGTCCCGGCGGACCTGGTGCGGCTGTCGGTCGGCATCGAGTCGGTGGACGACCTGCTGGAGGACCTGCGGCAGGCGCTGGGCGCGTAGGGTCGCGCGCGGCCGGCGGGCGGCGGTTCGTCATGCAACCGGCCGGGCCGGCCCGCTCGGCCGCTACCAGTGGCCGATGCTCGGCGTCGTGTCGAGCGGTTCCGGGGACGGCCACCACAGGGAGGCCAGGACCAGCGCCGTCACCAGGCCCACGACGAGCAGGGTCCACAGGACGGCGTGCAGGACGCGGCGGCGCGCCAGGACGCGGCGGCCGCGCTCGGCGGCGCGCGGGGCGAGGTCCACGGGAACCACGGGGTGCGGTCCGTCGAGCAGCCGGCGGACCTCGTCCTCCTTGCGGTCGTACGGGCTCATGGCGCGGTCTCCCGCACCCGGGGGACCGCGCCGCGCGCGGGCCGGCTGCGCAGGGCCGCGGTGGCCCGCAGGGTGATCGCCCTCACGCGTTCCACCGGCATGCCGAGCTGCGCGGCGGTCTGCTCCTCGGCGATGCCCTCGTACAGCCGCAGCACTATCACCAGCCGCTCCCGTGTGTTGAGCGGCCCGAGCACCCCGGAGCGCGGGCGGCGCCACCGGGGCCGGTGGGCGAAGCGGCGCACCATCTCGGCGCGGGTGCAGGCGTACGGGTCCTCGCCGCGCATCCGGAACCAGTCCGCGTAAGTGCGGGACAGGGCGGCGCACAGCAGCTCGGTCGCTTCCCCCCGATCCCCCGTGAGCAGGATGGCGGCATGCAGCAGCCGTCCTGCTGCGCCCGCCGCGAACGCCTCGAACTCGGCGTCGCGCAGGCGTTCCGCTGCCGCCCGGCGCTCTCCCACAGCGACATGGGACGGCAGACGGTGACCTCAGGTCAAGAGTTCTGCTCGTCTCCCTGCGTGACGGAGGCGTGGTACAGCGCGAGCGCGGTGTTGAAACGGCCGAGGAGATCGGTGAAGACCTCGCGCTCCTGCGGCGTCCACTCCTCCGTCACGACCTCCATGAGCCGCTGGCGCGAGGAGCGGACCTCCTCCAGGCGCGAGCGCCCGCGCGGGGAGAGCGCGAGCACGACCGCACGACCGTCCTCGGGGTGCGAGGTGCGCTTGACCAAACCGCTGTCCACGAGCGGGGCGACCTGCCGGGTGACGGTGGAGGAGTCGATGCCCATGCCCTCCGCGAGTGCCTTCACACCCATCGGGCCTTCGTTGTCCAGGCGGTGGAGCAGCAGGTACGCGGCCCGGTCCATGGAGTTGCGGGCCTTGCCCACGCCACCGAGGCGGGTCTGTTCCGCGCGGCGGGCGAAGAGCGCCACCTCGTGCTGCAGGCGCTCGAGGAGGTCGGTCGTGGTCTCCGAGGGGGGAATGGGCATGGCCGGAAGCTCGCGTTCTGTCGGTCCTGCGAAGGTTGGGAGAAGAGTACGCGGAGAGCGTCACCCCGGGACCCCGCCGCGGAAAACTGCTCGGTCCGTCCGGGCGGAGGCCGCTGCTGCAAGACTGGGGACCATGGAAAGCCCCGCCGGTCCGGCACGTCTCACGAGTCGCGCGGCGGTTCCCGCGCGATCGTGTCCGGTCACCATCGACGATGTGCGCGGCGCGCACAAGATGCTCTCGGGTGTGGCCCGGGTGACACCCATGGAGGGCAGCCGGTATCTCTCCGGGCTGGTCGGGGCACCGGTGCATCTGAAGTGCGAGAACCTGCAGCGTACGGGCTCCTTCAAGGTCCGCGGCGCCTATGTGCGGATCGCCGGGCTGCGGCTGGAGGAGCGGGCGGCGGGCGTGGTGGCGGCGAGCGCCGGCAACCACGCGCAGGGTGTGGCGCTGGCCGCGTCGCTGCTGGGGGTGCACTCCACCGTCTTCATGCCGTCCGGCGCACCGCTGCCGAAGATCGCGGCTACCCGCGACTACGGGGCGGAGGTGCGGTTGCACGGGCACGTGGTGGACGAGACGCTGCGTGCCGCCGAGGAGTACGCGCAGGAGACCGGCGCGGTCCTCATCCACCCCTTCGACCACCCGGACATCATCGCCGGGCAGGGCACGGTGGGGCTGGAGATCCTGGAGCAGTGCCCGGAGGTGCGCACGGTCGTCGTGGGGATGGGCGGCGGCGGGCTCGCGGCGGGTGTGGCGCTGGCGGTGAAGTCGGTGCGCCCGGAGGTGCGGGTCGTGGGGGTGCAGGCGGAGGGCGCGGCGGCGTATCCGCCGTCGCTCGCGGCGGGGCGGCCGGTGGCGCTGGACTCGGTGGCCACCATGGCGGACGGCATCAAGGTGGGCTGCCCGGGGGACGTGCCGTTCGGCATCGTCCGGGATCTGGTGGACGAGGTGCGCACGGTCACCGAGGACGAGCTGTCCAGCGCGCTGCTGCTGTGCCTGGAGCGGGCGAAGCTGGTGGTCGAGCCGGCCGGGGCGAGCCCGGTGGCCGCGCTGCTGTCGCGGCCGGACGCCTTCGACGGGCCGGTCGTGGCCGTGCTGTCCGGCGGCAACGTCGACCCGCTGCTGATGGAGCGCATCCTGCGGCACGGCATGGCCGCCGCGGGGCGCTACATGTCCTTCCGGCTGCGGCTCACGGACCGGCCGGGGGCGCTGGCGGCGCTGCTGGAGATCCTTTCGGCGAGTGACGCAAACGTGCTGGACATCGCGCACGTCCGCACGGATCCCCGGCTGGGGCTGACCGAGGCGGAGGTCGAGCTGCAGCTGGAGACCCGCGGGCCCGAGCACCGGGCCGCGGTGGCGGCGGCGCTGCGGACGGCGGGGTACGTACTGCTCTGACGTACGGCCCCGGCGGTGCCCGGCGAGGGCGGTGGGGCCGGATTGTCAGTGGCGTGCGGCATGGTGTTCGGAGGGTGTCGCGGACGCGGGATGTGGCGCGGGGGAGGGAACCCGGAGAAATTCGCTTGACGCGATATATCGCGTCTGCGATGCTCGCGACGCATCGTGGTGCGCTGCCGCACGGCCGCGCACCGGAACAGTCCCCATGCACCGCCAAGCCCCGAATCGGAGACATCGCATGCCAGGCGCCATCCATGCCGAAGGTCTGGTGAAGACCTTCGGTGACGTACGGGCACTGGACGGAGTGGACCTCGACGTCCCGGAAGGGACCGTCCTGGGCCTCCTCGGCCCCAACGGGGCCGGGAAGACGACCGCCGTGCGCGTCCTGACCACCCTGCTGCAGCCGGACAGCGGCAAGGCCGTCGTGGCCGGGATAGACGTGCTGAAGCACCCCAACGAGGTGCGCCGGCAGATCGGCCTGTCCGGTCAGTTCGCGGCCGTCGACGAGTACCTCACCGGCCGCGAGAACCTGCAGATGGTCGGCCAGCTCTACCAGATGAGCGCCCGTGACGCGAAGGCCCGGGCGGCGGAGCTGCTCGAGCGCTTCAACCTCGCCGATGCGGCCGACCGCACGGCGAAGACCTACTCCGGCGGCATGCGGCGCCGGCTCGACCTGGCGGCCGCGCTGGTCGTCAGGCCGCCGGTGATGTTCATGGACGAGCCGACCACCGGCCTCGACCCCCGCAACCGCCTCGCGCTGTGGGAGGTCATCCAGGACCTGGTGGCGGGCGGCACCACGCTGCTGCTCACCACGCAGTATCTGGAGGAGGCCGACCACCTCGCCCACGACATCTGCGTGATCGACCACGGCAAGGTCATCGCCCGCGGCACGTCGGACGAGCTCAAGGCGCGCACCGGCGGCGAGCGCGTGGAGGTCGTCGTCCACGACCGCGCCCACCTGGCGACCGCCACCGAGGTGCTGAAGGGCTTCGGCAAGGGCGAGACGACCCTGGACGACCACACCCGCCGGATCACCGTACCGGTCGCCGGCGGCGCCAAGCTGCTCGCGGAGGTCATCCGCGAGCTCGACACCCGCGGCATCGAGATCGACGACATCGGTCTGCGCCGGCCCACCCTCGACGATGTCTTCATGTCGCTCACCGGCCACGCCGCCGAGGAGAAGGAAGAGGAGTCCCAGTGACCACGGTGACCGACGCGGTCTCCACCAGCGCGCCGCGCACCTCCAACCCGATCGTGCAGTCCGTCCGCGACTCGCTGGTGGTCGCCCGGCGCAACCTGATCCGCATGCTGCGGATCCCCGAGGTCGTGATCTTCGGCCTCGTCCAGCCGATCATGTTCGTGGTGCTGTTCAGCTACGTCTTCGGCGGCTCCATGAACGTCGGCGGTTCCACCGACTCGACGGTCTACCGCGAGTTCCTGATGGCGGGCATCTTCGCCCAGACCGTGACCTTCGCCACCGCGGGCGCGGGCGCGGGCATCGCCGACGACATGCACAAGGGCCTCATCGACCGCTTCCGGTCGCTGCCGATGGCCCGCGGCGCGGTGCTCACCGGCCGCACTCTGGCCGACCTGGTCCAGACGGCGCTCACCGTGCTCGTGTTGGCGATCGTCGCCCTGCTGGTGGGCTGGCGCATCCACGAGGGCCTGCCCAAGGCGCTCGGCGCGTTCGCCCTGCTGCTCCTGCTCGGCTACGCCTTCTCCTGGATCGGTGCCCTGATCGGCCTGTCGGTCCGCACCCCGGAGGCGGCCACCTCGGGCGGCCTCATCTGGCTCTTCCCGCTGACGTTCCTGTCGAACGCCTTCGTGGACCCCAACCAGATGACCCCCTGGCTGCGGCACATCGCCGAGTGGAACCCGTTCAGCTCCACCGTGCTGGCCTGCCGCGAGCTGTTCGGCAACCTTCCGCCGAACTACCAGGTCCCGGACGCCTGGCCCATGCAGCACCCGGCGCTCGCCTCGGTGCTCTGGTCCGTCGTGATCATCCTGGTCTTCCGCACCCTCGCGGTGCGCAAGTACCGCTCGGCGACGGCCTGACACCCGTCCCGCGGGCATCGGCCCACCGCACGCGGCGAGCCCCCGGCCTTCCCGGCCGGGGGCTCGCCGCGTGTGTGTGGGGCGGCGTCAGCCGCTGTGCGGCTTGGCGTCGAGGATCTTCACCGACGCCTTCTTGCCGTTCGGGAGCTCATAGCTCGCGTCGTCGCCGATCTTCTTGCCGTTCACACCCGAGCCCAGCGGGGACTGCGGCGAGTAGGTCTCCAGGTCCGACGACACGTACTCACGCGAGCCCAGCAGGAAGGTCAGGGTGTCGTCGGGGTCGCCGTCGAAGGCGATCGTCACGACCATGCCCGGCGCGACCACGCCGTTGTCCGCCGGGGCCTCGCCCACCTTGGCGTGCTGCAGCAGCTGCGTCAGCTGGCGGATGCGGAGCTCCAGCTTGCCCTGGTCCTCGCGTGCCGCGTGGTAGCCGGCGTTCTCCTTGAGATCGCCTTCCTGGCGGGCTTCCTCGATCTTGGCGACGATCTCGGCGCGTGCGGGACCCGACAGATGCTCCAGCTCGGCCTTGAGCTGGTCGTACGCCTCCTGGGTCAGCCAGGTGACGTTCTCGCTGGTCTGGGTCACAGGTGCTCCTCGTCGTACTCGAACTCGCTTGCTTACAAATGAACGCCCTACCCAAAAAGATGCGTCTTCGCGGGAGGGCGAAACCACGAGCGTAACAATTCCCCCCGACAATCGGCGAGAGGAAAATCACCAGGAAGCCATAACCCCAGGTCAGATGTGGCAGAGGCCGAACGGCCGGGCAGGTCGGATCAGCCTGCGGGCTGACAGCCGACCAACTCCGCGGAAGTGCCGCGACTGGTGGTGCGAATGGTGACGACGGTATCGATGCGACTGCTGTGCTGATTGAGGCGAACGTCCTTGCGGCCCACCTCGCCGTGGTCCTCGGCGAGCGAGCGCAGAGTGCACACCGCCGGGACGCCGGCGTCCTTGCGCACCTCGATGTGGACCTGGACCTCCCGGTCCGAGGCGACCTGGAACTTGATCACCTCGGCGCTGACCCCGGTGCCGGTCAGCTTGTCCCAGGCGATCCAGCCGATGAAGAACAGCATGAGCACGCCGAGCACGGAGCCCACGGCACGCAGCCTGCGGTCCGCGCGCGCGTCGGCGTCGGCACCCCGCCCGTACCGTCCCTCGGGCAGTCCGTCGCGCACCGCGCTCATCAATCAGTCCTCCCGGGGCCCGGGGAATCCCGCCTTGGAATCAAACAGCCCCTCGCTTCGGTCACTATAGAAGCCGCTACCTACGACCCATGACTGAGGATCCGACCTTGACCGAGCAGCTGCGGCTGATGGCCGTGCACGCACACCCCGACGACGAGTCCAGCAAGGGCGCGGCCACCATGGCCAAGTACGTCTCCGAGGGCGTCGACGTCCTGGTCGCGACCTGCACCGGGGGCGAGCGCGGTTCCGTGCTCAACCCCAAGCTGCAGGGCGACAAGTACATCGAGGAGCACATCCACGAGGTCCGCGCCAAGGAGATGGACGAGGCGCGCGAGATCCTCGGCGTCAAGCAGTCCTGGCTCGGCTACGTCGACTCCGGGCTTCCCGAGGGCGACCCGCTGCCCCCGCTGCCCGAGGGCTGCTTCGCCCTCCAGGACGTGGACGAGGCCGCGGGCACGCTGGTGAAGCTCATCCGCGAGTTCCGCCCGCACGTGATCACCACGTACGACGAGAACGGCGGGTACCCGCACCCCGACCACATCATGACCCACAAGATCTCGATGGTCGCCTTCGAGGCCGCCGGCGACCCGGAGCGCTATCCCGAGGCCGGCGAGCCGTGGACGCCGCTGAAGCTCTACTACAACCAGGGCTTCAACCGGCAGCGCACCGTCGCCCTGCACGAGGCGCTGCTCGCCCGCGGGCTGGAGTCCCCGTACGGCGAGTGGCTGGAGCGCTGGAAGTCCTTCGACCGGCCCGAGCGCTCCATCACCACCCACGTGCCGTGCTCGGACTTCTTCGAGATCCGGGACAAGGCGCTGCTCGCGCACGCCACCCAGATCGACCCCGACGGCGCCTGGTTCCACGTCCCGATGGAGATCCAGAAGGAGGTCTGGCCCAACGAGGACTACGAGCTCGCGAAGACCCGGGTGGACACCAGCCTCCCCGAGGACGACCTCTTCGCGGGCATCCGGGAGAATTGAGCGCGTGAACGCGACTCTCGGCACGGCCGCAGCCCAGCTCGTCCCCCTCGCCGCCAACGACCTGGACCAAGACAAGGTGACGCCCGGCCTCCTCGGCTTCGTCATCTTCGCCATCATCGGCCTCTCCCTGTGGTGGCTGATGAAGAACATGAACAAGCAGTTCAAGAAGATCGACTTCGAGGAGCAGCCGGAGCAGCCCGGGCACCCGGACGCGCAGGCCAAGGCCTCCGCCGGTGCGGGCTCCGAGGGCTCCGGCCGCAACGGCTGAGACATGCCGCGCACCCCTTCCCGTGGCGGAGGGGGTGCGGCGCTCAGCCGGGCCCGGCGACGCCCACCCGCGTGAAGAGCAGTGGGACACCCTCGTCGTCGGACCGGGTGTACGAGGTCCGCACCGCGACCACCCGCACGTCGTGGCCGTGGACGGCGACGTGCTCGCCGACGGCCGGTACGGGCAGCGCGCCGCTGGAGACGATCACTGCGAGGCCGGCGTCATCGCCGCCGTCCGGGCCGTCGGGGCCGTCCCACGCGAAGGTGATCGTGTGCCGCACCGGGCTCTCGCGGTAGACGCTCGCCTCGTGCGGCAGCGCCTGCTCCCGGTCGCGGATGGGCTGGAGCGAAGCGGGCAGCCGGTCCATGGTCACGTCCTCTCACGGTCGGTCCCCGTCGCGATTGTCGCCCGCGGGGGGCCCGGGAGCCGGTGACACGCTGGACCGGGCCCTCAGCCCTCCACCGCCCGGTCCACCGGGACGGCCATCACCATCCGGGCGCCCCGCGACGGGACCATGCCCAGCCGCCACGCCTCCCACGGCGTGCCCGGCTGGACACCGCGCTCCAGCAGCAGGGTGTACGCCTCCGCGTACTCCTCCAGGTCCAGGTCACGGCCCTCGTACGCGTCCCCCAGCAGCGGAGTGAGCCGCTCGCGGGCCTCGGCGGCGCCCGCCGGCGAGAGCAGCGGCAGGAGCGTGCACTGCAGGAAGCGCGCCCAGTCCAGACCGCGCCGGTCATTCATGCCGGCGAAGAGCCGCTCGGCCTCCCGGGCCAGCTCCAGGGCCGCGGAGAGCCGGCCGTTGCCCGCGTCGATGACGGCGAGCTCCACGCAGGACCAGCCCTCGCCGTGGGGGACGCCGATGCGGTGGAAGTCGGTGCGGGCGTCCTGCAGGAGCTGGCGGGCGAAGCCGCTGTTGCGCAGATTGCCGGTGAGCGCCGCCCGTTGGTCGCGGGTGACCCGGGCGGAGTGGTGGCGGGCGCAGGCCAGCCCGTAGACGTCCCGCATCCGGCTGAACATGGTCCGGGAGCGCTCCAGGGCCCGCAGGGCCGCGTCCAGCTCGCCGCCCTCCTCCAGCGCCTGGCCGAGGTAGTACAGGGACCACGCCTCGCCCCTGGCGTCCTCGTTGGCCCGGTGGCGGGCGAGGGCGTCGCGCAGTACCCGCTGGGCCGTGGCGGCGTCGGCGCGCAGCAGGCGGGCCCGGCCGAGCTGGGTGGCGGTCCAGGCCTCGCCGCGCGGGTCGCGGGTGGCGGCGTAGCACTCGTCCGCGGCGCGCAGCTCCGTCTCGCCGCGCTCCGCGTCGCCCAGCAACAGCAGCAACTGGCCCAGCTGCAGATGGGCCCACGCCTCGCCGTGCACGCTCTCGCTCTCCCGGTGCAGGGCCAGCGACTCGGTCAGCAGCTCACGTGCCTCCGCCAGCCGCCCGGCGTCCCGCAGCACCGCCGCCAGCGCGTGCTGCGTCCAGGCCCGGTCGGCCCGCAGCTCGTCGCCGGACTGCAGCTCCAGGGCCTCCCGCAGCTTGGTCTCCGCCTCGTGCAGGCTGCCCTGCTGCTGCAGGGTGATGCCGAGGCTGCACAGGGCCCGGGCGGCGCCCGCCGGGTGCTGCGCCTCGAAGTACAGGTCGACCACCGACGACAGCGTCGAGCGGGCCTTGTCCAGCTCGCCCAGCTGCCGCGCGGCGATGCCGGTTCGCCACTGCACCGAGCGGACCAGGACCGACTGGTCCGCCTCCCGCTGGTGCGCCTGGGCCAGCTCGCTGATCTCGCCGAGGCGGTAGAGATCGCCGCGGAGCAGGCAGTAGTCGCACAGCGCGCCGAGCAGATGCTGCACCACCCGCTGGTCGACGCCGTCGGAGTGCCGCAGCGCGGCGGTGATGAAGCTCGACTCCTCGTCCAGCCAGCGCAGCGCCTGGTCCAGCGAGGGGAAGCCCTGCGGCCCGAAGCGGTCGGCGCGGGTCGAGGTCCGGCCGTCGACCAGGCGGATGACCGCGTCCGCCAGCTCGGCGTAGCTGCGGATCAGCCGCTCCTGGGCGGCGGCCCGCTCGGCCGGGTCCTCCTCGTCGAGCAGGCGCGCGTGGGCGAAGCGCCGTACGAGGTCGTGCAGCCGGTAGCGGCTGCCGCGCACGTGCTCGACGAGGCCGGCCGACGCCAACTCGCCCAGCCGCCGCGCGCCCTCCTGCTCCTCGGCCCCGAGGAGGGCCGCGGCCGCCGCCGCGCCCAGGCTCGTCCGCCCCGCGAGCGCCAGCCGCCGCAGCAGCCGGCGCCCCGGCTCCGGCTGGTCGTGGTAGCGCAGCGCCAGCGCCCGGTCGACCGGGCCCACCGGGCCGTACGCCGCGAGGTCAGCCGCCAGCCGCTCCGCGCCGCGCTCCGGGAGCGAACTGCCCGCGATGCGCAGCGCCAGCGGCAGCCCGCCGCACAGCCGCCGCACGGCGTCGGCGGTACCGGAGCCCTCCGCGGCGGGGACGGCCGGGACGGTGCCGGGCGCGAGCCCGGCCAGCAGTTCCCGCGACGCGTCCGCCCCCAGCGGGTCCACGGGCAGGGCGTAGACGCGGGCAGCCGGGATGTCGAGGGCGAGCGGTTCCGCCGACGTGACGAGCACGAGGCTGTCGGAACGCTCGGGGACCAGGGCGCGGATCTGCTCGGGGCCGGCGGCGTCGTCGAGGACGATGACGACGGGGACATCGGTGAGGTGCTTCTGGTACTGGTCGGCGAGCCGCCGCAGATGCTGCTCCCGGGAGGTGCGCTCGCGGAAGAGGAGCTGTTCGCGGGGGGCGCCGAGCCGGTTGAGCAGATGCAGCAGCGCGTCCCGGACGGGCAGCGGGCGCTCCCCGGGCGCGGCACCGCGCAGATCGACGACGCAGGCACCGCGGAACTGGTCCTTGAGCTGCTGGGCGGCGCGCACCGCGAGTGTGGTGCGCCCGGACCCGGCCTGCCCGTGCAGCACCACCACGACGGGCTCCGAGGCGGGGGAGACCCGCGCCTGGTGCACCCACTGGGCGATCTGCCGCACGTGCTCCCGGCGCCCGGCGAACGGCCCCTCGGTGGCGGGCAGATGGGCGAAGGACTGCTCCAGCACACTGCGGCCCCGCGCCGCGGCGCTGCGGTCGGTACGGCGCTGCGCCGGCACCTTGGCGGGGGCCGCCGCGGCCGGCCGGCGTTCCAGGAACGGGCGGACGCCGCGCTGCTCCACGGCCTCCAGCCAGGCCCCCCGCAGCTCCTGCGCCGGTCCGGCGCCGCCGCCCGTCGCCAGTGCCGCCGTCACGGCCGCCCCGGCGACCGCGACCACGCCGCCCGCGCCCAGCGCCGTGGCCGTCGGGGTGCCCCAGCCGAGGTCCGCCACACACGCCGCGACGGCCGCGACCGCGGTCACCAGCGCCGGGGTGCCCAGTCCCGACCGGCGGCCCGCCCGTTCCGCCGCCACCGCGGCGGTGTACGCGGCGTACTCGGCCGCCGCCTCGCCCGCGATCTCGTCCAGCGCCGCCCGTCCGCGCCGCAGCGTCTCCTCCGCCTCCCCGGGGCTCCCGCCCCGCAACTCCCCGGCGACGGCCCGCTCCAGCAGCCGTAACACCTCGGCCCGGTCGGACGTGCGCAGTTGCTTCTGCAGTTGCGGCGTGTGCTTCGTCAACACTGCCCCCTCGGTCGCCACTCGTCCCCAAGTGTCCTGCCGAACAGGCCACATCGCGACACCGCGTCCGCACGCGGGACCGGCCCGGGGCCCGGCGTCCGTGCGTCTGCGGGGCCGCCGCGCCGTGGCGCAAAGGTGACTTGGCGTCTGCTCGACAACGGAAAGTGCTGACCCCCGCCGACGGCGGCGCCACGCTGTCTCCCCATGAGACAGATGAACAACAGGTGGCGGCCGAGGGCCAGAAGCCCCCGGCCGCAGTATGTGGCCGCCGCCGCTCTCGCGGCGCTGCTGGCAGGTCTGACCGCCACACCCGGCGCGGCTCAGGGTACCGGGCCGGCCGACCCGGCCGTAGCGGGCACGGCCAACGGGTCCACCGGGTCCACCGCGGCCACCCGGCACCAGGTCACCCTGATCACGGGCGACCGCGTCACGCTGGAGACCGACCCGGCGGGCCGGCAGAGCGTCTCGGTCGAGCCTGCCGAGGGCCGCGAGCACATCACCTTCGTCAAGCGTCAGGACGGGCGCGACTGGACGGTCATACCCGTCGACGCGCTTCCCCTGCTCGCGGCGGACCGCCTCGACAGGGCGCTGTTCAACGTATCGGCCCTGGTCAAGGCGAAGTACGCCGAGCGGGCGAGCCTGCCGCTCATCGTCCAGTACGCGGGTGACGCGGAAACCGCCGGGAGCCGGCTCACCGCGGCCGGGGCCGACGGGGTCCGCGCCGTCCCCGGTACCTCCTTCGCGACCCTCCGCGAGGACCGCAAGGCCGCCGCGGAGTTCTGGGAGGGCATCGCCCCCGCCAAGGCGGGCGCCGCGTCCTTCGGGGCGGGCGTACGCCGGGTCTGGCTCGACGGCCGTGCCAAGGTCCAACTCGACAAAACAGTGCCGCTCATCGGGGCCCCGCACGCCTGGGAGAAGGGCTACACGGGTGCCGGCGTCAAGGTCGCGGTGCTCGACACCGGCTTCGACCCGAACCACCCGGACCTCAAGGGCCTCGTCGCCGAATCCGCGAACTTCACCACCGAGCCGAACACCGACGACCTCATGGGCCACGGCACTCATGTGACCTCGATCATCGCCGGTTCCGGTGCGGCCTCCGGAGGCCGGTACAAGGGCGTGGCGCCGGGCGCGCGGATCCTGTCCGGCAAGGTCTGCACCAGGAACGGCCAATGCGCCGACTCCGCCATCATCGAGGGGCTGGCCTGGGCCGCCGAGCACGGCGCAAAGGTGATCAACCTCAGCCTGGGTGAGCCCGACACTCCGGAGACCGACGCCATCGAGGCCATGGTCGACACCGTCACCCGTGACTACGGCGCCCTGGTCGTGGCCGCGGCCGGCAACTCCGGCCCCGGCAAGGTCTCCACCCCCGCCTCCGCCGACAGCGCCCTCGCTGTCGGCGCCACCGATGTCGACGACGAGCTGGCCTACTTCAGCTCGATCGGCCCGCGGGTCGGCGACTCCGGTCTCAAGCCCGACCTCGTCGCCCCCGGCGTCGGGGTCGTCGCCGCCAGGGCAGGCGGCACCACCGCCGACGACGGCTACATCGCGATGAGCGGCACCTCCATGGCCACGCCGCACGTGACCGGCGCCGCCGCCATCCTCTTCCAGCAGCACCCCGACTGGACCCCGGAGCAGGTCAAACGCCAGCTGATGCACTCGACGACGGGTGCCTTCGAGAGCGGCGCCTACTACCAGGGCGCCGGGCGCGTGGACATCGCCCGGGCGGTCGACCAGCACGTCACCGCCGAGCCCACCGGACTGGACTTCGGGCTGGTCCGCTGGACCGACGGCGTGCGCCCGCCGGTGAGCAAGACGATCACCTACCGCAACCCGGGCGACGAGCCGCTCACCCTCCACCTGGAGCACAACGCCGGCTACAAGGCCGGCAAGGCACCCGCGCCCGAGAACCTGTTCAGCCTCAGCACCGACACAGTCACCGTTCCCGCGCACGGAACCGCGGACGTCACCCTCACCGTGAACCCGGAGGCCACCACGCTCTACGCCGCCTTCAGCGGCGTGGTGCATGCGGCCACCGCGGACGACAGCGTCTCGGTGCGAGTTCCGTTCGGCGCCGACATCGAGCAGCCGTCCCACGATCTGCGGATCACCATGAGGAGCCGTTCGGGCGCGGCTCCCGACTTCGCCTACCTGCTCGTCAGCTCGGCCGACGGCAGGTTGTACGAGCGGGAACTGCTCGGCCAGGACAGCACCGTGCTGCGGATCCCGAACGACACCTACTCCGTGAGCGGCTTCTTCGCCGACGCGGCGTTCACCGAGGGCACCATGCTCGGTGTGCCGAAGGTCGTCATGACCACCGACCAGACGGCGACCATCGACGCCCGGACCGCCAAGCCCGTCACGGTCTCGGCCCCGAGCCGTTCGGCGCGCATCATGTCGGCCGAGTTCGACACGATCGGCCTGGGCGACCAGCTCACATCCCTCGTCATGAACAACGCGATCGGCGGCGACCGCGTCGAGGGCCTGTACGCGGTTCCGACGGCCCAGTACGAGGACTCGAAGTTCGCCTATGTGGACAACACCGTCTGGGGCGAGCCCAGCGCTGACGGCGGGATTCCCTCGTCCATCTACTACCTGGTCCGGCCGGTCCACGGCGGTATCCCGGCGGATCCGGGCTACCACCCCCGCAAGTCGGAGCTGGCCCAGGTGACCACCACGTTCGCCGCCACCGCCCCGCAGACCACGGCCTTCCGTGGCCTCTACATGCACATCGACGACATCCGGTTCCTCGTGCACGGGTTTGACGGACTCCCCGTTCCCAGCCGGCGCGTCGACTACTTCGCGGCGGCCGACGGCCTGCGCTGGCAGACCGCCTTCGACCAGACCAGCTTCCTCGACCCGGACAAGCGCGGACAGCTCTTCCTCAGCTCCCTGCACGGCTACAGGGCCGGAGCCAAGGTCGAGGAGCACTGGAACAACGGGATCCAGGGCGTCGGCTTCTCGCCCGAGATGGGCGCCTACCGCGACGGGGACATGATGTTCTACCCCATCGAGTGGGCCGCGAACGGCAACCTCGACCTGGCGGCCGACACGAATACCGGCAGGCCGACGGCGGAGCTGCGGCGCAACGGCGAACTGGTCTCCCAGAACTTGGACACGGGCTACGTACCGGCCGACGCCACCCCCGCCGACTACCGTCTGACGGTCGCGGAGGACCGCGACCTCGCTCCCAGTTCCATCTCCACGAGCCTGCGGGCCGAATGGCGGTTCCGGTCGCAGACCACGGCGACCCAGCAGGCGCTGCCGCTGTACGCGGTGCTCATGTCGCCGCAGCTGGACGAGTGGAACCGGGCCAAGGCGGACTGCAGGTTCGACATTCCGGTCCTGATCCAGCGCACGGCCGGCGCCGCCGAGGTACCGATCCGCACCTTCACCGTCGAGGTCTCCTACGACGAGGGCAGGACCTGGCACGCGGCCGAGGTCACGGGCACGGGCGTGCAGCGCACCGTGACCGTGAACCACCCGCACCTCTCGCCGGGCGGCTCGGTCTCACTGCGTACGTACGTCAAGGACGCCGAGGGCAACTCCTTCCGGCAGACCGTCATCAAGGCCTACCTGCTCAAGTAGCGCAGGCAGGCGGCGCGGGGCCCGCCGGATCCGTCCGGCGGGCCCGTTCGCGTTCCGGCGCCGGCCGGCGCCTCAGAGCCAGTTCCGGCGGGCCGCGTGCCATCCCAGCTGCATGCGGGTGGTGACGCCCGCGAGACTCATCAGCACCTGGACGCGCCGCTGAATGGTGCGCTTGCTCACGCGGAGCTGTCCGGCGATCGCCTCGTCGGTCAGGCCCGCGACCATCAGGGACAGCAAGTGCCGATCCTTCGCGACCGGTGACGGGGTGTCGGTGTGGCCGGCCCGGCCGATCTGGCCTTCCTCGGTCACCCGGAGCGGGGCGCCGACCTCCCAGTAGTGGTCGAACAGGTCGATGAGCGCCTCCAGCAGACTGCTTCCCCGCACCAGCGCCGCTTTGAGGGGCTGGGGGCTGCCGGGCGCGGAGGAGGAAGCCAGCGGCAGGACGGCCACCGACCGGTCGGCGATCGCCATGCGAAGGGGCAGTTGGGGCACCGCCCGGGAGACCTCGCCGGCCCGCACACCGCTGACGACGTTGTCCACCGCGCCGGGGTCGTCGAAGTACGCCTGTTCGTAAAGAGCCCGGTAGAGCACGCCCCGGGACAGCGCGTGGTACTCCTCCTGGTTGCTCTCCGGGGGCATGGCCACATATCCGGCCTTGACGAACCACAGCATCTCGTGGCGGGCACCGTCCTGGACCTGCCGCAGGTGCTGCCGCAGCGCGGCGGCGCCGCTGATGATCTCGATCGCCTCGCCCTCGCCCCAGGCCCGCGCGCTGCGGCGGTAGGTCTCCACCAGATCGCGCACGGCCGCCCGGGTCTGCTCCAGGGCGTCGGAGTGGCGCCGCAGCCGCGGCACGAGCGCCGTATCCGGGGGAACGGCCGTGAACCAGCCGGGACTCTCCTCGACCGCGCTCGCCAGTCCCTTGGCCTCGAGGGCGAGCAGCAGCCGCCGGGCCGTCGGGGCGTCAAGGCCGCAACGGCCGGAGATCTCCTCGGCGGACGCCGCCTCGGTGACGACCAAAAGGCGGTACACCTCGCCCTCGGCAGCCGTGAGGCCCACCGTCTCCAGCATGCCGCCGCTCCCTTCGCCGACCGGCGTGTCCGTCCGGGCGTCGGGACACGCGTCCGGTCCGGCGGTCGATTCCACCAGGCCCCCCGAGCTGGGACAACGTTGGTTGCGGTGGACAACTTGGGGCCCCTTACGGGGCGGGCGCCGGCCGGTGCCGAGCCGGCCGGCGCGGGCGCGGGCGCGGCGGCGGGGCGCGATGTGTGAGGCTGGGGGCATGGCCAATCGACTGAGCGGTTCCACGTCCCCGTACCTGCTGCAGCACGCGGACAATCCCGTGCACTGGTGGCCCTGGGGCGAGGAGGCTTTCGCGGAGGCGCGGGAGCGCGGGCTGCCGGTGCTGCTCAGCGTGGGGTACAGCAGCTGCCACTGGTGCCATGTCATGGCCGGCGAGTCCTTCGAGGACGAGGCGACCGCCGCCTACCTCAACGAGCACTTCGTGTCGGTGAAGGTCGACCGGGAGGAGCGGCCCGACGTCGACGCCGTCTACATGGAGGCCGTGCAGGCGGCGACCGGGCAGGGCGGCTGGCCGATGACGGTGTTCCTGACCCCCGAGGGCGAGCCGTTCTACTTCGGCACCTACTTCCCGCCCGCCCCGCGGCACGGCATGCCCTCGTTCCGGCAGGTGCTGGAAGGCGTGGAGGCGGCCTGGCGCGAGCGCCGCGACGAGGTCGGGGCGGTCGCGGCGGCCATCGTGAAGGACCTGGGCGGGCGCTCCATGGCCCTCGGCGGGACGGCCGCCCCGGGGGAGCAGGAGCTCGCGGCGGCGCTGCTGGGACTGACCCGGGACTACGACGCCACGTACGGGGGCTTCGGCGGCGCGCCCAAGTTCCCGCCGTCGATGGCCCTGGAGTTCCTGCTGCGGCACCACGCGCGCACCGGTTCCGAGGGCGCGTTGCAGATGGCCCGGGACACCTGTGAGGCGATGGCCCGCGGCGGCATCTACGACCAGCTCGGCGGCGGCTTCGCGCGCTACTCCGTGGACCGGAAGTGGGTGGTTCCGCACTTCGAGAAGATGCTCTACGACAACGCACTGCTGTGCCGGGTCTACGCCCACCTGTGGCGCGCCACCGGCTCCGATCTGGCCCGCCGGGTGGCCCTGGAGACCGCCGACTTCCTCGTCCGCGAGCTGCGCACCCACGAGGGCGGCTTCGCCTCCGCGCTCGACGCCGACAGCGACAGGCCGGGCGGCGGCCACGGCGAGGGGGCGTTCTACGTCTGGACGCCGGCGGAACTGGAGGACGTCCTGGGCAAGGCGGACGCGGCGCTGGCCGCCGAGTTCTTCGGGGTCACGGAGGACGGCACCTTCGAGGAGGGCGCCTCCGTGCTCCAACTCCCCGCCGACGGGGGTTTCGTGGACGCGGAGCGGATCGCCTCCGTGCGCGAGCGGCTGTTCACGGCGCGGGAGGGCCGGCCCCGTCCCGGCAGGGACGACAAGGTCGTCGCCGCCTGGAACGGGCTGGCGGTCGCCGCGCTGGCCGAGACCGGCGCGTACTTCGAACGCCCGGACCTCGTCGCGGCGGCCGTGGAGGCCGCGGACCTGCTGGTGCGGGTCCACATGGACGAGCACGGCCGGCTCGCCCGGACCTCGCGGGACGGCGTGGTGGGCGGCAACGCCGGTGTGCTGGAGGACTACGCGGACGTCGCGGAGGGCTTTCTCGCGCTCAGCGCGGTGACCGGCGAGGGCGTGTGGCTGGACTTCGCGGGGCTGCTGCTCGACTCCGTGCTGCGGCACTTCACCGGAGAGGGCGGAGCGCTCTACGACACCGCCGACGACGCGGAGGCGCTGATCCGCCGCCCGCAGGACCCGACCGACAACGCCGCCCCCTCGGGCTGGACGGGCGCGGCCGGCGCGCTGCTGTCGTACGCCGCGTACACCGGCTCCACCCGGCACCGCGAGGCCGCCGAGCAGGCGCTGGGCGTCGTGGGCGCCCTCGCCGGCCGGGTGCCGCGGTTCATCGGCTGGGGGCTGGCGGTCGCCGAGGCGGCGCTCGACGGCCCCCGCGAGGTCGCCGTGGTCGGCCCGGCCGGCGACGCGGGGACGGCGGCACTGCACCGCGCCGCGCTGCTGGGCACCGCCCCGGGCGCGGTGGTCGCCGCGGGTGAGCCCGGCACCGACGAGTACGCCCTCCTCGCCGACCGCCCGCTGCTCGACGGACGTCCCGCGGCCTACGTCTGCCGGCACTTCGTGTGCGCGGCGCCGACGGCCGACGCGGACGCGCTGGGGGAGCAGTTGGGCGCGCGTTGAGGCGGAGGTCCCCGCGCTGCTCTTCGCGGTCGACGCGAACGGCGGGCCGTAGGTGGCGAAGTGGGTCCATCCGGATGCCGCGGCGACGGGGTCCGGGTCCGCGGCGCGCTCCGCGACCGGGGCCGCCGAACAGCCCTCCCCGCACGTCCACGACTTCGCGACGACCTCGCGAGCGGGCCTGTGAAGCCCGGCGGGAAGCGGGCCTCGGCACCGGTCGGGGTGAGCGTCTCGGGCTGCGTCCGCGGCTGCGGCACCGCGGACGTATGCGTCCCGGTCGCGTTCCCGAAGGCGGTTGCCCGCACCTCCGCCGCCCGCCGCGGCTGGACACCGACCACGACGGCCGGGCCTGCGACCGCGGCGACAGGGGGCGCCCGGTCGGTGGGCGAGAGGCTCTAGCGGCAGAGGTTGGCCGCGAGCAGCCCCAGCGAGCGGTCGAGGACGGCGGCGAGGTCCTCGGCGCCGTCGGAGTCGAGCCAGTGGAAGACGGCCTCGGACCAGGCCCCGATCAGCGCCCCGACGACGACCCGGATCTCGAAGTCGTCCTCGGGGCGTCCGAGGCGCTCGGCCGTGACGGAGGCCAGCAGCCGGCTGGATTCCTGGATGTTCTCGCCCATCCGGGCACGGACGGCCGGCACCGAGCGCACCAGCCGCAGCCGCTGCCGCATCTCCTCGAACTCGGCCTCGTCGGCGAGCATCTCGCGCAGCGGCCCCAGCAGGGCGTGGCGCAGCGAGGCGACGATGGACTCGTCCGCCGGGCGGGCGCGCAGCGCGGCCACCATGACCGGGTCGTACTCGTCCGTGAGGACGATGTCCTCCTTGGTGGGGAAGTACCGGAAGACCGTGCTGGCCGAGACCTCGGCGGCTTCCGCGATCTGCTCGACGGTGGTGCCGTCGTACCCCTGCGCCTCGAAGAGCCGGCAGGCCGCGCGGCGGATGGCCCGGCGGGTCCGGATCTTCTTGCGCTCGCGGAGGCTGGGTCTGGTCGGTGCGGTCACGCTGGTCATTGTCGTGCATCGACCGAGGGCGGGGCCATCTCCGCGGTGCCGGGCACCTCCTTCGCGGCGCGGGCGTCCGGCAGGAAGAGCGCGGTCAGCACGGCCGCCGCGAGCGAGGCGGCGCCGCAGGCGAGCAGGGCGACGTCCATTCCGTGCACGTACGCCGCGTTCGCCGAGACGGCCGGCGCGGGGTCGCCGAGGGCGGCAGCGACGGCGTGCGCGGCCCCCACGGAGCCCGAGGCGGCGTCGGCGGCCGCCGCGGGCAGGCCCGAGGTGTCGAGGCGGTCCTCGTAGGCAGCCGCCAGCAGGCTGCCCAGGACCGCGACGCCGATGGCGCCGCCGGTCTGGCGCAGGGTCATCAGCAGCCCGGAGCCGCTGCCGGCCCGTTCCCGCGGCAGCGCGCCCAGCGCCGCGTCCATGGCGGGGATCATCGCGAAGCCGAAGGCGAAACCGGTGATGGACAGCCACAGCGCGGTCGCCCCGTAGCCGTCGTGGACGTCCGTGCGGCCGCCGAGCACCGCGGCCGCGGTGAGCAGGAGCAGCCCCGCTGTGACCACCGGCCGCGGCCCTAACCGCCCGACCAGCGGTGCGCTGCCGCGGGCGGCGACGAGCAGGCCGCCCATCATCGGCAGCAGCCGGACGCCGGTGCCGAGGGCGTCGTTGCCGAGCACGGCCTGCAGGTACTGCGGCAGGACGAAGAGCAGGCCGGTGAGGATGAAGGTCACCAGCGTGGCGGCGACCGCGTTCCACAGGAAGCCCCGCTGCCGCAGCAGGCCGAGGTCGAGCATGGGCCGCGTCTGACGGCGCTCGCGGAGCACCAGCCCCGTCAGCAGCGCGACCGAGGCGAAGAGCGTCAGCAGCACGAGCGGGTCGCCCCACCCCCGGCGCGGCGCCTCGATGATGCCGAACACCAGGGCGCCGAGCCCGGTCACCGACAGGGCCGTGCTCGACGGGTCGACCCGGGGCGTGCCGGGGTCGCTGGTCTCGGGCAGCAGGAACAGGCACGCGGCGATGCCGATGGCGACGAGCGGGATGTTGATCACGAAGATGGAGCCCCACCAGAAGTGGTCGAGCAGGGTGCCGCCGATGATCGGCCCGAGCGGCATCCCCAGCGCCATGGCCGCGGTGACCGCGCCGACCGCCTTGGACCGCTCCCCGGGTCCGAACAGCGACGGCAGGACGGACAGCGCCAGCGGCATGACGAGGGCCGCGCCCAGGCCCATCACCGTGCGGGCGGCGACGACCGGTCCGGGGCTGCCGGCGAGGGCGCCGAGCACGGAGCCGGCGAGGAAGATCCCGAGGCCGGTGATGAGCATCCGGCGCCGTCCCCAGCGGTCGCCCAGCAGGCCCGCGGGGAGCATCGCGGCGGCGAAGACCACGGTGTAGCCGTCGACGATCCACTGCTGGTCGCCGGTGTCGGCGCCCAGCTCGGCGGCCATGGTCGGCAGCGCGACGTTGAGGATCGTCATGTCGAAACCGAGTACGAGCATGCCGGCGACCAGGGCCCCGAGGGCCCACCAGCGCCGGGGGTCGGCCGTTGTCGTCATGGGAGGTCTCCGGGTGATCGAGTCGCCACCTTCGAAAGTCACCGCCAAATGACAGCGACTCTCAAAAAATAGTAGCTATCAATCCGGGCATGCGAAAGCCCCCGCACACCGGCGGTGTGCGGGGGCTTCCTGCGTCCGGCGCGGGCTACGCGTGGTTGTAGGCGACCAGCGAGATGCCGACGTAGTGGACGATGAACGCGGCGAGCGTGAACGAGTGGAAGACCTCGTGGAAGCCGAAGAAGCGCGGTGAGGGGTTGGGGCGCTTGGTCCCGTAGATCACCGCTCCGATGCTGTAGAGCAGGCCGCCGACGACGATGAGGACGAGCACGGCGATGCCGCCGTGCCGCATGAAGTCGGGCAGGAAGAAGACCGCCGCCCAGCCGAGCGCGATGTAGCAGGGCGTGTAGAGCCAGCGTGGCGCGCCCACCCAGAAGACCCGGAAGGCGATGCCCGCCAGTGCTCCGGCCCAGACCAGCCAGAGCAGGATCTGCTGCTTGCCGGCCGGCAGCAGCAGGAGCGTGAAGGGCGTGTAGGTGCCCGCGATGATCAGGAAGATGTTCGCGTGGTCCAGCCGGCGCAGCACGGTCTCGCTCCGCGGTCCCCAGTTCCCGCGGTGGTAGAGCGCGCTCACGCCGAAAAGCGCGCATGCGGTCAGGGTGAACACGGCGCAGGCGATCCGCCCGCGGGTGCTCTCGGCGAACGCGGTCAGGGTGACCCCGGCGATCAGGACGGCCGGGAACATGCCGGCATGCAGCCACCCCCTCAGCTTCGGCTTCAGGGGGGCGGCGACGGATGCGAGTTCTTCAAGGGCGGGCGGCACAACGGGAGTCTCGTCCACGGAGCTCATGAGGTCAATGCTACCTACGGTTGCGTAGGTTACCGATACGTAGTACGCGGTGTCGCCGGACGTTGGGAGTGGCGATGCTCACCCCACGCGCCCTGGACAGATCGCGTTTCCTATCCTGATACTCATATGAGTGCGGACGGCACCGGATGAGCAACCCACGAAAAGCAGCATCCGGGTCGCAGCCCCCAAGGGGCCTACAACACACCCTCGGATATCTGACGCCAGGTGAGTGCACACCGGGCGGAACGGAGCGATCGTGGCGCGCGTCAATGCGGCTCCCACCAATCACCAGGACCTGATCGCATGGGTCGGCGAGATCGCCGAGCTGACCCAGCCGGACGAGATCGTGTGGTGCGACGGCTCCGAGGAGGAGTACCAGGGCCTCGCGGACGAACTCGTCTCGAAGGGCACCTTCAAGAAGCTGGACCCGATCAAGCGCCCCAACTCGTACTACGCCGCCTCCGACCCGACCGACGTCGCTCGTGTCGAAGACCGCACCTTCATCTGCTCCGAGGAGGAGCAGGACGCGGGTCCGACCAACCACTGGAAGGCCCCCGCCGAGATGCGGGAGATCTTCAGCGGTGAGAAGGGACTCTTCCGCGGCGCCATGCGTGGCCGCACCATGTACGTCGTCCCGTTCTGCATGGGCCCGCTGGGCTCCGAGCTGTCCGCGATCGGCGTGGAGATCACCGACTCCGCGTACGTCGCGACCGCCATGCGGACGATGACGCGCATGGGCCAGGACGTCCTCGACGAGCTCGGCGAGGACGGCTTCTTCGTCAAGGCCGTGCACTCCGTCGGCGCCCCGCTGGAGCCCGGCCAGGCCGACGTGCCGTGGCCGTGCAACTCCACCAAGTACATCTCGCACTTCCCCGAGAGCCGTGAGATCTGGTCCTTCGGCTCCGGCTACGGCGGCAACGCGCTGCTGGGCAAGAAGTGCTACGCCCTGCGCATAGCCTCGGTCATGGCCCGCGACGAGGGCTGGCTGGCCGAGCACATGCTCGTCCTCAAGCTCACCCCGCCGCGCGGCGAGGCCAAGTACGTCGCGGCCGCCTTCCCGAGCGCCTGCGGCAAGACCAACCTCGCCATGCTGGAGCCGACGATCCCCGGCTGGACGGTGGAGACCATCGGCGACGACATCGCCTGGATGCGCTTCGGCGAGGACGGCCGCCTCTACGCGATCAACCCCGAGGCCGGCTTCTTCGGCGTCGCGCCGGGCACCGGTGAGCACACCAACGCCAACGCGATGAAGACCCTGTGGGGCAACTCGGTCTTCACCAACGTCGCCCTCACCGACGACAACGACGTCTGGTGGGAGGGCATGACGGAGGAGCTCCCGGCCCACCTCACGGACTGGAAGGGCAACTCCTGGACGCCGGAGTCCGGGACCCCGGCCGCCCACCCCAACGCCCGCTTCACCGTCCCGGCCAGCCAGTGCCCGACCATCGCGCCCGAGTGGGAGGACCCCAAGGGCGTGCCGATCTCGGCCATCCTCTTCGGCGGCCGCCGTGCCTCGGCCGTGCCGCTGGTCACCGAGTCCTTCGACTGGCAGCACGGTGTCTTCCTCGGCGCCAACGTCGCCTCCGAGAAGACCGCCGCCGCCGAGGGCAAGGTCGGCGAGCTGCGCCGCGACCCGTTCGCCATGCTGCCGTTCTGCGGCTACAACATGGGCGACTACTTCGGCCACTGGGTCGGGCTCGGCCAGAAGCACGACGCCGACAAGCTCCCGAAGATCTACTACGTGAACTGGTTCCGCAAGGACGCGGACGGCCGGTTCGTGTGGCCGGGCTTCGGCGAGAACAGCCGCGTGCTGAAGTGGATCGTGGAGCGCCTCAACGGCCAGGCCGAGGGCGTCGAGACGCCGATCGGCATCCTGCCGGCCGAGGGCTCCCTCGACACGACCGGGCTCGACATCTCGCAGCAGGACCTCGACCTGCTGCTCTCGGTCGACGTCGAGACCTGGCGGCACGAGGCCTCCCTCATCCCGTCCCATCTGGAGACCTTCGGCGACCACACGCCGAAGGAGCTGTGGGACGAGTACCGCGCGCTGGTGCAGCGCCTGGGCTGAGCCCCCACCGGATCCGGGCGGCCCGACCCTCCCCGTGCGTGCGGCGCGGGTGGGCCGCCCGGCGGTAGGCATGGCCGCGCCGCGGGGACCCCGACCCTGACCATCGCCCCCGTGGGCGGGCCGCGCCGACCCTCACAGCCGAGGGCCGGGACCGGATGTCACGAAATCCGGTCCCGGCCCTCGGTCTGTCTCTCAGGCGGCTGCGGTGTGGACCGCGATGTGGCGCTCGGCGAGCGCCGCGGCCTCCGCGTTCTGGCGTGATTCGGCGACCACCAGGGCCCGGCCGGCGAGCGCGCGCGCCCTCCGGTGGAGGGCCGCCACCCGGGCGGCCTCGGCGGATGCCCGCCCGGCGGGGGCCGCCGGGGAGAGCCGCAGCGGGGGACGCCCTCGGTGCAGGCCCGTCACGGCCTCGGCGAGCTGCTCCGCGGCACGGTCGAGCTCTGGGCTGGACTCCAGCGCCCGCAGCTCGTCGGTGACGGTCAGCAGGGCGGCGAGGTGTCCGGCGAGCTGGAGGTCCAGCTCCTCGTCACGACTGCGTCGCGGAAGGGTGGGCGCCGCCGTCGTATGGACCGATTTGGTGCGGATCGGCTCGTACATGGGTGCACTCCTCCTCCAATCAGGAGTACATCCTACCTTGGACTCAGTCCAAGAAGGGGGCGTTTCGAGGTATCGGCCCGGGCTACGGCTGCCCGTAGCCGTCCAGGAAGCGCCCGATCCGGCCCACCGCGTCCGCCAGGTCCTCCTTGGCCGGCAGCGTGACCAGGCGGAAGTGGTCCGGCTCCGGCCAGTTGAAGCCGGTGCCCTGCACCACCAGGATCCGCTCGGCCCGCAGCAGGTCGAGCACCATCTGCTGGTCGTCCTTGACCTTGTAGACCTTGGGATCGAGCCGCGGGAACGCGTACAGCGCGCCCTTCGGCCGTACGCAGGTGACGCCCGGGATCTGGGTCAGCAGCTCGTACGCCACGTCCCGCTGCTCCGCCAGCCGGCCGCCGGGCAGCACCAGGTCCTTGATCGACTGGCGGCCGCCCAGGGCGGTGGCCACGGCGTGCTGCGCCGGGACGTTCGCGCACAGGCGCATGTTCGCCAGGATCGTCAGGCCCTCGAGGTAACTGGTCGCGTGCTCCTTCGGGCCGCACACCGCGAGCCAGCCGCTGCGGTAGCCGGCCACCCGGTAGGCCTTCGACAGGCCGTTGAAGGTCAGCGTCAGCAGGTCGGGGGCGATCACCGCGGTCGGGGTGTGGGTCACCCCGTCGTAGAGGATCTTGTCGTAGATCTCGTCCGAGCAGACGATCAGGTTGTGCCGGCGGGCGATGTCGGTCAGCTGCCGCAGCAGCTCGTCGTCGTAGACCGCGCCCGTCGGGTTGTTCGGGTTGATGATCACCAGTGCCTTGGTGCGGTCGGTGATCTTGCGCTCGATGTCGGCGAGGTCCGGGAACCAGTCCGACTGCTCGTCGCAGCGGTAGTGCACCGGGGTGCCGCCCGACAGCGAGACCGCGGCCGTCCACAGCGGGTAGTCGGGCGCCGGGATCAGCACCTCGTCGCCGTCGTCCAGCAGTGCCTGCATCGCCATCTGGATCAGCTCGGAGACGCCGTTGCCGAGGTAGATGTCCTCGACGTCCAGCTCGATGCCCTTGGTCTGGTAGTGCTGCATGACCGCCCGCCGCGCCGGGAGGATGCCCTTGGAGTCGCCGTAGCCGTGCGCACCGCCGAGGGTGCGCAGCATGTCCTCCAGGATCTCCGGCGGGCACTCGAACCCGAACGCCGCGGGATTGCCCGTGTTGAGCTTCAGGATGCGGTGACCGGCCGACTCCAGCCGCATGGCCTCCTCCAGCACGGGGCCGCGGATGTCGTAGCAGACGTTGGAGAGCTTCGTGGACTGGATCACCTGCATGTCCGTGAGCTTACGGCCACGTAACGCCGATCGCCCCGTGTTCTTGGCCACGTGCAGCCGAACGGGGTCACCCGCGGCGCCGCACCGAACGCCCCGCCAGGACGTCCGTCCGACGGCCCTCCTCTACGACGAACCGCCCGTCGATCAGGACGTACGGAATGCCCGTGGGAAGCGCCCGCGGCCGCTCGAACGTCGCGCCCGCCGCGACCGTCGCGGGATCGAAGAGCACCAGGTCGGCGCGGTACCCCACGCGCACCAGGCCGCGGTCCGGCAGCCGCAGACGGGCGGCGGGGCGGCCGGTGAGGTGGGCGACGCACTCCTGCAGGGAGAGGACGCCCAGGTCGCGGACGTAGCGGCCGAGGTAGTGGGGGAAGGTCCCGTACGCGCGGGGATGCGGCTTGTCGCCGACGAGCAGGCCGTCGCTGCCTCCGGTGTGCACGCGGTGGCGCATGATCGCCCGGACGTTCTCCTCGTGGCCCACGTGCTGGAGGATCGTCGTGCCCAGGCGGTCGTCGAGCAGCAGCCGGCGGGCCGCCGCGAAGTCCGGCACCCGGCGCCCGACATGACCTGCCAGCGCGGGCTCGCGCACCCCGGAGACCTCGATCGACGACCACTCCACGGGCACGCCGTGGCAGCCGTCCGACCCCTCCACCTCCATCGCGTGCCGGATCCGCTCCGCCTGCGCGTCGTCGCGGAGCCGGGCGAGGGTCGCCTCCGGGCCGCCCTCGGTGGCCCAGCCGGGCAGCGTCGCGACGAGTGTCGTGCACCCCGGCAGATAGGGATAGGTGTCCAGGGTGATGTCCGCCCCCGCCGCGAGCGCCTCGTCCAGCAGCGCGATCAGCCCGGGAGCGCGGCCCTTGTTGACGCCGAAGTTCATCGTGGCGTGCGCGAGATGAAGCGCGCAGCCGGCCTCCCGCGTGACCGCGATCATCTCCGCGTAGGCGTCGAGCGCGCCGGCGCCGTAGCTGCGGTGGTGCGGGCAGTGGTAACCGCCGTGGGCGGCCACCACGCGGCACAGCTCGGTCAGTTCGGCGTCGGACGCGTACATCCCGGGGGTGTACGTCAGCCCGGACGACATCCCCACCGCCCCCTGTGCCAGCCCCTCGGCGACCAGCCCCTTCATCCGGTCGAGTTCCGCCGGGGTCGCCGGGCGGTCCTCCCAGCCGACCGCCATCATCCGGACGGTGCCCTGCGGGACCAGATAGGCGGCGTTCACGGCCACGCCCCGGTCCAGGCGGTCCAGGTACTCGCCGACGCTGCGCCAGTCGTAGTCCAGGTCCGGGGGGTCGCCGTTCCACCCGGCGATCTGGCGGCGCAGCTCGGCGAGGGTGCGGTCGTCCACGGGGGCGTACGACAGCCCGTCCTGGCCCAGCACCTCCAGGGTCACGCCCTGCGCCGCCTTCGCCTCGTGCGCCGGGTCCGTGAGCAGTGCCAGGTCGCTGTGGGCGTGCATGTCGATGAACCCGGGGGCCAGGGCGAGCCCGGTCGCGTCGAGCGTGCGGCGTGCGCCGCGCACCGTCCCGATCTCCGTGATGCGGCCGCCCTCGACGCGGACGTCCGCCCGGTACGCCGGGGTCCCCCCGGTCCCGTCCACGACGGTCGCGCCCCGGATCGCCAAGTCCATCGGTGCCTCTCCTGTGCCAGTGCGATCTGTGGTTGTGTGCGGGTGCGCTGCGCCTGCGGCGGGCGCAGCGCACCCGCACACGACGATCACCTGGTCAGAAGAACGTGCGGACGAAGTCCGCGACGACCCCACCCTCGCCCACGACAGGAATGAGCTGCCACTTGTCGAACGTCGTGCACGGATGCGACACCCCCAGCCCCACCCAGTCGCCGACCGCCAGTTCCGCCGCGTCGGGCGCGACGTCCACGAACGCGTGCTGGTCGGCCAGTTTGGTGACCGTCAGCCCGGCCGCCGGGACGGCGGAACCGTCGGCCCGGCGCACGATCTGCGGCACCGGGAGGTCGAGGTCGTACGGCGCGTCGCGCTTGCCCGCGTTGAGGAGGGCGAGGCCCGGCTCGGGACGGGAGAGCACCTGCGTCCAGAGGCGGAAGGCGGGCTCCAGCGACCCCTCCGCGGGGATGCGGTCGTGGAAGGGGGTGAGATCGCGGTAGTGGACGTCGTCGTGGGTGACGTACGCCCCGGAACGCAGGAGCTTGAGCACGGGGCGCGACAACGCGCCGAGGGCATCGAACGCCTCCGCCACCGCGTCGAACCATTCGCTGCCGCCCGCGCTCACCACGATCTCCTCGGCCGCGCCGAAACGCCCGGCCGCGTCGAAGTCCCGTGCCAGCGCCATGAGTTCGGCGAGCCAGGCGCGAGGGTCGGCCGCAGGCGACTCGTAGCCCGCGACGCCGACCAGCCGCAGGTGCCCCGCCGCGGCGACCGCGTCCGCGACGCGCGCCGCCTCCGTCGCGCCGCGTACGCCCGTGCGTCCTCCCGCCGCGCCCAGCTCGACGACCACGTCGACCGGGACGGTCGCCTCCGCCAGGGCCGCGTCCATCAGCTCGACCCCGCGTACCGAGTCGGCGTAGCAGACGAAGCGGAAGTCCGGGTCGCCGGCGAGTTCGCGGGCGAGCCAGCGCAGCGACGCCGCGTCGACGAGTTCGTTGGCGAGGAAGACGCGCCGCACGCCGAACGCCCGGTAGACCCGCACCTGGTGCGGGGTGGCGGCGGTGATGCCCCACGCGCCGTGGTCGATCTGGCGGGCGAAGAGCTGCGGGGCCATGGAGGTCTTGCCGTGCGGGGCGAAGGCGAGGCCGTGCTTGCGGGCGTAGCCGGCCAGCTGGGCGAGGTTGTGCTCCAGGGCGGGGCCGGAGAGCGTCAGCAGCGGGGTCGTGAAGCCGCCGTCGAAGACGGTGCGGCGTTCGGCGGCGAGTTCGCCGACCGTCAGGCCCTCGGCGTCCGGCGGGAGTCCCTTGAAGCGGTGGTCCACCCGCTCCCGGTGCAGCTCGTCGATGCCCGTGACCTGGTCCATCCCGCCTCCCGTCCGCCGCCGTTGCAATATGTGCAACAGCCGTTGCGTACTGTGTTTCCCGCTGTCTAACATCCCGGCCAGCACCGGGTCAACGGTGCGCGGAGAGGGGCCGAAGTGACAGGGGCCGCGGCCGTGGACGTCGTCTGCGTGGGTGAATCCATGGTCACCTTCGTGCCCGCGGCGCGCGGTGAACGGCTCGCCGAGGCCGCCTCCTTCGAGTGCGGCACCGGCGGCGCGGAGTCCAACGTCGCCTGTGCGCTCGCCCGGCTCGGCCACACCGTGCGCTGGATCAGCCGGGTGGGGGCCGACCCCTTCGGCGACCACCTGGTGGCGGCGATCGCCGCGGCCGGCGTCGACGTCTCCGGGGTGCGCCGCGACCCCGGCCGCCCCACCGGCGTCTGCTTCCGCACCGGCGACGGCGAGGTCGCGTACTACCGGGCCGGTTCGGCCGCCACCGCCATGGGCCCGGACAACGTCGCCCGCCACGGGGCCTGGGCCGGCCGGGTCCTGCATCTGTCCGGCATCACGCCCGCCCTCTCCGAGGGCTGCGCGGACCTCGTCCACGGGCTCACCGCCCCCGGCCCGGAAAGCCCGCTGGTCTCCTTCGACGTGAACCACCGCCCCGCCCTGTGGCGTTCGGCCGACGCGGGGCGCCTCGCCGGGCTCGCCGCCCGCTGCGACCTCGTCCTGGTGGGCGAGGACGAGGCGAAGGCGGCCTGGGGCCTGCCGGACGCCGACGCCGTGCGCGAGGTGCTGCCCGGGCCCGCCGTCCTCGTCGTCAAGCAGGGGGCGCGGGGCGCCACCGCGTACGAGGGCACCGGCGAAGGGGTCTTCGTGCCCGCGCCCGACACGCCGGTCGTCGACCTCGTCGGCGCGGGCGACGCCTTCGCCGCCGGCTTCCTGTCGGCCACGCTGCGCGGGCTGCCCCTGCGGGACCGGCTCGTCCGGGGCCACGCCCTGGCCGCCGCGGTGATCGGGGTACGGGGCGACTCCCTCGCCGCCCTCGGCGACGAGGCGTGGGGGAGACTGCGCGCATGAGCCAGACCGTGGACCGCGCGCTGCGCATCCTGCCCCTGCTCGCGGAGGGGCCCGCCAACCTCGAACAGGTCGCCGCCCGCCTGGACGTGCACAAGTCCACCGCGCTGCGCCTGCTGCGCACCCTGCACGAGCACGGCATGGTCTACCGCCAGGACGACCAGCGCTACCGCCTCGGCGCGCGGCTGTTCGCCCTCGCCCAGGAGGCCATGGAGAACCTGGACGTCCGCGGCATCGCCCATCCCCACCTCGTCGCTCTCAACGAGCTGACCGGGCACACCGTCCACCTCGCGGTGTACGAGGAGGGCGAGGTGGTCTACATCGACAAGGTGGAGAGCCGCTACCCGGTGCGCATGTACTCGCGGATCGGCAGGCCCGTCGCCATCACGGTGGCGGCCGTCGCGAAACTGCTCCTGGCGGACCTGCCCGAGGCCGAGCGGCGCGCGGTGGCACAGGGCCTGGAGTACCCGCGCTACACCGCCCGCTCCACCCCCGACGCCGCCGCCCACCTGGCCGAACTCGCCCGTGTCCGCGAGCAGGGGTGGGCGGCCGACCTCGGCGGCCACGAGGAGTCCGTCAACTGCGTCGCGGCGCCGATCCGCGGCGCCGACGGGCGCGTCGCGGCCGCCTGTTCGCTCTCCGCCCCCAATGTGGTCGTCAGCGCGGAGGACCTGCTGAAGCTGCGCCCGCAGGTCCAGCGCACAGCGGAGGCGATCAGCCGCGAGTACTCCGGAAAACCCAGCGAAGGAACCCGATGAGCGAGAAGACCGCGATCACCCCCGCCACCCACACGACGCCGCCGGCCAAGTTCTCCCACGGCGTCCGCAAGGGCAACATCCTGCAGGTCGCCGGCCAGGTCGGCTTCGGTCCGGCCGTGCCGGGCCAGGCCCCCGCGCCCGTCGGCCCGGGGCTGCGCGAGCAGACCCTGCAGACCCTCGCCAACGTGCAGGCGGTTCTGGAGGAGGGCGGCTCCTCCTGGGAGGACGTCGTCATGATCCGCGTCTACCTCACCGACACTGCGCACTTCACCGAGTTCAACGCCCTCTTCGACGAGTTCTTCGCCGGTCTCACGGGTGCCCCCGCCGCCCGCACGACGGTCTACGTCGGACTGCCCGCCGGGCTGCTCGTCGAGATCGACGCCCTCGCCGTCCTGGACTGAGCCTCCGTCCCCACCGGGTCACCCGCCCCCCACTTCACCCGCACGCCGTCTGGTGGTCCCCCCATGCCCGAAACCCGCCGGGAGCCCCCGTCAACCCCGGACCCGTCCCCCCCCCGGCGGCGGTCTCACAGCCCTGATCCCCGGCACCGCCGGGCTGCTGGTGATCGCCGCGATCTCGGCGGGCTCGATCTTCGCCTCGCACGTCGACGACGGCGGGTTCTGGATGGCCGCCAAGTACTTCGGCATCAGCGAGCGCGACACCCTGCGCACATGGACGGTGGTGGAGTCCGCGCTGTCGGTGGCGGGCTTCGCGGTCGCCGGGGCACCGAGCCTCGCCGTCCAGGGCGGCTCGCCCGGGGCGTCGCCGGCGGCGGCCGCGCCCCTTCGGCCCAGGGACCGATGCGGACGGAAACCGACCGCATCGGTCCCTAGGGTCGCGGACATGACGCACCGAAGCGAGAACGCGCACGCGGGCGAACTGCGGCCCTACCGGGTCGAGTTCCCCCAGTCCGACCTCGACGACCTCGTCGACCGCCTCGGCCGCACCCGCTGGCCCGACGAACTCCCGGGAGCCGGCTGGGACTACGGCGTGCCGCCGGCCTGGGTCAAGGATGTGGCCGAGTACTGGCGCACCGCCTTCGACTGGCGGGCGTACGAGGCCCGGCTCAACCGGTACCCGCAGTACGTCACCGCGATCGACGGCACCGACGTGCACTTCCTGCACGCCACCTCCCCCGAGCCGGACGCCCTGCCGCTGGTGCTCACGCACGGCTGGCCCGGCTCGGTCGTGGAGTTCCTCGACATGATCGGCCCGCTCACCGATCCGCGCGGGCATGGCGGCGATCCGGAGGACGCCTTCCACGTGGTCGTCCCGTCCCTGCCGGGCTACGGGCTGTCCGGGCCGACCCGGGAGACCGGCTGGGGCAGCGCCCGGGTGGCGCGGGCCTGGGTGGAGCTGATGGAACGGCTCGGCTACGCCGGGCGCTGGGGCGCGCACGGCGGGGACATCGGCGCGATCGTCGGCCGGCAGCTGGGCGTGCTCCATCCGGAGGGCCTGGTCGGCACGCATGTGCTGCAGGTCTTCGCCTTCCCCTCGGGCGACCCGGAGGAGTCGGCCCGGCTGACCCCCGAGGACCGTGAACGGCTGGGCATCGCGGGCCGCTTCCAGTCGCGGGCCGGCTACCAGCACATCCACTCCACCCGCCCGCAGACCCTGGCGTACGGGCTGACCGACTCCCCGGCCGGGCAGCTCGCCTGGAACTCCGAGCTCTTCAACGGCTTCGGCGACGTCGCCGACTCCGTCGACCGCGACCACTTCCTGGCGAACGTCACCCTCTACTGGCTCACCGGCACCGCCGGGTCGTCCGCGCGGCTGTACTACGAGGACGCCCGCGCCGGGGCCTGGGAGAAGGAGGAGCCCAACCCCGTGGCGACCGGGGTCGCGGTCTTCCCCGACGACTACCGCTCCATCCGGACGCTGGCCGAGCGGGCCAACGCCATCGTGCACTGGACGGAGTTCGACGAGGGCGGCCACTTCGGCGCGATGCAGCACCCGGCGGAGCTGACCGCCGACATCCGGGCGTTCTTCCGCCCCCTGCGCTGACCCGCGCCCGCGCGCCGGGCCTGTGGGGCACCGCGCCCCCGGGGGACGGGACCTCTCCCGGGGGCGCGGTGGGACGGTGGACGGCTACCGCGTCACGGCAGGGCGTCGAGGTGCGGGCCGACCGTGTTGGAGAAGGCGTTGCCGTTGGACGCGTCCCAGTTGGTGGACCAGGTCATCGCGCCGCGCAGCGCCGGCCAGGTGGTGGACGGCTTGAAGGAGCCGCAGTTGGTGCCCTTGGTCAGGCAGTCCAGGGCGTTGTCGACGACGGTCGGCGAGACGTAGCCGCTGCCCGCCGCCCGGGTGGAGGCCGGCAGGCCGATGCCGACCTGGGACGGGGCCAGACCGCTCTGCAGCTGGATGCAGGCGAGCGCGGTGATGAAGTCGACCGTGCCCTGCGAGTACACCTTCCCGTCGCAGCCGTTCATCGAACCGCTGTTGTAGTACTGGGTGTTGACGACGGTCAGGATGTCCTTGACGTTCAGTGCGGTCTGGAAGTAGCCGAAGGACGTCGACTGCATGTCGATGGTCTGCGGGGCCATCGTGATGATCAGCCCGGAGCCCGCCTTGGCCGACAGGGAGCGCAGCGCCTGTGTCATGTAGGTCGCGTTGATCCCGTTCTCCAGGTCGATGTCGACGCCGTCGAAGCCGTACGTCTGCATCAGCGACCAGACGCTGTCGGCGAAGTTGTTCGCCGAGGCCGAGTCGGTGACGCTGACCGTGCCGTTCTGGCCGCCGACGGACACGATGACCTTCTTGCCCGCCGCCTTCTTCGCCGCGATGTCGGCCTTGAACTGGCTCACCGGGTAGTTCAGCGCCGGGTCGAGGGTGAAGGAGACCGCGCCGGGCGTGGTCGTGGCGTCGGCGAAGGACACCGCGATGATGTCGTACTGGCTCGGGACCTGGGCGATGGTCTGGACCGTCGCGCCGTTGTCGAAGTTCTGCCAGTAGCCGGTCAGCACGTGCCGCGGCAGGGAGCCGTCGCCGGTCGGGGTCGGGGTCGGTGTGGGCGTGGGAGTCGGGGTCGGGGTGGGCGTGGGAGTCGGGGTCGGCGTCGGGGTGGGCGTGGGAGTCGCCGTGCCGGCCGCGCCGAGCAGGGTCACGTCGTCCGCGAAGTACGCGGGCTGGGCGTACCAGCCGTGCAGGTAGACGGTGACCGAGGTGGTGCTCGCGCCGGTGGTGAAGCTGGTGGAGAGCTGCTGGTACGAGGCGGCGGACGGCGTCCAGGTGGAGACCTCGGTCATCCCGGTGCCGGTGGCGCCGAGGTAGACGTACGAGCCCTGCACGAAGGCGCTCAGCTGGTAGGTGGAATTGGGCCGGACGCTGATCGTCTGGGAGCACCGGGCGTTGTCCGAGGAGGACGGGGTGCCCTGGAGGGCCTTGGTGCCGCCGTGCACCGGGGTGCCGACGGAGGCGCCGCTGGAGGCGGTGCAGGACCAGCCGGTCAGGCCGCTCTCGAAGCCGCCGTTGGTCACCAGGCTGGGGTCCGCCGCGCTCGCGCTGCCGGACGTGGCGACGAATCCCGCCACCGCGAGGGCGGCGGCGCCGACGGCCGCCGCGGCTCTGAGGGCGGTGCGCCGTGGGCGTGCGTGTTCCACTACTGCCTCCTGGGGGCGAGGAGTTGGGCGGGTACGCGAGTGGCCACTCTTGTGTGGACGCAGTTTGGTCCAGACCAATCCATTGGTCAATGCCTTTGCCGTCGTGCGTAGTCCCGCGCCCCGTGGGTACCACCGGATTCATCAACTGTTCGGCGACTTTCCGCGCTGCTTCGGCTACGCACGGATAGGCTCTCCGGGCAGGGACTGGGCGGGAGTTCCGGGAGGTCGCGGGTGTCGAGCGTCATAGCGGTTACGGCGGACGATCTCGCGCTCCCACTCGAGCAGCATGTGATGCGCACCGCCGCCGCCCTGGAGGCCCACGGCCACCTCGTCGTCCTCGTCCCGCCGGAACCCGCCGACCCGCTGCGCCGCCGCGTCCACACCGTGCGGGCCGCCCTGGAGGCGGACCGGGTGGCGATCGTCCCCGTCGACCTGCCCCCGCTCGCCGCCGTCCTCCTGGCCGAGCAACTGCGCCAGCTCGCCGCCACCGACCTCGGGCCCGGCGTCCTCGCCGGCGCCGCGCGGCTGCTGTCGTACTACCTCTACTCCGGTGCGCTGCTCGGCTCGGTCTCCCGGCTCGACCGGGTGGACGTGCCCGTCGGCGCCCACCTGAAGTCCCTCATGCCCGGACGCCACTTCGCCGTCCTCGCCCACCCCGAACCGCACTTCGGCGAGGCCGAGCCCGGTGCCGTACCGGCCGGGCCCGCGTTCCTCACCCAGCTCGCCGTCGCGCACGGCCACGGCGTCGACCCCGGCTGGGTCACCGGCCCGCTGGCCCGCGCCTGGCGGAGCCAGCACGTGCGGGAGGTGCCGCTGCCCGCGGACTCCGCGCGCTGGTGGGGCACCGGCAGACTCGTGGAGTTCACCGCCTACATCGCCGACGTCGGCGTGCTCTACCAGCTGGTCACCTCGGTCCGCCGGGACGCCTGCGGCTGGTGCGGCCTGGCGGTGATCGGCGACCGCTGCCCGTTCTGCTCGGCCGCGGTGGACGGACAGCAGCGCATCCGGCCCCCCGAGCGGCCGCGCCAGGTCGTGCACTCCGGTCCCCGCGCCCCCTCCCTGGCCTCCCGGGCGTCCCCCGTCCCGCAGGTCTCCCCCCACCAGCACTCGGCACTTGAGCGATAGGGCCCCACCTCTATGAACTCACGTCAGCGTCGCGGCGTCGTCCTCCTCGTGGTCTCCGCGCTGTGTGCGATCGCCGCGTTCGCCGGAGTCGTCACCGTCATCGGGGACGCCCGCTCCCAGGTCGGACCGAAGGTGACCGCGTACCGGCTGGCCGAGGACGTACCCGCGTACGAGAGCATCGGCCGCTCCCAGCTGCAGGAGGTCCGGATACCGAAGCGCTGGCTGCCCGCCACCGCCGTCCGCGACGTGGGCCGGCTCAGCGGCAAGATAGCCGCCGTCCCGCTGCACCGCGGCTCCCTGCTGCAGACGGACATGGTCGCCGAACGGCCCGCGCTCCAGGCCGGGCAGATGGAGATCGCGATCATGATCGACGCGGAGACCGGCGTCGCCGGGAAGATCACCCCGGGGGCGAGGGTCAACATCTTCGCCACCTTCGCCCCGCGCAAGGACACCGACCCCGAGGTCTCGAAGATCATCGTGTCGAACGCCCGGGTCATCGACGTCGGCGAGATCAAGGCCTTCGACACCGGCGGCGACAGCCGCCGCGTCAGCAGCCAGGGCGTCCCCATCACCTTCGCCCTCGACGCCGCCGACGCCCAGCGGGTCGCCTTCGCCGAGTCCTTCGCCCGGCACGTACGCCTCGCCCTCGTCGCCCCGGGCGACGCGACCGCCCCCTCCGAACGGGACCGCACCTACACCCTCGCCCGCGACGGAGCCGCCTCATGACCGGTGTCCGCATCCTGTCCGGCACCCCCGACCCCGACACCGCCCGCGCCCTCACCGGCCTCCTCCACCAGCTGCCTGGAGCCGAACCGGGGCCCGCGCTCCCCGACTCCACCACCCTCCTCGACGTCCTCGCGCGCGCCGCCGAGACCGGCGTCGACGAACTGCCCGAGGTCGTCGTCGTCCACGACCGCATCACACCGATGCCCGCGCTCGAGGTCATCCGCGAGATCGCGCTGCGCTTCCCCGCGGTCGGCGTCGTCCTGCTCACCGCCGACCCGAGCCCCGCCGTCCTGTCCGGCGCCATGGACTCCGGCGCGCGCGGCGTCGCCGGGCTCCCCCTGTCGTACGACGAGCTCGGCGCCCGCGTCGAGGCGGCGGCCGCCTGGGCGGCGGGCGTACGGCGCCACCTCAGCCCCCGGCAACCCGCGTTGCCGGCCGTACCCGGGGGGCGGCTGGTCGCCGTCGCCGGCGCGAAGGGCGGCGTCGGCACGACCGTCGTCGCCGTCCAGCTCGCCCTCGCCGCGCAGGCGGCCGGCAAGTCCACCGCCCTGGTCGACCTCGACCTCCAGGGCGGCGACGTCGCCTCCTACCTCGACGTCCAGTTCCGCCGCTCGGTCGCCGACCTCGCGGACATCGCCGACGTGACGACACGCGTGCTGCAGGACGCGATGTACGTCCACGAGTCCGGGCCCGCGCTGCTGCTCGCGCCCGGCGAGGGCGAACGCGGCGAGGAGGTCACCGACCGCGCGGCCCGGCACGTGCTGCAGGCCCTCCGGCAGCGGTACGAGGTCGTGATCGTCGACTGCGGCACCCAGATGACCGGCGCCAACGCCGTCGCCGTCGAGACCGCGGACACCGCGCTGCTGGTCACCACGCCCGACGTGGTCGCCGTCCGCGCCGCCAAGCGCATGGTGCGCATGTGGGACCGGCTGCAGATCCGCAAGCCCCAGGACGTCGTCCTCACCGTCAACCGGCACACCCGCGGCAGCGAGATCCAGCCGTCGCTGATCGCCCGCATCACGGGCACCCGGGTCGCCTCCGCGGTGGTCCCCGCGGCGTACCGGGAACTCCAGGCGGTCGTCGACGCCGGACGGCTCCAGGACCTGGACAACCGCTCCAGCGTCAAGCAGGGCGTGTGGACGCTCGCCGCCGAGGTCGGCGTCGCCGGCCCCGGGCACGCCGTGGCGCCCCGGCGGGGCCGCCGGGGCCGTGGGGAGGGCGGCCAGGTCACCCTGGAGACGCTCGGCATGACACCGCTGATCCTGCTGGTGCTCGTCCTGGTGTGGCAGGCGGTGCTGGCCGGGTACACCTTCACCCTCGCGGGCCACGCCGCTGACGAGGCCGCGCGGGCGGCGGCGGTCGGCGAGGACGCCCACGCGGCGGCAGCCGACGACCTGCCGGGCGCCTGGACGATCGACGGCTTCGGCACCACCAGGTCCGACGGCATGGTCACGGTGACCGTCGGGCTCAAGGTCCCCGTCCTCTTCCCCGGCGCGATCGACTTCCCGCTGACCGTCCACGGCCACGCCGCCGCGGTCGACGAGCGGGCGGACGCCCCGTGACCGGCCGCTTCCGGCGCCGCGACCGGGGCAGCGCCTCCCTGGAGTTCCTGGGGATGCTGCCGATCCTGCTGCTGATCGCCCTCGCGGGAGTGCAACTGGGCCTCGCCGCCTACACCGCGGCCCAGGCCGGTACGGCCGCCCGCGCCGCCGCGCGGATGGAGGCACTGCACGACCACCGGGTGAGCGGCTCGGCCGCGGGCACGGAGGCCGTGAGCTCCTGGCTGCGTGACGGTACGACGGTGACCACGACCAGCGGGGACGACTCCGTGCGGGCCACCGCGAAGGTCGACATCCCCTCGGTCTTCCCGGGCCTCGACCCCGGTTCCGTGCAGCGCGCCGCCACGATGCCCAGGGAGGACGAGGAAGGGGCCGACGGATGAGCCTGCGCGACCGCATCGCCGCGAACGAGGACGCCACCCCGCAGACCCAGGAGGGCCACCTCGTCGCGGTCTACCGGGCCAAGCTGCTCCAGGAGATCGACCTCACCGAGATGTCGGCGCTCGCCGCCGCCGAGCGCCGGATGCGCCTCGAACGCGTCCTCGGCCACATCATCAGCCGCGAGGGCCCGGTGCTTTCCACCAAGGAGCGCACCGGCATCATCCGCCGGGTCGTGGACGAGGCCCTGGGCCTCGGCATCCTCGAACCGCTGCTGGAGGACGCGTCCATCACCGAGATCATGGTCAACGGCCCCGACCGCATCTACATCGAACGCGCCGGCCGGGTGGAGCCCGTCGCCGCCCGGTTCAGCAGCTCCGAGCAGCTGCTGCAGACCATCGAGCGGATCGTGTCGACCGTCAACCGCCGGGTCGACGAGTCGAACCCGATGGTCGACGCCCGCCTGCCCTCCGGCGAGCGGGTCAACGTCATCATCCCGCCGCTGTCGCTGACCGGCCCCGTGCTGACGATCCGCCGCTTCCCCCGCGCGTACAGGCTGCACGAGCTGATCGGCCTCGGCACGCTGGACGAGCACATGCTGATGCTGCTGTCCGCGCTGGTGCGGGCCAAGTTCAACATCATCGTCAGCGGTGGCACCGGCTCGGGCAAGACCACGCTGCTCAACTCCCTGTCGGGACTCATCCCGGACGGCGAGCGCATCATCACCGTGGAGGACGCGGCCGAACTCCAGCTCCAGCAGGAGCACGTCGTACGCCTGGAGAGCCGGCCGCCGAACGTCGAGGGCCAGGGCAGGATCACCATCCGGGACCTCGTGCGGAACTCGCTGCGCATGCGCCCCGACCGGATCATCGTCGGTGAGGTCCGCGGGGGAGAGACCCTGGACATGCTGCAGGCCATGTCGACCGGGCACGACGGCTCGCTGGCGACCGTGCACGCCAACTCCGCCGAGGACGCGGTGCTCAGGCTCCAGACGCTGGCCTCGATGTCGGAGGTGAAGATCCCCTTCGAGGCGCTGCGCGACCAGATCAACAGCGCCGTCGACGTCATCGTCCAGCTGCGCCGCGACGTCGACGGCACCCGCCGCATCGCGGAGATCGCGGTGCTCTCCTCGCGCGGACGCGACACCTTCCGGCTGACCACCGCCACCCGCTTCCGGGCCGAGCCGATGGGGCCCGACCGGATCGTACGGGGCTGGTTCCAGCACCAGCCCGTGCCGCGCGAGCTGGCCGAACGCTTCCACCTGGCGGGCGAGTCCGTGCCGGCGGCCTTCGGGGTCGGCGAGACCGAGCTGGAGCTGTCGAGCAGGGAGGCGAAGTGAGTACGGGGACGATGGCCCTGGCGGTGCTCGGCGTGACCGGCCTCGCGCTGGTGCTGGGCGTCTGGGGCCTGCACACCTGGAGCGGCGGGCGCGCCGACCGCGCCGCCCTCGTCGACCGGCTGGCCGAGATCCCGGCCGCGGAACGGCGCGCGGTTCCCTTCGCCGGCCTGGACCGGCGGGTCCGGGGCACGAGGTGGGGCCGCCGCCTGGCCGCCCGCCTCGCCGCCACCGGGACCAACCTGACGCCGGGGCAGTTCACGGCGGCCGCCGTCGGGGTCGTCGGCGGCGCCTGGCTGGTCGCCGACGTCGTGCTGGCACCGTTCTTCGGGCCGATCGCGGCGCTGCTGGCGGCCTGGGCGGTCAGCTCCTTCCTGGGGTGGCGGCGGCGGGTGCGCACCGAGCGCTTCATCGCGCAGCTGCCCGAGCTCGCCCGCGTCCTCGCCAACGCCACCCAGGCCGGGCTCGCCCTGCGCACGGCCGTCGGCATGGCCGCGGAGGAACTGGAGGCGCCGGCCGGGGAGGAACTGCGCAAGGTCGCCGACGCGATGGCCCTCGGGCACTCGATCGAGGACGCCCTGGCCGAGCTGCAGGAGCGGCTGCCCAGCCGGGAACTGGTGGTGCTGGTCTCCACCCTCGTCCTGTCGTCCCGGGCCGGCGGCTCGGTCGTGGAGTCGCTGCGGAACCTCACGGTGACGCTGGAGGAGCGCAAGGAGACCCGGCGCGAGATCCGCACCCAGATGTCCCAGGTCACGGTCACCGCGTACGCCGTCCCCTTCATCGGCATCGGCTCGCTGCTGCTGCTCAACCAGATCATGCCGGGCTCGCTCAGCGCGATGACCGGCTCCGGGGCCGGGCGGATCGCCGTGCTCGTCGCGCTGGGCCTGTACATCGTCGGTTTCGCCCTCATCCGCCGTATGTCGCGGATCGACGTGTGAAGGGAGTGCCGCACCGTTGATCGCGATCGCCCTCGCCGCCGTCGTCGCCCTCGGAGTGGTGGGCGTCTGCTACGGCATCGGCATCTACCGCTCCGAGGTCAAGCTGCCGAGCGACCTGCAACTCGCCCTGGAGGTCGGGCGGACCCGCACCACGAAGGTCGGCAACGCCGTCGACCGGCTCGGCATGCGCTGGGCCCCGCTGGTCCTGCGCCTCATGGGCCCCGCCCGGGTCAACCGGGTCCGCGCCCGCATCGACCACGCGGGCCACCCCTACGGCCTCACCGTCGACCGCTACGCCGCCCGCCGCGCGGTCTACGGCGCCCTCGGCGGCCTCGCGGCCCTGGTGCTCCTCCGGGCAGGCCACTGGTTCGCCGCCCTCCTGATGATCGCGTACGGCCTGGGCTGGACGGACCTCGGCATCTGGCTCGCCGTCCGCAAGCGCCGCGACGAGATCGAGCGGACGCTCCCCGACTTCCTCGACGTCCTGGCGGTCGTGGTGAGCGCGGGCCTCGGCTTCCGCCAGGCCCTCGAACGCGTAGCCTCCGTCTACCAGGGTCCCTGGAGCGACGAGATCCGCATCGCCCTGCGCCAGATGGACGTCGGCGTCAGCCGTCGCGACGCCTTCGACCAACTGCGCGGGCGCAACCGCAGCGAGCAGGTCGGGCAGTTCGTCACGGCCCTGCAGCAGGGCGAGGAACTGGGCGCGCCCATCGCCCGCACGCTGCTCCAGATCGCCACGGACATGCGGCGCACCGAGGCCCAGAACGCCCGCCGCCGCGCGGCCCGCACCGTGCCGCGCGCGACCGGCGTCATCACGACGCTGCTGGTGCCCGCGACGATGATCCTGCTGATGACGGGCACGATCCTCGGGTCGCGCATCAACTTCGGTGACCTGCTGGGGTGATGGGGGTGACAGGGACATGAGCGCATGGCCGGGGGGTGTGGTGGGTAGTGACCGGAGCCGCCATATCGGGTGCGAAGCCCCCGGTTGCGGTGTACATTTGCAGTCGCAACCATATTTGCACCTGCAATCAGGCACGGATCGCAGCGGGTTGACCCGATGGGAGGCGGTGCACCGTGAACCTCGCCGCCGCAACCTTCTCCCGCCGCGATAGCCAGAGCCCGGCCGACGCAACGGGCGCGGCCGGCGTACGTCACGTGACTACGGTTTGGGGCACGGAAGATGAGCAGGTGGGTTGTGAAACGGCTGGGCGCGCTTCGCGGCGACGCCGGACAGACATCGTTCGAGTACCTGGGCATCGCGGTGGTGATCGCGGTCATCATCGGTGTGCTGGCCGGGACGACGGACATCGGCACGGCAGTTCTCAACGGCATACTCGACAAGATCCAGGACATCATCGACGCCGGTTGAGCAGGTGGGGCCGCGGCGACGGTGGACAGACCGTCGGCCTGTACATCGTCGCGGTTGCAGCGCTGTTCTTCCTGGCGTTCGCGTTCTTCGCCGTCGGTCAGGCCTCGTCCGTGCGCAACACAGCGCAGACCGCGGCAGACGCGGCTGCCCTCGCGGCCGCGCGGGACGTTCGCGACAGCGTCAGGGGGCAGTTCTTGGACGCCCTGGATGCGGGCGACCTCGACAAGCTCGGGGATCTGCTGGCCTTGACCGGAATGACGCCCGGCAACGCGTGTGGTGCTGCGACGAATTACGCGGACCAGAACAACGCGCTCGTCGACGAGTGCGACGTCGGCGGCCCGGGCAGTGCCACGATCGCCCTCCACACCGTCGGCACCGTCGGCAACTCCGTAGTACCGGGCACCGAGTCGATGCACGCGCGCGCCACCGCCACCGCGGTCGTCGAAAGCCACTGCGCCGTCGACGGCAAGGACGGCGACAAGATCACGTTCGTCTGCGACGGGGACGAGTTGACCGTGGATCCGACGGCCGACGACTTCGATCTGAACCTGGCGGAGTTCTACTCCGTCCATCTCAGCGAGTGAGGAACGGGGGACCGATGGGTATCCAGCAGCGGGGCAGGGGTCGACGGGGCCCGGCCGCAGTCGCCCTCGGCATGGTCCTCGCCGCGGCTCTGGCAGGTTGCGGTGGCGGCGATGACGGCGACAAGGCCGGGGCGACGCCGTCCACGAAGACAAGCGTGCCTAGTGGTTCGAACAAGACGAGTGCGGCACCCTCTGATACGCCGACGCAGATCCTGGCCCAGATGAAGGGCGAGAAGGGCATCACGGTCACGATCAATGAGGCCACTCGCGACTCGGGGGGCTTCGTGACGGTGAAGGGTGCCATCACGAACAACGGGACGGACTCGTTCAATGCCACGAACTGGATCGGCCAGGAACTTGCGCTCGCCAAGTCGGGGGCGTCAGTCGCGGGGGCCGCGCTGGTGGACGAGGTCGGCAAGAAGCGCTACTACGTACTCCGCGACACGGACGGTATCTGCCTCTGCACGACCAAGCTGATCGGCATCCGGCCCGGTGAGACCCGGCCCATCTTCGCCCAGTTCCCGGCCCCGCCGGAATCCACCACCGAGGTGGAGTTCCAGCTGCCGACGATGCCCCCGGCAAAGATCACGATCTCGGAGGGGTGAGTCATGCCCCGCCCCCGCCGATATCCCCGCCCCGGTGTCGCGGCCGCGCTCGGCCTCGCGCTCGTGCTCACGCCCCTCACCGCCGCGAACGCGCGGGCGGACGACGACCCGACCGCGCGGCCCACCCCGTCCGCGCCCACGAGGGTGGATCCGGCCGACCCGGACCTGGAGTTGCCCGAAGGGGCCGCCCTGGCGCCGCCGAAGGTGCTCGACATCGTGTCCGTGACGGACGCGTCGTCCTCCGAGGACGCCTCCGCCGACGACGGCGAGGAGCGGCACGAGGAGTCGAACTCCTCCGTCACGTACGCCCTGCAGGCGGACGTCCTGTTCGGCAAGGACAGCGCCAAGCTGAACGCGGCGGCCACCGCCCGCATCAAGGCCATCGCGTCCGACATCGATGCCAAGAACGTCACGCAGCCGATCCGCGTCTTCGGCTTCACGGACGACCTCGGCTCGTACGAGCACGGCAAGGTGCTGTCCAAGAAGCGGGCCGATGCCGTCTACAAGATCCTCGCCGAAGAGCTCGGCTCGCTCGGCAACGACAGCCACTCCTTCCAGGTGCGCGGCTACAGCGAGGACTACCCGATCGCCGACAACTCCACCGAGGCGGGCCGCAGGCAGAACCGCCGCGTGGAGATCACGTTCCGGCCGTCGTAGCGCCGCCGGCCAGCAGCTTCGCCAGTCCGCCGACGACGTGGGGCCAGCCCTCGCCCATGCCTTCGAGGGCGGTCCTGCCGAGCGGGGAGTCGAGGTCGAAGCCCTCGTGGGTGAGGAAGAGGCGGGTCCCGGTGCCCTCCGGTTCCAGGCGCCAGGTGATGGTCGTGCCGAGGGTGCCCTCGGCGAAGCTGTAGCGCAGCAGGCGTTCCGGCTCGACGGCGAGGACCTCGCAGCGCTGCAGGCCCCAGTCGCCCATGTCGAGGGTGAAGCGGTGGCCGACCGCCGGGCGCACGTCGCCGGCCGCCCACCACCGCGCGTGCAGGCCGGGGTCGGTGAGGGCCTGCCAGACGGTGGCGGGGGAGTGCGGGAGGAACTGGTCGAGGTGGATCTCGGCGGGTTCGGGGGTCGTCATGTCGGGTCTTCCTTGTTCGATCGTTCGTCGAGGAGGTCGCGCAGCGAGCGCAGCCGTGCGCGCCAGTAGTGCTCGAAGGGGTGGAGCCACTCGCCGACCTCGGCGAGCGGCTCCGGTTCCAGGTGATAGAACCGCTGCCGCCCGCGGGGCTCCTCGCGGACGAGGCCGGCCTGGCGGAGCACCTGCAGGTGCTCCGAGACCGCGGGCCGGCTCAGCTCGAAGCGGCCGGCGAGGTCGTTGACCGCGCGCGGACCGTCCCGCAGGGATTCGAGCAGCCGGCGCCGCACGGGATTGGCGAGGGCGCTGAAGACGTCGGTGACCACGCCGGCACGATACGTCGGAAAATTCCGACGCGTCAATCGGGTAGGGATCGCGGTCAACGGAACGGTTCACCCACGCGGGTGGGGCGTGACGACAAGGCCCTTAAAATCCCCGTCAAGCGACCCGTGCGCTGCGTGACGGAATGCGTGCGGTGCGGATGCGACGCGGACGGAAGAATCCCATTATTGCCGGCCATTCGGGCTAATCGGCCAGCGGGTTCGAAGTTTCCTCAGAGGAACCTTCACATCTCCCTCATGACCTTGGACCTGGAGAGCGGTTCCGGCGCGGTACCTTGGAATCCCCCCCTCGGGCCGGTCCGCTCTCCCCCCTGCGGACCGGCCCGTCTTCTTTCCCCCCGCCTCTCAATCCGTCAGGAACGGCCGTACGCGCGCCAGGAAGAGGTCCGGTCGCTCGTTGTACGCCTCGTGCGCCGCGGGCAGGGTCGCGTACGCGGCGTCGAGCGGTAGCGAACGGCGCGCCCGGCGGCCGTCGGTGAGCGCGGGGAGCAGCGGATCGCGGCGCCCCCAGAGCAGCAGGACGGGCAGGGTGAGCCGGGGCAGCGTCGCGGCGAGGTCGAAGTCGGGCCCGGCGAAGGCGCACCACAGGGCGCAGTGCACCGCCAGCCGGACGGGCTCCGCTCGGACCCGGCGGGCGCGGGCGTACGTCGCGCGGGCGCTCGTCGTGCGGAGCCGGCCCAGGTAGGCGCGGGCCAGCGGGGCGACGAGATGCCGGGCGCGGGACGGGCGGCCCATCACGGCGCGGCAGAACCAGCGGGTCACCGCGGTGAGCCGGCTGAAGCCCGCGGGGCCGACCAGGACGATCCCGGCGACCGCCGCGGGGCGGCGCTCGGCGAGGCGCACGGCGACCCAGCCGCCGACGCTGTTCCCGATGACGTACGCGCGGGGAGCGCCGCCCCGGACGATGGCGTCGAGCGCGCGCTCCGCGACGTCCACCAGTGCCTGGGGGGTGACGGAGTCCGGGGCGTGCGCGGTGGACCGGCCGTAGCCGGGCCAGTCGAGGGCGAAGACCTCGCGGTCCGCGGCGAGCCCGGCCGCGACGGCGCCGTAGTCCCGGCTGTCACCGGGGTTGGCGTGCAGCAGCAGCACGGGCGCGTGCCGGGCACCGGTGGCCGGGGTGCCGAGGCGGTGCAGGGCGACGTCGCCCAGCGGGGTGGCGAGCACGGTGTGGCCCATGGCGGGAGCGTAGTGCCGGCTCGGTACCGCCAACCCTCCCTTCCGTGAGCCCGGTTGGGTGAGCTTCGGCACCCGCCCCGGCGGGAACCGGCCGGGCGCTCGGAGTGTCTCCGTACGACGACGGGGGCGCGCGCCCCCGTCGCAGTGACGGGGGATGCCGATGGAAGCCTTGATACCGGTGCTCTTCACCGCGATGGCCGTACTGATCACGCTCGTACCGCTGGTGATCGCGGTGCGCGCCGGCCGCCGCCTGCTGTGGATACGGCGGGCCGTGCACGGCGGGCTCCGCGCCGAGGGGCGCTGCGTGCGGGTGTACACCACCGTGGGCTCGACGGGCGAGGGCCCGACCCACTCGCGGCAGCACTTCGTCTTCCAGTTCCGGACCGCCGACGGGCGCGATGTGCGCTTCGAGGACCCGGGAGCGCCGGGCACGACGATCGAGGGCGACCACCTGACGGTGGCCTATGTTCCCGAGGCGCCCGAGCGCGCGCTGGTCGTGCCGGCCGGCTACCGGGTGCCGTACGGGCAACTGGCGCTGACGCTGGTCTTCCTGGGGATCTTCCTGGCCGTGGGGATCCTGCTGGTCGTCGGGGGCGTGCAGTTCGCCGACTTCCCCGGCTTCTCCGACTCCGCGGACTTCGGCGGCGGCGGGTTCTAGAACGCCACCACGGCCGCCCGCATCGGACGGCGCGCCCGAGGCCGCGGCCCCGGGCGGCTGCGGAGGTGGCCACCCCCGCGATGTGACCGACGGACGGAGCCGCCCAGCGTGCGCGGCGACGGCCGCCAGCCGGCCGGTGCGCGGATCGCGCGCCCCGGCCCAGCGGTGGACGCCCGCCCGGCCCGGGTACGCGTACGAGCCGGGGAAGGCCGCGTCGAGCAGCGCGGCCACCTCGGGTTCCGCATCGGCGTCCAGCCAGTTCGCGGTACCGGCCGCCGGGTCGGACGGGGTTACGCCGGCCCCGCCCGCCGACAGCTCCATCCAGCCGAACCCGGGCCCGCTCGCGGCCGATCCGGGCAGTGCCGCGATCAGGGCGCCGATCAGCGCCCGGTCGCCGATCGGCCGGTAGGAGGGACCGACCTCCCGCAGCACCTCCCGCACCAGGGGGATCACCGCGTCCGCGGGGCCGTGCACGGCGAGCCGGTCCCGCAGTGACAGCCCTGGGGACGCGACCGCCACCGCGCCGCCGTCACCGGCGAAGGCCCGCGCCCGGGCCAGGTCCTGTGCCGCCCAGCGGCACAGCGCGTCGCCGCCGCACAGGACGGCCGGCTCGCCGAGGTCGTGGATCTCGCGGACGGCGGGCGCACGGACCGTACGGCTCCGGCGGGACGTCATGCCGGATGCCCGCCGTGCGCCGGTGCCTGACGCCCCGCCGAACCGCGCGCCCCGCCTCACCGCGGCTCCGCCTCCACGCTCAGTGTCACCCCCGGCACCAGGCCCCACGCCGCCATCGCTCCCGCCTCCGCCTCCAGTACGTGCCGGGCCCGCAGGCGCGGGCGGCCCAGGCGGCCGGGCGGCATGGTGCGGACCGCGAGGACCCGCAGCCGGCGGTCGAGGTAGGCGACGTCGATCGCGAAGCGCATCCCCAGGGTGTGCACGCTCGCGGCGGGCGTCAGCAGCAGGGCCCCGGTGATCCCGTCGCGGCCCAGCAGCCCCCGGGTGCGGGCCCGGTAGGAGGCCGCGATCTCCAGCGGTATCACCGTGCCGTTCCCGTCCCCGTCCCCGTTCCCGCCCCCGTCGGCACGGCGCAGCAGCCCGCTTCCGTCCTGCCGGCGGTCACCCATGGCGGTCCCGTCCCCTCGCGTGGTGCGCCCGTGTACGGTCGGGCCCGATGCATGTCTATCCGATCGCCGCGGCCCTCGTCTGGGGAACCGTCGCGGGGCTCGCCCTGCCGCGCCCGGCGTACCGGCTGTCCGTCGCGCCGGACGACCCCTGGCTGACGCGGTGCCCGGCGGGCCGGGCCTATCCGGCCGGGTGGCGCGGCTGGTGGGGGCCGAAGCGGACCATCGGCGGCCCGGCCGCCGGATGGCGGTACGCGCTGGTCACCGCGGCGGTCTGCGCGGCGGTGGCGGCGCGCACCGGGGCGCGGCCCGAACTGGCGGTGTGGTTGCTGCTGGTACCGGTCGGAGTGCTGCTGGCACGCGTGGACCTGACGGTGCTGCGGCTGCCGGACGTGCTGACGCTGCCCGCCGCCGCGGGGACGGCGGCGCTGCTGGGGGCGGCCGCGCTGCTCCCCGGCCACGAGGGCTCGTGGCCCCGCGCCCTGCTGGGGGCGCCGGCGCTGGGGCTGTTCTATCTCGTCCTGCACCTGGTCAACCCGGGCGGCATGGGCTTCGGCGACGTCAAGCTCGCCCCCACCGCGGGCCTGGTCCTCGCCTGGTACGGGTGGCGGGAGTTCGCCGTCGGCACCTTCGCCGCCTTCGTGCTGGGCGCGGTCACCGGCCTCGGGCTGCTCGCGGCCCGCCGCGCCGACCGTCGCACGCCCCTGCCCTTCGGGCCGTTCATCCTGGCCGGCGCCCTGGCCGGGATGCTGCTGCCTCCCTGACCAGGGCGCCCGCCCGGGGTCACGCCTCGCTGCTGCGGGACCAGAGGTTGACGCCCGATTCGAGGGCGAACCCGTCGATCTCGGCGAGCTCCTGAGGCGTCAGCGGGGCGGCGCCCACCGCCGCGACGTTGGCCTCCAGCTGGGCGACGCTCGACGCCCCGATGAGCGCCGAGGTGATCCGCCGGTCGCGCAGCACCCAGCTGAGCGCGAGCTGAGCGAGGGACTGGCCGCGCCCCGCGGCGATGTCGTTGAGGCCGCGCAGCCGCCGTACGACCTCGTCGGTGATGAGGGTGGGGTCGAGGGACTTGCCCTGCGCGGCCCGGGAGCCCTCGGGGATGCCGCCAAGGTACTTGTCCGTCAGCAGGCCCTGCGCCAGGGGGACGAAGGGGATGCAGCCCATCCCCTCCTCCTCCAGGACGTCCAGCAGCCCGTCGTCCTCCATCCAGCGGTTGATCATGGAGTACGAGGGCTGGTGGATCAGCGCCGGCACACCCATCTGGCGCAGCAGCCCGGCGGCCTCGCGGGTGCGCTGGGCACCGTAGGAGGAGATGCCGACGTAGAGCGCCTTGCCCTGGTGGACGGCGGACGCGAGGGCGCCCATCGTCTCCTCCAGCGGCGTGTCGGGGTCGAAGCGGTGGGAGTAGAAGATGTCGACGTACTCCAGGCCCATCCGCTTCAGGGACTGGTCGAGGGAGGACAGCAGGTACTTGCGGCTGCCCCACTCGCCGTAGGGGCCGGGCCACATGTCGTAGCCCGCCTTGGTGGAGATGACCAGTTCGTCCCGGTAGGGGCGGAAGTCCTGGGTGAGGATGGTCCCGAAGTTGCTCTCGGCGGAGCCGTAGGGCGGGCCGTAGTTGTTGGCGAGGTCGAAGTGGGTGACCCCGAGGTCGAAGGCGCGGCGCAGGATCGCGCGCTGCGAGTCGAGCGTGCGGTCGTCGCCGAAGTTGTGCCAGAGCCCGAGCGAGATCTCGGGGAGCTTCAGGCCGCTGCGGCCGGAGCGGCGGTACGCCATCGAGTCGTAGCGCTCGTCGGCGGCCCGGTAGAGAGAACGAATATCCACAGAAACGGTCCTATCACGACGCCGGTCCGCCGCCCGGCACCCGGTTCGGCGGCCCGCCGAGAGGCGCAGTAGGGTGGCGAGGGGGTGACGACCGCAGGAGGGGCCCGCCAATGAATCTGCGCAACCTGGTACGTCTCAGGTTGACGGACCTGTACGCCCATCGTGTGGAGCGCCGGCTCGACCTGTCCCAGGGCCCCAAGCACATCGGCGTCATCCTCGACGGCAACCGGCGCTGGGCCAAGGCGGCCGCCCGGACGACCGAGCAGGGCCACCGGGCCGGCGCGGACAAGATCACCGAGGTCCTCGGCTGGTCCGAGGAGACCGGCGTCGAGGTCGTCACGCTCTGGCTGCTCTCCACGGACAACCTGGACCGCCCGGCCGAGGAACTCGTCCCGCTGCTCGGCATCATCGAGGACGCGGTCAGCGGCCTCGCCGCGACCGGCCGCTGGCGCGTCCACCACGTCGGCGCGAAGGATCTGCTGCCGGCCCGCACCCAGTCCGTCCTCAAGGAGGCAGAGCAGGCCACGGAGGGCGTCGAGGGGATACTCGTCAACGTCGCTGTGGGCTACGGCGGACGGCAGGAGATCGCCGACGCGGTCCGCTCCCTCCTCCACGAGCACGCCGACCGCGGCACCTCCATCGAGGACCTCGCGGAGATCCTCGACATCGACCACATCGCGGAGCACCTGTACACCCGCGGTCAGCCCGACCCCGACCTCGTCATCCGCACCTCCGGCGAACAGCGCCTGTCGGGCTTCATGCTGTGGCAGAGCGCGCATTCGGAGTACTACTTCTGCGAGGTGTTCTGGCCGGCGTTCCGCCGGGTGGACTTCCTGCGCGCGCTGCGCGACTACGCGGCGCGGCACCGGCGGTACGGCGTCTGAGGCCGGCCGCCCGCGGCGCGAGCGGGGGCACCGGAGAGAGATACACCACACCGGGGTTGCGGCGAACGGCGGCAGCGGCGGTGGCCGGATTGCGTCCCGGCGTCGGGGGCGGAAACGGACGGCTACGGGGCGGCAAGGGTAGGGCCCGGGCCAACACCTGTCATATGCAGTCGCATAGGCCCCCACTTTCGAGGGAATAGACCCGTCAGACCGACATCCGGCCCATGGATGTCGGACAGAAGCGGACGGCACCTGGCCCGTCCGCCCGGGAGGCCCTTTGCTCACGGACGTGCCGTTGTCAACACTTGACTCAGACGGCATTGACCGCGTCGACTCGAAGGGTCGTGGTTCGGCCCTCGTGGTCGGTCCCGGCCCTGTCCCGCGCGACGCCGTCGCACCCCGACCTCTTCCGAGGGGGTTCGTCCACACGTGGTGACCAGCAAGAATCGCCGTGAGCACGACCGGCGCACTTACGTACTCGACACCAGCGTGCTGCTTGCCGACCCGCATGCCCTCCTCCGCTTCGATGAGCACGAGGTGGTCCTGCCGGTCGTGGTGGTGACCGAGTTGGAAGCCAAGCGCCACCACCCCGAGCTCGGCTACTTCGCCCGCCAGGCGTTGCGGCTGCTCGACGAGTACCGGATCCGGTACGGGCGGCTGGACGCACCCATCCCGATCGGCGAGCTGGGCGGCACCCTGCGCGTCGAACTGAACCACTCGGACCCGGGCGTGCTGCCCGCGGGGTTCCGGCTGGGCGACAACGACTCGCGGATCCTGGCCGTGGCCAGGAACCTGCAGGCCGAGGGGTACGACGTCACCGTCGTCTCCAAGGACCTGCCGCTGCGGGTCAAGGCCTCCTCCGTCGGCCTGCTGGCCGAGGAGTACCGGGCCGAACTGGCGATCACCTCCGGGTGGACGGGGATGCACGAGCTGCAGGTCGCGGCCGAGGAGGTGGACGAGCTCTTCCAGTCGGAGACCGTCGACCTTCCCGAGGTGGCCGGACTGCCGGTGCACACCGGCCTGGTCCTGCAGTCGGAGCGCGGCAAGGCGCTCGGCCGGGTGACGGCCGACGGCCGGGTCCGGCTGGTGCGCGGCGACCGGGACGCCTTCGGCATCCACGGCCGCAGCGCGGAGCAGCGGATCGCGCTGGACCTGCTGCTCGACCCGGACGTCGGCATCGTGTCGATGGGCGGCCGGGCCGGCACCGGCAAGTCGGCGCTGGCGCTGTGCGCCGGGCTGGAGGCGGTGCTGGAGCGTCAGCAGCACCAGAAGGTCATGGTCTTCCGGCCGCTGTACGCCGTGGGCGGGCAGGAGCTCGGCTACCTGCCGGGCACCGAGGCGGAGAAGATGAGCCCGTGGGCCCAGGCGGTCTTCGACACCCTGGGCGCGGTGACGTCGAAGGAGGTCATCGAGGAGGTCGTGGCCCGCGGCATGCTGGAGGTCCTTCCCCTCACGCACATCCGGGGCCGCTCCCTGCACGACGCCTTCGTGATCGTCGACGAGGCGCAGTCCCTCGAACGCAACGTACTGCTTACCGTATTGTCCCGAATCGGACAGAATTCCCGGGTTGTCCTGACTCATGATGTCGCGCAGCGCGACAACTTGAGGGTGGGCCGGTACGACGGCGTGGTGGCCGTGGTCGAGAAGCTCAAGGGCCACCCGCTCTTCGCTCACATCACCCTGACCCGCTCCGAGCGCTCGCCGATCGCCGCGCTCGTGACGGAGATGCTGGAGGACGGGCACGCGTAACAGGCGGGTTTGACGGTCCGCTAGGCTGCTGCGCCGCAGGGGCGCAGCAGCCTAGCGCTGTCCCCGGCCGCTACGGATCCGTACGAGAAAATTCCGTGGCCCAGGTGGCGTGTGAGCTTTGACACGCAACTGGGAATTGCGTTGACGCGTCCGCTAGGGCAGGCTGTCGGTTCTGTCAGGCCCCGCCCTCGGCACACCCGTACCCTCAAACGTACGGAACCTCAGAATTGAACAGCGTTCGCCGTGGGCCGCCCGAGCTGAATCAGCGGACTCCCGCCCCATTGGGGGAGCCCCACCGGGCCAGTGCTTCTGTGACCGGTGCAGTAGGAAGCCAGTGCGATGGGGCACGATCGCGTCCGTGAGGTCACCAAACGGGCGACGCTGGAAGGAAACCGTGTGAGCCGGATCTCGGTCCGGGGATTCGCGGTGGCTTCGGCCACTGCGGTCACCACTGTGGGCGCCGTCGTCGGTGTCGCCTCCGGTAGCGAGGGTGCGATACAGCCCGTCGCCGCCGCCGATGCGACCACCGTTCTCGCGGACATACCCGCTGGACAGCAGGTTCAGCAGGCTTCCCTGACGCAGCAGGTGCAGGCCCAGTCGGACGCCGCCGACGCCAGCGCCAAGAAGGCCGCGGAGGAGGCAGCCCGCAAGCAGGCCGCCAAGGACGCATCCGCCCGCAAGAAGGCGGAGGACAAGGCCGAGGCGGATCGCAAGGCCGAGGCCGCCTCCCGTGCCGCGCAGCGCGCCGCACTGGTCGTGAAGGCCTCGTACACGGTCGCCGAAGTCCAGTCCATGGCGCAGGGGATCATAGGCGACGCCTCCCAGTACCAGTGCTTCTCCAACATCGTCACTCGTGAGAGTGGCTGGAACTACACCGCGACCAACGCCTCTTCCGGCGCGTACGGGCTCGTCCAGGCCCTGCCCGGCTCCAAGATGGCCTCCGCGGGCGCCGACTGGCGCACCAACCCGGGTACCCAGATCAAGTGGGGCCTCAACTACATGAACAGCCGCTACGGCAGCCCCTGCGGCGCCTGGTCGTTCTGGCAGGCCAACCACTGGTACTAGGTCACACGGCCACAGACCTCCGACGAGCCCCTGACCCCGATTGCGGGGTGAGGGGCTCGTTGCGCGTACGGTGGTGCGGACGGACAGGCGGGGGGCGGGGGACAGGGGAAGCGATGTCGGAGAAGCGACCATGGGGCTCCGGGCTGGCCTCGGAGCTCGCCAAGCTCGCCGGGAGGCTGGAGGAGCAGCGCCGGGCGGCGGCCGCGAGCGCCCGCGAGGAAGCCCGCCGTGAGGAGGCGAGGACCGCCGCCGCGGCCCGGCCGGTGCCGCGCGGCACCGGCCCCGGCGACCCGGTCGCCCAGGTGCCGTACAGCATGCGCGTCGCGGCCGAACTCGCCTGGCGGCTGCTGGTGCTGGCCGGCACCGTATGGGTGCTGATGCGGGTGATCGGCACGATACAGCTGGTCGTCCTCTCCTTCGTCGCCGCGCTGCTGATCACCGCGCTGCTGCAGCCCTTCGTGGGCCGGCTGAAGCGGATGGGCGTGCGCCGCGGGCTCGCCACCGCCATGGTCTTCATCGGCGGCTTCGTGATCATGGGCCTGGTGGGCTGGTTCGTGGTCTGGCAGGTCATGGAGAACATCGACAACCTCTCCAGCAGCCTGCAGGACGGCATCACCGAACTGAAGCGCTGGCTGCTCAACAGCCCGTTCCATGTCACCGAGGACCAGATCAACCAGATCGCCAAGAACCTGCAGGACGCGATCGGGACCAACTCCAAGGCGCTCACCGACGCCGGGCTGCAGGGCGTCACCGTCGTCGTGGAGATGCTGACCGGCATCCTGCTGGCGATGTTCAGCACGCTCTTCCTGCTCTACGACGGCCGCAACATCTGGAACTGGTGCCTCAAGCTCTTCCCCGTGGCCGCCCGCGACGGGCTCGGCGGCGCCGGCCCGCGCGCCTGGCGCACCCTCACGCTCTATGTGCGCGGCACGGTCATCGTGGCCCTGATCGACGCCATCGGCATCGGCATCGGGCTCGGCATCCTCGGGGTGCCGATGGCTGTGCCGCTCGCCGTCATCATCTTCCTCGCCGCGTTCGTGCCGCTGGTCGGCGCGGTCGCCTCGGGCGCCGTCGCCATGGTGGTGGCACTGGTGACGGAGGGTCCGTTCTCGGCGCTGATGGTGCTGGTCGTGGTCCTGCTGGTGCAGCAGCTCGAGGGCCACGTCCTGCAGCCGTTCATCCTGGGCCGGGCGGTGCGGGTGCACCCGCTCGGCGTGGTCCTGTCGGTGGCCGCGGGCTCGCTCATCGCCGGGATCGGCGGGGCGGTCGTGGCCGTACCCCTGGTCGCGGTGACCAACACCGTCGTCGGCTATCTGCGGGCCCACTCCCGGGAGGCGGCGGTCGCCGGCGAGCCCGGGCCGCACGGCGCGACGGCCGCCGAGGTGGCGCCGGTCGGCGCCCCCGGGCTGGCCGACGCCACACCGGAGGAGACCGCCTGACGCGCGCGGCCGCCCCCGGGGCGGCCGCGACTACGGCGACGTCACACCGCACAAGGGCGTCTACCGCGGCGCCGCGAGCGGACCCCGGAGGTCACGGTGGAGTTCACACGCCTGGCCTGGCGCGGGACAGCCGTAGGGCCCGGCCCCCCGAAGGGCGGCCGGGCCCGAGGGAGCACGCGTCACGCGCCGGCGAGGACCGCCTCGGCGTCCAGGGTCGCCGCGACCGCCTGCACGACGGCGGCGATCTTGAAGGCCTCCTGGACCGTCTCGCGCTCGACGCCCGCCTTGCGGAGCACCTGCTCGTGCGAGTCGAGGCACGTCCCGCAGCCGTTGATCGCCGAGACCGCCAGCGACCAGAGCTCGAAGTCGGTCTTCTCGACGCCCGGGTTGCCGATGACGTTCATCCGCAGGCCGGCCCGCAGGTTGCCGTACTCCGGGTCCGACAGCAGGTGCCGGGTCCGGTAGTAGACGTTGTTCATCGCCATGATGGCGGCGGCGGCCTTGGCGGCCTCGTACGCCTCCGGCGTGAGGTTCTCGCGGGCCTCGGGCTCCAGCGCGCGCAGCACGATCGCGGAGCGGGAGGCGACGGCGGTCGCCAGCACCGTGCCCCACAGCTGCTGCTGCGGGAGATCGGAGTTGCCGATCACGGAGCCCAGGTTGAGCTTGAGGTCCTTGGCGTAGTCCGGCAGCGCGGACTTCAGCTCATCGAGCGCCACGGTCACTCACCGGCCAGGAGCTTGACGACGTCGAGGGTCTCGTCGCCCTTCTTCCAGTTGCAGGGGCACAGCTCGTCCGTCTGCAGCGCGTCGAGGACCCGCAGGACCTCCTTGGGGTTACGGCCGACGGAGCCGGCGGTCACCATGACGAACTGGATCTCGTTGTTCGGGTCCACGATGAAGGTGGCGCGCTGGGCGACGCCGTCCTCGCCGAGGATGCCGAGGTCGGTGCAGAGCTCGCGCTTGATGTCCGACAGCATCGGGAACGGCAGGTCGCGCAGGTCGTCGTGGTCCTTGCGCCAGGCGTGGTGCACGAACTCGGAGTCCACGGAGAAGCCGAGGATCTGCGCGTCACGGTCGGCGAACTCGTCGTTCAGCTTGCCGAACGCCGCGATCTCCGTCGGGCAGACGAAGGTGAAGTCCTTCGGCCACGCGAAGTAGACCTTCCACTTGCCCTCGTACGACTTGTGGTCGATCTGGGCGAAGGCCTTCTCGGGGTCGAGGTCCACACAGGCGGTCAGTTCGAACGTGGGGAACTTGTCACCGACGGTGAGCACGCGCACTCCTTGTAAGGGGTGGGAGCCGTACGCGGGGTGGCCGCACCGGTCCCATGAGCTGGTCCCCATCACCCTGCCATGAGCCCATTGATCAGTGAAATCGCCCCAGTGGGGTGCATTGATCGCATGTGCTTATCGGCGAGTTGTGGGCGAGGGAGGGTGCCGCCGGCCGCTGCGGAGAGTGACGGACGCCACAGTGGGTGCCCCGGTCGGGCGGGGCGGCCCGGGCGGGAAGGTCATTGATCGAGTGCGCGACTAGACTGATGATCGTTGATCGGAGGCGGTTATCAGTAGCCAGCGCGTGAGCCAGCGCCAGCCCAGTCTGTCCCAGCTGCGGGCCTTCGCGGCCGTCGCCGAGCACCTGCACTTCCGCGACGCGGCCGCCGCGATCGGCACGAGCCAGCCGGCCCTGTCCGGGGCGGTCGCCGCGCTGGAGCAGACGCTCGGGGTCGTCCTGGTGGAGCGCACCACCCGCAAGGTGCTGCTGACCCCGGCGGGGGAGCGGGTCGCGGCCCGGGCGCGGGCGGTGCTGGAGGCGGTCGGCGATCTGCTGGACGAGGCGGAGGCGGCGCGCGCCCCGTTCACGGGCGTGCTGAGGCTCGGGGTGATCCCCACGGTGGCGCCGTATCTGCTGCCGACCGTGCTGCGGCTGGTGCACGGAACGTACCCGCGGCTCGACCTGCAGGTGCACGAGGAGCAGACGTCCTCGCTGCTGGAGGGCCTGACGGCGGGCCGGCTGGACCTGCTGCTGCTCGCGGTCCCGCTCGGTGTCCCGTCCGTGGCCGAACTGCCGCTCTTCGACGAGGACTTCGTACTGGTCACCCCGCGGGACCACTGGCTGGCCGGACGCATGGACATCCCCCGCGAGGCGCTCCGGCAGCTGGATCTGCTGCTGCTTGAGGAGGGCCACTGCCTCCGCGACCAGGCGCTGGACGTGTGCCGGGAGGCCGGCCGCACCGAGGGGGCGACCGCCACCACGACCGCGGCGGGACTGTCCACGCTCGTGCAGCTGGTGGCCGGCGGTCTCGGGGTGACGCTGCTGCCGCGGACGGCGGTGCCGGTGGAGACCGGCCGCAGCGCGGACCTCGCCACGGGCTTCTTCGCCCACCCGGCTCCGTCCCGGCGGATCGCCCTGGCGATGCGCGCGGGCACCGCGCGCGCGGAGGAGTTCGAGGCCTTCGCCTCCGCGCTGCGCGGTGCCCTGAAACCGCTGCCGGTCCGGTTCGCCTGCTGACGGTTGCGGCCGCCGGCGTCACGGCCGCGGCGTCACTCCGTCCGCAGACCGTCCGGGCGCATCATCCGCCACAGCGGCGGCAGGGTCAGGGCGGTGACCACCAGGACCACCCCCGCGCCCACTCCGGTCATGGTCCCCACGCTCGCCCAGTCGATGCGGAACGGGGTGCGCACCATCTTCAGCAGGGCCGCGCCCAGGCCGACACCGCCGACGACGGCGAGGGCGAGACCCAGGGCGACCGGGAGCGCCGTCTGCCAGAGCACCGACATGCCGAGCACCGAGCGCCGGGTGCCGAAGGCGACCAGGACGGCCAGCAGCCGCCGCCGCTCACGCAGTTGCTCCAGCGTGGAGACGAGCAGGCTCGCGCCGATCAGGGCCAGGGTGGCGGTGGCGCCGATGAGCAGACCGCGCTTGATCGTGGTGAACTTGCGGTCCTCCCTGGTGCCCTCGATCTGGTAGATGTCGCCCAACGGATCGACGCGCACGGACGTGTTGCGGGCCTGCTCGAAGGCGTCCGGCGAGCCGGGGTCGGTCCGCAGCATGACCTGCACGTCCGGCGAGCCCAGCAGTGCCACGTCCAGGGCGCGGGGCGTGGCCAGCACACCCCACTGCTTGTTGCCGTCCGGCGCGGTGCGGGGCGTCGCCTTGCGGGCGTCGGCCGGGACGGTCCACAGCCGCGGGGTGCCGACGTAGGAGTCGCCCGTCGGCACGTTGAGGTCGACCTTCCCGCCCGGCTTGGCGACGCTCCCGAGGTCGGCCCAGCCGTCCGGGTCGTCGGCGAGGAACACGTCGCCGTCCGCGCACCTGCCGCCGACCGTGATCAGTTCGCGCAGCGTGGCGCAGTCGGCGACCAGCACCGGTACGGTCTGCAGCCGGTCGGTGGACTTGGTGGCGGCGTCCGCCTGGGTGGCGCTGGAGGAGACCACGCCGAGCGCCCGGCGCACCCCGGGGGTCTCGGCGAAGGCCTGCACCACCCTGTCGGCGTCGGCTCCGCTGCTGACCTCCGTGTAGGCGAGCATCTGGGCCCGGCGCGGGTCCTTGCCGGTGGAGCTGACGTAGTCGCCCTGCACCCCGGTGAAGAGCATCTGCAGGGCGATCGCGCCGGCCACGGCGACCGTGACCCCGCTGACCATCCGGGCCGCTGCGCTGCTGTTGAGCTGGATCCGGCGGGTGGCCAGCTGCCAGGGCAGCGGGCCGCCGCGGAAGCGGCCGACCACCGACTCCACCAGCCAGGGCAGTACGGCCGTGAGCCCGACGAGCAGCAGCACGGTGCCGCCGGCCACCTGGTAGGAGTTGACCTCCGTCCGCTCGCCGACGGCTCCGAACAGCGGCGCCAGCAGGCCGAGTCCGGCCAGCGGGATCAGCAGCCGCCACCACAGCCGCCGCTTGCGCGGTACGGCGTTGCGCACGACTCCGAGCGGCTCCACGGCGATGCCGCGCATCGCCAACAGCGTGACCGCGACCGCCGCCCCCGGGACGCACACCGCCACCAGGGCGGCGAGCCCGGCACCCGGGGTGATGTCGGAGGGGAAGACCGTGAGGTCGTACAGGGTCACGTCGTTCGCGAACCGTCGGACGAACAGGAAGATCCCGGTGCCCACCACGAGGCCGAGCAGCGAGCCGAACAGCGCCTCGCCCGCCGCGATCCGCCGTGTCATCCGGCTGTCCGCGCCGACCAGCCGCAGCGCGGCCAGCCGCCGGTCGCGGCGTTCACCGCCGAAGCGCACGGCGGTGCCGATGAAGACGGCCACCGGCATCATCAGCACCACGACGATGATGAGCACCAGCAGGGTCAGCACCCCGCCCAGCGGCTCCCCCTTGACGGCCCCGCGGCCGAAGTACGGGATGCGGGTGGCGTTGCCCGAGGCGCCGTCCGCACTGCGGGCGACGAGCTTGGCGCTTCCCGCGTAGAAGGTCAGTTCGCCCGGTCCCAGCAGGCCCTTGTTCCCGACGACGCCGGAGATCCGGTAGTCCAGGCGTTCCCGCAGCAGCTTGCTGCCGGGCTGCGCGAGCAGCTTCTTCAGCGCGGGGGAGACCACCATCTCGCCGGGCGCCGGCATCGCGTCGACGCCGGGCGGCAGTACGGGCCGGTCGCCGTCCGCCTTGAGCAGCAGGCCGCGGATGTCCTCGTCGTGGAAGGTGGTGTTCGCCTCCGCGTACAGCACCGTGCTCGCGGTCTGCTTCGGCGGCTCCTTGAACCAGCTGTAGTCCCGGTCGTACCCGCGGTCGTTGCGGGCGCCCATCATGGCGGGCACGGCGGCGGCCACGAGCAGCAGCGTCACGCCGAGCCCGACGCCGACCGCGGTGAGCAGGGTGCGGGTCCAGCCCTCGCGGCCGCCGGTCGCCGCGAAGCGGATGCCGAGGCCGAGGTCGCGGACCCAGGTGGCGAGGGTGCCGCCGCCCGGGGCCCGGTTCGTGCTGCTCATACGACCTTCTCCATGTCGCGGGACTTGCCGTCGCGGACGACGACCTCACGGTCGGAGTAGGCGGCGACCCGTGCCTCGTGCGTGACCAGGACGACGGCGGCGTCGGTGTCCCGGGCGGCGTCGGTCAGCATGCGCATCACGCGCTCGCCGTTGAGCGAGTCCAGGGCGCCGGTCGGCTCGTCGGCGAAGACCACCCGCGGGCCGGTGACCAGCGCGCGGGCCACGGCGACCCGCTGGCCCTGGCCGCCGGAGATCTCGCCGGGGCGCTTGCCCGCCAGGTCGTCGACCTCGAGCCGGGCCAGCCACTCCCCGGCGCGGACCTCGGCCTCCTTGCGCCGCGTGCCGTTCAGCCGCAGCGGCAGCGCCACGTTCTCCACACAGGTCAGTTCCGGTACCAGCTGGCCGAACTGGAAGACGAATCCGAACTCGCCGCGCCGCAGGGCGCTGCGCTCGGCGTCGCTCATCGCGGTCAGGTCCCGTCCCCGGTACAGCACGCGGCCGGAGTCCGGCCGGACGATGCCGGCCAGGCAGTGCAGCAGCGTCGACTTGCCCGAGCCGGACGGCCCCATGACGGCGACCACCTCCCCGGCGCGTATCCCGAACTCCGCGCCGTCCAGGGCCGGGGTCGGGCCGTACGCCTTGTGCAGGTCGACGGCCTCCATCAGGATCTCCGTGCTGCTCACTTGGCTACCTCCGCCGCGAGTCGGTCGAGGCGTGCCGCGGTGAGCTCCAGCCACCGCAGGTCCGCCTCCAGGTGGAACAGGGCGTGGTCGCAGATGAGCTGATCCGCGAAGTCGCCGTGCCGTTTGCGCGCGGTCAGTTCCCGCATCAGTCGCAGATGCTCGGACCGCTGGGTGTCGAGAAGGCCGACCGCGCTGCGCCCGGTGAGCAGCGCGAGGACGACCTTGGTGTAGAGGGTGCTCTGCAGGTAGGGCTCGGGCTTCTCCGGTTGCCCCAGCCACTTCTCGACGTCGGTGATCCCGGCGCCGGTGATCGCGTACCGCTTCCGCTCAGGGCCGCCTCCGGGCTCGATGCCGTCGACCTCGACCAGGCCGTGCTTCAGCAGCCGCGCCATCGTCGAGTACACCTGGCCGTAGTGCAGCGGGCGGTCGTGACCGAACTTGTCGTCGAATTCCCGCTTCAGGTCGTAGCCATGGCGCGGGCCGGACTCCAGAAGTCCGAGCAGGGTGTGGCCGATGCTCATGACCGAGGACTCTACATGACGCGTATACCTGCAGTGTATAGATCTTGTGCATAGTGACGAGCCGGTGACCTAACCCTGCCTGACCAGGCCGTTTCCTGCTCCGTATCCGAGACGGGCCTGATACACGTTGGGCTCGCGCCTCGGCCGTTTCGGCTGCCGCTTCCTGAGCGTGACCCCGGTGCGCTCGTCCGCCGCGAGTTTGGTGACGGTCCCCCCCGGGCGCCCTCAGGAGTGCCGGTGAAGCGCACCGCGACCCGGATGCGTGCGGGGCCCGCCCGGTTCCGGGCGGGCCCCGCACGATGCAGCCCCGGGGCACGGACGGACATCACGTGCACCGGGGCTGCGGCGGTGGGGAGGTCCCGCGTCACAGGCCGTTGACGTTGGCGGCGATGCGGTCGCCGACCTCCTTGTCGATGTTGCGCCAGTACTCGACCGCGCGGGCCAGGACCGGGGCGCTGACCCCGTTCTTCAGGTGGCCCGAGACGTTGGAGACCAGCCGGTCGCGGGCGGCGTCGTCCAGGACCTGGCGCACCATCGTCCCGGCCTGCCCGAAGTCGTCGTCCTCGCGGTGCAGCTTGTACGGCTCGTGCACCATGTTGCCCGCCACCTCCCAGCCGGCCGGGTCGCCGAAGCGCCGGATGTCGGCCTCGGGCCCGCCGAGGGAGTTCGGGGCGTACGGCGCGGCGGTGCGCGACGGCTCGTAGCGCATGGGGCCGTCCTTGGCGTACGAGCGCACCTCGGTGTGGGCCCGGTTCGGCGGCAGTTGCGCGTAGTTGGGGCCGATCCGGTAGCGGTGGGTGTCTGCGTACGAGAAGAGCCGGCCGAGGAGCATCTTGTCCGGGGAGGGGCCGATGCCGGGCACCATGTTGCTGGGCTCGAACGCGGCCTGCTCGATGTGGATGAAGTAGTCCTCGGGGTTCTTGTCGAGGGTCATCCGGCCGACCTCGATCAGCGGGTAGTCGCCGTGCGGCCACACCTTGGTGAGGTCGAAGGGGTTGAACCGGTAGTCCGCCGCGTCCTCGAACGGCATGATCTGCATGTACAGCGTCCACGAGGGGTGGTCGCCGCGCTCGATCGCCTGGTAGAGGTCACGGCGGTGGAGATCGCCATCGGCGCCCGCGTAGTGGTCGGCCTCCTCCTGGGTGAGGAAGTCGACCCCCTGGTCGGTCTTGAAGTGGTACTTGACCCAGAACCGCTCGCCGCCGCCGTTGACCCACATGTAGGTGTGGGAGCTGTAGCCGTTCATGTGGCGGTACGACCTGGGTACGCCTCGGTCGCCCATCAGCCACGTGACCATGTGCGCCGACTCCGGGGAGAGCGTCCAGAAGTCCCACTGCATGTTGTTGTCGCGCAGCGAGCTGTCACGGCGGCGCTTCTGGCTGCGGATGAAGTCCTGGAACTTCATCGGGTCGCGCACGAAGAAGATCGGCGTGTTGTTGCCGACCATGTCGTAGTTGCCGTACTCGGTGTAGAACTTCAGGGCGAAGCCGCGGGGGTCGCGCCATGTGTCGGGGCTGCCCATCTCGCCGGCGACCGTCGAGAAGCGGGCCAGCATCTCCGTCCGCCGTCCCGGCTGGAAGAGGTCGGCCTTGGTGAACTGGCTGACGTCGTTCGTCACCTCGAAGACGCCGTACGCGCCCGAACCCTTGGCGTGCACCACGCGCTCCGGGACGCGTTCGCGGTTGAACTGCGCCATCTTCTCGATCAGGTAGTGGTCCTGGAGGAGAATGGGGCCGTCCGAGCCCACCGTGAGCGAATGGGCGTCGCTCTCCACCGGAATCCCGGCGTTGTTGGTGGTGTAGGGGGTGCTCATGTGAATGTGTCCTCCCGTCGATCTTCGGAAGAGTCCGTCGGGGGCTCTGGTCGCTAACGACCACACAAACACTGAATCACCGGCTCGGCACGCCGGGCAATGACGTCCCGCCACGGGTTCTGGACAAAGTCCAAAGATGAAACCCGTACGGACACGGAGTGTCTACCGGTCGGCACCGCCCGGAAGGCCCATCTCGAACCAGACCACCTTTCCGGCGCTCAGCCGGGTCGCTCCCCAGCGCTGCGCCATCCGGTTGACGAGGTACAGCCCGCGCCCGCCCTCGTCCTGCGGCTGGGCGTGGCGCATCCGCGGCAGCGTCGGGGCGTCGTCGCCCACCTCGCAGCGCAGCACATCGGTGCGGAGCAGCCGCAGGGTGATGGGCCGTTCGGCGTACCGCACCGCGTTGGTGACGACCTCGCTGACCAGCAGTTCGGTCGCCTCGGCCAGCGGCTCCAGGTTCCAGCGGCTGAGGGCCTGGCGCACCAGCCGCCGGGCCCGGCCGGCCGTCTGCGCCCTCGGCTCCAGGAACCAGTACGCGACGTCGCGCGGCGCGATGCCGTCGAAGCGGGCGGCGAGCAGCGCGATGTCGTCGTCCCTGTCACCCGGGCCGACGATCTCCAGCACCTCGTCGCACAGCGGCTCCAGCGGCGGCGGGCACAGCACGGCCGAGGCCGTGTGCAGCCGTTCGCGCAGCATCTCGATGCCGCCCCACACGTCGCGGGTGCGGGACTCCACCAGTCCGTCGGTGTACAGCAGCAGGGTCGCCCCGGCCGGGGCGGGCAGCTCGACCGCCTCGAAGGGCACGCCGCCCACGCCGATCGGCGCGCCCGGCGGCACGCGCAACACCTCGGCCAGACCGCTGGCGTGCAGCAGCACCGGCGGCGGGTGGCCGGCGTTGGCGATGGTCACCCGGTGGGCTATCGGGTCGTAGACGGCGTAGATGCAGGTGGCCATGCGGTCCTGGCCGAGCCGCTGGGCCTGCTCGTCCAGGTGGTAGAGCACCTCCTGCGGCGACAGGTCCAGGCCCGCCAGGGTCTGCACGGTCGTCCGCAGCTGGCCCATGATCGCCGCCGAGGTCATGGAGTGCCCCATGACGTCGCCGACCACCAGGGCCACCCGGCTGCCGGGGAGCGGGATCGCGTCGTACCAGTCGCCGCCGACCCGGGCCGACTCCGCGGCCGGCAGATAGCGGCTGGCCAGCCGGACCCCGGTGGGCTCCGGCAGGGAGTCGGGCAGCATCTCGCGCTGCAGGGAGTCGGCGATGGAGGCCTCGCGGTCGTACAGCACCGCCTTGTCCACGCCGAGCGCGGTGTGGGTGGCCAGCTGGGCCGCGATCAGCAGGTCGTCCGGGTCGAACGGCGCGCGCTCGGGACGGCGCAGCAGCACGGTCGCGCCGATCACCCGGCGGCGGCCGCGCAGTGGGGCGAGGATGGCCCGGCGTCCGGTCGGCAGGTCTAAGGTGTCGCCGAACTCCGCCTCCCGGCAGCCTCCGACCAGCTCGTGGAGGGCCGCCGTGGCCTGCGGGTTGTCGGAGAACACCGGGCGCACCCCGCGCAGCATCTCCGCCAGCGGCCCGTCCATGGGGACGGTCACGACCTCGGCGGCCGCCCCGTACGCGCCCTCCGTGGAGGGGACGACCGGCATGAGCAGGCCCTCCACCGGCTCCGGGGTGTTCTCGTCCGGTACCCGGTCGGTACGCCGCAGCCGCAGGACCAGCGGTCCGGAGGGGCGCTCGTCGCCCACCGGCAGCGGATCGCGCAGATAGACCAGGATCGCGTCGGCGAAGGCGGGTACCGCCGAGCGGCACAGCCCCAGCACGATCTCGTCCAGGTCCAGGCCGCGGGCGATGCGGCGGGTGGCCGCGCCGACGTAGCGCAGCCGCTCGGTCTCCGCCTGCCCGGCACGGCCGCGGTTCTGCGGACCGATCTTCTTCAGCGGCTGTCCGCCGGTGGAGTCCTCGTCGACGGGGTGCCCGCCCGGCTGGCCCCCGCGGCCGCCGTGCCGGCCCGCCGCCCGGGACGGGGGCAGCGCCGCGTCCGGCATCCGCTGCCGGGTGCGCGGCTCGCCGCCCTCCGGCTGGGTCGGCCCGGGGACGCCGGGGACGCCGGGGACGCCGGGCGTCCCGCCACCGGCGGTGGCCCGGCGGCCCGGCTCCACGGGGGCGGCCATGGCGGTGGCCGCCCGCCGGTCCCGGCCGGCGGAGCGATTCCAGGGCTGACCGGCCGCCGGGGCGGCGGGGGTGTCGGGGGTGCGCAGCCGTACCGTCTGCCGTCCGCGGGCGCCGTCCGTGCCGGATCCGGCGGTCATGTGCTGGACGGCGGCGGCTCCCTCGCCGGAGACGACCCGCGCGGCCTGACGGTCCCGCACCTCGGAGGGCTGCCGCGCGGCGCGTCCGCCGCGCGCGGTGCGCCGGCCGCCGCGGCCGGACTTGCCGGGGGCGGGGGCGTCGGCCGGGTTCTGACGCTGTGCCGGCGGTGTGGCCGTGCCACCCGGATCGGCGGCCGGGCCGGCCCCTGCCGTACCGCGCTTGGCGGTGCCGCCGCTGCCGCCCCGGCGACCCCGGCGCGGGCGGTCGCCCGCCGGGGACGGAGCCGGGGACTGCCCGGGTGCCTGCGTCCCGGCCGTGGACACGTCTGCCTCGCCGCCCGGCGCGGGGTCCGGGGGCAGCCGGAAACCGGTCCGCGGATCCGGGACCGGTTCGGTGTCGCCCGGACGTGCCGGGCCGGCCGCTGTCGCCTGGACAGCGGCCTGCTCAGAAATGCGCTCCGTGCTCACGCTGGTCGTTCCATCCGGTCGGGTGCGTCACATGCCGGGCACGTGCCGGGCACGTGGCGGGGCGGCCGCGTCAGGCGGGTCGTCGGCAGTGCAGGAAGAGCTGCTCCTCCGGCGGCACTTCGGTGGTGTGCGGCGCGTACGCGTACGAATCCTCCTTAAGGACCGCGAATCCCGCGTCGGCCACCACCTGGCGCAATTCGTCCCGTAGATAACCCGATACCCGGATGGTGTTACCAAGGAACGGAATCGCGAAGTCATCCACGTCGGCTTCCACCATCGAAAGGGTGAACATTCCGCCCGGGAGGAGCAGGTCGTGGACGCTTGCCAGGGCCAGCGGGATCTCCGCCCGAGGCAGCATCAGCAGCGAGAAGAAGGCCACGACGGCGTCGAAGCGGCCCAGGTCGTTCGCGCCGTGCGGTCCGTAGCGGCCGCCGGTCCGCAGGTCGGCGATGTCGGCCTGATGGAAGGTCGCCTCGGGTACGTACTGGCGTGCGAGCGAGAGCATCCCCGCGGAGAGGTCCACGCCCGTCACCTTGTGCCCGGCGTCGCTGAGCTGACGGCAGGTCGGCAGGCCCGTGCCGCAACCGAGGTCCAGGACGCGCGAGCCCGCGGGGAGGTGCGCGAGGAGCCATTCGCCCGCGGCGACCTGGCCCTCCTTGTGCGGGAAGGCCTCGTCGTACCGGTCACCTATGGCGTCGAAGCCCTCGGCCTGGCCGGTGCGGTCCAGCCGTATGTCCTCGTAGCCGCCGACTCCCACAGCCCGGGCCTCCCGTATGACCTTGGTGACATAGCGTCAAACTCTAGTGTGAGCCTGTGATTTGTGCAGCACTATGGGCCACGATCTTACGATTGGGGCAGGGGGGCCCGGCAAGCCGCTCACGCGGTCACCTTGCCGGACGATCCCAGTCAACCGGAAGGGCCGGTACCGGCCACGCCGGATCCGGACGCCAGTGCTCCCAGCCGTCCCGGAACGGGTGCCCCCAGGCGCCGATCACCTCGACCGCGCGCAGCCCGGCCTCCCGCACCCGCTCCGCCGTCGCGGCCGGCATCAGGCCGGCCGCCTGTGCCTGCGCGAACTCGTCCTCGTCCCGCCAGTGCCAGCTGCGGTCCGGCGTGACGTGGATGTCGAGGAAGTGGTCCTCCGAGTCGACCCCGCCCGACCAGCGGTGCCGCGGCTCCTCGAGATTCACGTACCAGTTCTTGAAGCGCCAGCCCTGTTCCCAGAACAGCCACACCGACCAGGGCTCGTCCGGGCGTGCCAGCTTGAGCACGCCCGCCCCCCACCAGCGGTCGACGGACGTCGTGCGCGGCTTGAGGTAGCGGGTCTCCAGCGGTTCCCGGTGGATCGGCGAGCCGTCCGCGAGCACCGGCTTGACGCACTCGGTGCCCGGCGCCATCCACACGGCGAGCAGCTCCGGATCGTCCCGCACCACGGTCACCGGGCGGCAGATGTGCAGCGCGTCGCCGGCGTTGCCGCGATAGCGCCACAGCACCTGCTCGCCGGGGGCCCAGTGGCCCGCGCCGTCGCCGTGCTCCGTCTCCGGGGGAAGAAGGATGTCCGCTGTCATGAACGGATCTTACGGACCGCGTGTTACGGAGGCGTCACCCTTGAGCCGAGCGTTCGTCACGGCAGGGCGCGCCGATGATCACACCGGCGGTGCGGCGGGCCGTCACGGCCGGGTCATCCGCAGCACATCCAGCGCCTCGTCCAGCTGCTCCAGGGTGAGCAGCCCGCGCTCCACGTAGCCCGACTCCAGCACCACCTCGCGGATGGTCTTCCGCTCGGCCAGCGACCGCTTGGCGACCTTGGCCGCCTCCTCGTAGCCGATGTACTTGTTGAGGGGGGTGACGACGGACGGCGAGGACTCCGCGTACTCGCGGGCCCGCTCCGCGTTCGCCGTGATCCCGTCGACCGTGCGGTCCGCCAGCAGCCGGGAGACGTTGGCGAGCAGGCGTACCGACTCCAGGACGTTCCTGGCGATCACCGGGAGCATCACGTTCAGCTCGAAGTTGCCCGCGGCGCCCGCCGTGGTGATCGTCAGGTCATTACCGATGACCTGAGCGGACACCATCAGCACGGCCTCCGGGATCACCGGGTTCACCTTGCCCGGCATGATCGACGAGCCGGGCTGGAGGTCGGGCAGGGCGATCTCGGCGAGGCCGGTGCGCGGGCCGGAGCCCATCCAGCGCAGATCGTTGGCGATCTTGGTGAGCCCCACCGCGATCGTGCGCAGCTGCCCGGAGGTCTCCACCACGCCGTCGCGGGCCCCCTGCGCCTCGAAGTGGTCCCGCGCCTCGGTCAGCGGCAGCCCGGTCGCCCGCGCCACCTCGGCGATCACCGCGGCCGAGAAGCCCGGCGGGGTGTTGATGCCCGTGCCGACCGCAGTGCCGCCCAGCGGCAGCTCGGCCAGCCGCGGCAGGGAGGCGCGCAGCCGCTCCACCCCGTACCGCACCTGGGCCGCGTAGCCGCCGAACTCCTGTCCCAGGGTGACCGGCGTGGCGTCCATCAGATGCGTACGGCCGGACTTCACGACGTCCGCGAACTCGGCGGACTTGCGCTCCAGCGACGCCGCCAGGTGCTCCAGCGCCGGGATCAGGTCACCGGTCACCGCGGCGGTCGCCGCGATGTGGAGGGAGGACGGGAAGACGTCGTTGGAGGACTGGCTGGCGTTGACGTGGTCGTTGGGGTGCACGTCGCGGCCCAGCCGCTCGCTCGCCAGGGTCGCGATGACCTCGTTGGCGTTCATGTTGGACGAGGTGCCGGACCCGGTCTGGAAGACGTCGATCGGGAAGTGCTCGTCCCAGCGCCCCTCGGCCACCTCGGCGGCCGCCTCCTGGATCGCCTCCGACACGTCCTTGTCCAGGACGCCCAGCTCCGCGTTGACCTTGGCCGCGGCGGCCTTGATCCGGGCGAGCGCCTCGATGTGGGCGCGCTCCAGCCCGCGGCCGCTGACGGGGAAGTTCTCCACCGCGCGCTGGGTCTGCGCGCGCCACTTGGCGTGGGCCGGGACGCGCACCTCGCCCATCGAGTCGTGCTCGGTGCGGTACTCCCGCTGGTCCCCTGCGTCCTGATCGGGCATGGCCGGAAATCCTTCCGTCGCGGACATCGTCGGGCGTCCTGGTACTTCCCAGTAGAACCCCTCGGTAGGACAGTGGCGCGGCACGTTTCATTCCCCCGGGAGCCGCCCCGGAAAGCGCCCCGCGCGGACCGGGAAACAGCACGGCCCGGCACCGCGCAGCGCGGTGCCGGGCCGTCCGGGCCCTGCAGACGGGTCAGGCCCCCGGGCGCACCGGGATGCTGGTGAACGTCGGTGCGGGCGCGGGGTCGCTGAAGAAGTCGTTGCCCTTGTCGTCGACGACGATGAAGGCCGGGAAGTCCTCGACCTCGATCTTCCAGACCGCCTCCATGCCGAGCTCCGCGTACTCCACGACCTCGACCTTCTTGATGCAGTCCTGGGCCAGGCGCGCCGCGGGCCCGCCGATCGAGCCGAGGTAGAAGCCGCCGTGCGCGGCGCACGCGTCGGTGACCTGCTTGGAGCGGTTGCCCTTGGCGAGCATGACCTTGGAGCCGCCCGCGGCCTGGAACTGCTCTACGTAGGAGTCCATACGGCCGGCCGTGGTCGGGCCGAAGGAGCCGGAGGCGTAGCCCTCGGGGGTCTTGGCCGGGCCCGCGTAGTAGACCGGGTGGTCGCGCAGGTACTGCGGCATCTCCTCGCCCGCGTCCAGCCGTTCCTTGATCTTCGCGTGCGCGATGTCGCGGGCGACGACCAGCGGGCCGGTCAGCGACAGGCGGGTCTTGACCGGGTACTTGGACAGCTCCGCGAGGACCTCGTCCATCGGCCGGTTGAGGTCGACGCGCACGACGTCCTCGTCCGACAGGTGCTCGTCGGTGGTCTCCGGCAGGTACTTGGCCGGGTCGGTCTCCAACTGCTCCAGGAAGACGCCCTCGGCGGTGATCTTCGCGACGGCCTGGCGGTCGGCCGAGCAGGAGACGGCGATGGCGACCGGCAGGGAGGCGCCGTGCCGGGGCAGCCGCACCACGCGGACGTCGTGGCAGAAGTACTTGCCGCCGAACTGCGCACCGATGCCGATCTTCTGCGTCAGCTCGAAGACCTTCTCCTCCAGGTCCTTGTCCCGGAAGCCGTGACCGGTCGGCGAACCCTCGGCCGGCAGCTCGTCGAGGTAGTGCGCGGAGGCGTACTTGGCGGTCTTCAGCGCGTACTCGGCGGAGGTGCCGCCGACCACGATCGCCAGGTGGTACGGCGGGCAGGCGGCCGTGCCGAGCGAACGGATCTTCTCCTCCAGGAACTTCATCATGGAGGCCTCGTTCAGGACCGCCTTGGTCTCCTGGTAGAGGAAGGACTTGTTGGCCGAGCCGCCGCCCTTGGCCATGAAGAGGAACTTGTAGGCGCCGCCGTCGGTCGCGTAGAGCTCGATCTGCGCGGGGAGGTTGGAGCCGGTGTTCTTCTCCTCCCACATGGTGATCGGCGCCATCTGGGAGTAGCGCAGGTTGAGCTTGGTGTACGCGTCGAAGATGCCGTGCGACAGGGCCTCCTCGTCGCCACCGGAGGTGAGGACGTTCTGGCCGCGCTTGCCCATGACGATCGCGGTGCCGGTGTCCTGGCACATCGGCAGGACGCCCGCGGCCGCGATGTTCGCGTTCTTCAGCAGGTCCAGGGCGACGAAGCGGTCGTTCGGGGACGCCTCGGGGTCGTCGAGGATGCGGCGCAGCTGCGCGAGGTGGGCGGGGCGCAGGTAGTGGGAGATGTCGTGCATCGCCTCGGCGGCGAGCTTGCGCAGCGCCTCCGGCTCCACCTTGAGGAAGGTCCTGCCGTCGGCCTCGAAGGTGCTGACGCCTTCGGAGGTGATCAGGCGGTACGGAGTGGTGTCCTCACCGAGGGGGAGCAGATCCGTATAGGCGAACTCGGGCATGATGGACAGTCCTCACTGCGCTGCGTCATAGAAGCCCAACAAGCGTAGAGCGTGCGCGGGGCATTGAGAGTGTGAGGTGACCCTCACCGGCCCTAGTCGCGATCTATCGCGTTTGTGTACGGTAGTCCGGTGGATGAGTCGTCGCTCCAGAAGCGTGAACAGCACCCCGTGCGCCCCGTGGCCGAAGCCGATATCCGCGCGTCCGACGCGGACCGCGACCGGGTGGCCGACATCCTTCGCGATGCCCTCGCGGAGGGCCGCCTGACCACCGAGGAGCACTCCGAGCGGCTCGACGGGGTCTACGCGGCCAAGACCGTCGGCGAACTGGAGCCCTTCGTCCGCGACCTCCCCGCGGGACGCGCCACGACCGCCCCCTCGCCGTCGCCCGCCGCGCACCACTGGGTGCCGGACGGCTCCGGGGAGAACCCCAACCTGATCGGCATCCTGGGCGGCGCCGAGCGCAAGGGGCGCTGGCGGGTCGGATCGAAGATCAACGCCGTCGCGATCATGGGCGGTGTCGTCATCGACCTGACCGAGGCCACCTTCACCAGCCCCGAGGTCGTGATCAACTGCACCGCCATCATGGGCGGCATCGAGATCAGGGTCCCCGAGAACGTCACCCTCCGCGGCGGCGGCGTCGTCGGCATCATGGGCGGCTCCGACGTCAAGGCGTACGAGGCGCCCGACCCGCACGCTCCCGTCATCAAGGTGCAGGGCTTCGCCTTCTGGGGCGGTGTCGAGGCCAAGCCGCGACGCGGCAAGCGCGTGAAGAAGAAGGGGCTCGGCCCCGCAGAACTCGACGGCTGACCGCGGCGCGGCCCCCCTGCGGCGGGGCCGTCACCCGGTGACGTCCCCGCCCCGGACCGCGCCGTCCTGAGTACGTCACGGACACGGCCGCGACTTCGCCGAGCGCCCGGGCTTCCCGGCCCCGGCGCGCGCGTTCTCCGGGGGCGCGGCGGGGTGCCGCCTCTCCCCTCCATGAGTGACGGGCCGCCAGTTGCCGTACTGCCGGGCCGGGGCCGCGCGGTGGGCGTCCACGGCGCGGGCGGTGCCGATCAACTCCCGTGCTCCGCACGGCGGTCGACGGGGCGCGGAGCCCGCGGGGCGGCGCCGCTGCGCGGGGGCGCACCCGCCACGGTGCGCATGAACCCGCGCACAGCGGGTAGGGCAAGGAGACACGTCGCTCGCCGCAGCCCTCCTCACGCCGACGGATCCCGTGGAGGCACACCGGCACCGCAGCGACGGGCAAGGGTGACACCAAGCCGAGCCGTCGTCAGGAGTATCCCGTGCTTCAACCGATCGAGCCCCCGGCAGCATCCAGGTCCTCCCTGAGTCACCCCCGGGATCTGGGCGGCCCATGGCACTCGGAGGCGGCGTGCCGCAGTGACGAGGCGGGTCTGTTCTTCGCGCCGTCCAAGGAACCGACCGCGGCGCGGCTGTCCCGGGAGGAGGCCGCCAAGCGGGTGTGCGCACGCTGCCCGGTCATGCTGGAGTGCCGCGAGCACGCGCTGCTCCAGCCGGAGCCCTACGGCGTGTGGGGCGGGATGACCGCCGCGGAGCGCAGGGTGGTGCTGGCCAGGCGGCGCCGCAGGGAGGCGGAGCTGCAGCGGCCCGGGACCCAGATCGCGGCGGCGGGCTGAGGGACGCAAGGGGCCGGGACCCCGCCGATACGGCGGGGTCCCGGTTCTCGTTGCGCGGCGCGCTCGCCGCGGCGGCCGATCAGCGTGCGCGGTCGAAGTCGATGGTGCTGTAGGCGCGCAGCTTCGACAGCCGGTGCGTGGAGTCGATCTGGCGGATCGTCCCGGACTTGGAGCGCATGACCAGCGACTGGGTGATCGCCGTCTCGGCGCGGTACCGCACCCCGCGCAGGAGCTCGCCGTCGGTGATCCCGGTGGCGACGAAGAAGACGTTGTCACCCTTGACCAGGTCGTCGGTGTGCAGGATCCGGTCCAGGTCGTGGCCCGCGTCGAGGGCCCGCTGCCGCTCGTCGTCGTCCTTCGGCCACAGCTTGCCCTGGATGGTGCCGCCGAGGCACTTGATCGCGCAGGCCGCGATGATGCCCTCCGGTGTGCCGCCGATGCCCATCAGCATGTCGACTCCGGTGCCCTCGCGGACGGCCATGATCGCGCCGGCCACGTCGCCGTCGGAGATGAACTTGATCCGTGCGCCGGTCTCCCGGATCTCCTTGACGATGCCCTCGTGGCGCGGGCGGTCGAGGATGACGACGGTGACGTCCTCCGGGGCGCTGCCCTTGGCCTTGGCGACCCGGCGGATGTTGACCGAGGGCGGCGCGGTGATGTCGACGTAGTCGGCGGCCTCGGGGCCGGTGACCAGCTTGTCCATGTAGAAGACGGCCGAGGGGTCGTACATCGTGCCGCGGTCGGCTGCGGCGAGCACCGCGATGGCGTTGGGCATGCCCTTGGCGGTCAGGGTGGTGCCGTCGATCGGGTCCACGGCGATGTCGCACTCCGCGCCGTTGCCGTCGCCGATGCGCTCACCGTTGAAGAGCATCGGGGCTTCGTCCTTCTCGCCCTCGCCGATGACGACGACGCCGTTCATCGACACGGTCGAGACGAGGGTGCGCATGGCCTTGACGGCCGCGCCGTCCGCACCGTTCTTGTCGCCGCGCCCGACCCAGCGGCCGGCGGCCATCGCGGCGGCCTCGGTGACCCGTACCAGTTCCAGGGCGAGGTTGCGGTCCGGAGCCTCGGGATTCACCTCGAGCTGCGGCGGCAGATTGTGGTTTTCGTGCTGCTCGGTCATCACAGCGCACCTTTCTGTACGAGGACGGCCGGTAAAAGAGGGTGGTACGACCTTATCCGGCCCCCGCCAGGATGAGCAGGGCACCCGTCACATGAGCGGATTTTCCGCGGGGTGCGACCCGGGCGGCCGGACGGTCCGGGGCATGGTGGACCATAGGGGGCGTGGCAAAGAAGCGCGGCACGGAAACAGTGCGGGACATGGTGCTCTCGATGGCGGCGATCGGTGTCGTCGCCGGGGTCATCTGGTTCTTCATCCCGCACGACGAGAACCACGACCCGGTGAAGGTGGTCGGCTACCGGGTCGAGCTCGACCAGGCGCGGCGCGACGCCCCGTACGGGGTGGCGGCCCCGGAGGGGCTCGGCAAGGACTGGCGGGCGACCTCGGTGACCTACGAGGCCACCGACCCGAAGGCGGTGCGGTGGCACCTCGGCTTCGTTGACCCCGCCAACGAGTACGCGGCCGTCGAGCAGAGCAACGAGGCCGCGGAGAAGTTCGTCGCGGAGAAGAGCCACGAGGCCGAGCGGGTGGGCACCCGTACCGTGGAGGGCGCGACCTGGCAGCGCTACGAGGGCCCCAAGTACGACGCGCTGGTGCGCGAGGAGGGCGGGGTGACCACGATGGTCACCGGCACGGCCCCGATGGCCCGCCTCGCCGAACTGGCCGCCGCGCTCGAGGAGCGGGGCGGCCGGCAGGGCTGAGCCGCCGCGGAGCTGAGCCGCCACAACGCGGCACCGCCGCCTCCGGCGAGGGCCGGGGCGGCGGCGCGGACCGGCGTCGTCAGACGGTGGTGACGACCTCGTCGTACGCCAGGCGCGGGCCCCGCGCGCGCCAGGCGTTCTCGCCCGGCTTGCCGATGTTGACCACGGCCAGGACGGAGTGCTCGCCGTCGGCGAAGAACTCCTTGTTGATCGCCTCGGCGTCGAAGCCGGTCATCGGGCCGGCGGCCAGGCCCGCTGCCCGCACGCCCACGATGAAGTAGCCGACCTGCAGCGCGGCGTTGAAGGACGCGGACCGCTCACGCGCCGGACGCTCGCTGAAGAGCAGCTCCTTGGCCTGGGGGAAGGCCGGGAACTGGGCCGGCAGCTCCTCGTGGAACTCGTTGTCGGCGGCCAGGATCGCGACCAGCGGCGCCGCGGAGGTCTTGGCGCGGTTGCCCTCGTTCATGTGCCGCACGAGGCGCTCGCGACCCTCGGCGGAGCGCACCAGGACGATGCGCAGCGGCTGCTGGTTGTAGGCGGTGGGGGCGTACTTCACCAGGTCGTACACGGCCTGGACCTGCTCGTCGGTCACCGGCTCGTCGGTGAAGGCGTTCGCGGTGCGTGCGTCGCGGAAGAGGAGGTTCTGGGCGGCGGTGTCGAGCTGGAGGCTCATCGGGTACCTCTGGGGGGATCGGTGATCACGCCTGGGCGGCGCTGGGGACACCCGCTCCAACATAGGTGAATTTTCAACCATTCCCTGCGTGTCCCGTGGCGCACGTCACATCCCCCGGGGTCCGCTCACTCCCCGTCCGGCGCCTCCGGTCCGTCGTCCGCGCCGTCGCCGGACTCCTCCGCCAGGGCCGCGTCCAGACGGGTGCGGGCGCCCTCCAGCCAGTCGCGGCACACCTTGGCGAGCTGCTCCCCGCGTTCCCACAGGGCGAGGGACTCCTCCAGCGTGGAGCCGCCGGCCTCGAGGCGGCGGACGACGTCGACGAGCTCGTCCCGGGCCTGCTCGTACCCCAGGGTGTCCTGATCTGCCATGGCACAAGCCTAGGGCCGCCCTCCGACACGACGGCCGGGCGCGCGGCACCGGATCCCGGGGTCCGGCGCATGACGTTCAGGGTCCGGGTGACGAGGCGGTCCGTGCGACCCGGTCAGCGCGTGACCCGGACCGTGAACTCGCCGTCGGCGACCCGGGCCCGCAGCTTCTCCTCCTCGGCCACCTCGTCCGCGGCGCGGACGACCTGGCCGTCCTCGCGCTGCAGCACCGCGTACCCGCGCTGCAGTGTCGCGGCGGGGGAGAGCGCCAGGACCCGTGCCCGGGTGTGCGCCAGCTCGTCGTCCGCGCGGTCCAGGCGGTGCCGCAGGTGCCGGTGCGACCGCTCCAGCAGCGCCACGACCTGCTCCTCGCGCTCGTCCACCATCAGGTGGGGCCGCGCCATGCACGGCCGGCTCACCGCGGCGGCCAGGCCCCGCTCCTCCCGGTCCAGCAGGCCGCGCATCACCCGCAGCGAGCGCTGCCGCAGCTGCTCGACCCGGGCCAGCTCCTCGCCCACGTCCGGCACGACCCGCTTGGCCGCGTCCGTCGGCGTCGAGGCGCGCAGATCGGCCACCAGATCCAGCAGCGGGGTGTCCGGCTCGTGTCCGATCGCGGACACCACGGGCGTGCGGCACTCCGCGACCGCCCGCACCAGCCGCTCGTCCGAGAACGGCAGCAGATCCTCCACGCTGCCACCGCCCCGCGCCACGATGATCACGTCGACCTCGGGATGCGCGTCCAGCCCGCGCACCGCCTCGATCACCTGCGGCACCGCGTACGCGCCCTGCACCGGTACGTTGCGCACCTCGAAGCGGACCGCGGGCCAGCGCAGCCGCGCGTTCTCCAGCACGTCCCGCTCGGCGGCCGAGGCCCGGCCGCAGACCAGGCCGATCAGCTGCGGCAGGAACGGCAGCGGCCGCTTGCGCGCCGGCGCGAACAGCCCCTCGGCCGCCAGCCGCTTCTTCAGCTGCTCCAGCCGCAGCAGCAGGTCGCCGACGCCTATCGGGCGGATCTCCGCCGCGCGCAGCGACAGCTGCCCGCGCGGCGCGTACCACTCCGGTTTGGCGTTCACCACGACCCGCGCGCCCTCGCCGACGGCACCGTCGAACGCGTCGAAGACGGCGCGACGGCAGGTCACGCTCAGCGAGATGTCGTACGACGGATCGCGCAGCGTCAGGAACACCACGCCCGCGCCCGGGCGCCGTGACAACTGGGTGATCTGCCCCTCGACCCACACCGGGCCGAGCCGGTCGATCCAGCCGCCGATCAGCCGGGACACCTCGCCGACCGGGATCGGCGCCTCCGCGGACGTGTTCACAGCCATACGCCGAGACTAGCCCCCGCCACGGACAGTGACGCCCCTCGTGCCGGGTCCGGGCGCGGCCGCCGCCGGACCCGAATGGCGCACCCCGCTGTCCCCTCGCCGCGCCGCCGCGCACGCTGGAGGCTCCCCGATGTCCTCGATCTCTCCGGTGACACCACCGCTGTCACCGGTGGTGTCACCGGAAGGTCCTGGGAGGTCCCCATGCGCCGACCCGGCCGGTACGGCTGTCCGCCGCCCGAACGCCCGCCGCGCGTCAACGCCGGTTTCCGCGTGGGCCGCTACGGCCCCGGCTGCGGCTGCTTCAGCTGCCTGTCCCTGGCGGGCGCCGCGCTCGCCACCGGATGGGTGTTCGCCGCGCGCCGGGCCGCACGGGGTCCGCGGCGCTGCCGCTGAGACCCCGACCGGCCGTGCGGCCGGGGTGTCCGGGGCCGCCGTCCCGCGCGCCCGCGGCTCTCCGGCACCGCCTCCGCACCCCCGGGCGGACCGCCCGGGGCAGCGATCCGGCCCGGGCCGGGCCCCGTACGATGGGCGCATGACCGCAACGACTTCCCGCCGCGTCCTGCTCGCCGCCCCGCGAGGCTACTGCGCGGGTGTGGACCGTGCCGTGATCGCCGTCGAGAAGGCCCTGGAGCAGTACGGGGCCCCGATCTATGTCCGCCACGAGATCGTCCACAACAAGTACGTCGTGCAGACCCTGGAGCGGAAGGGCGCGATCTTCGTCGAGCAGACCGAAGAGGTGCCCCCGGGGTCGATCGTCATGTTCTCCGCCCACGGCGTCGCACCGGTCGTCCACGAGGAGGCCGCCAAGGGCCGGCTCGCCACGATCGACGCGACCTGCCCGCTGGTCACCAAGGTCCACAAGGAGGCCGTGCGGTTCGCCAAGGAGGACTTCGACATCCTTCTGATCGGCCACGAGGGCCACGAGGAGGTCATCGGCACCTCCGGCGAGGCGCCCGACCACATCACCCTGGTCGACGGCCCCGGTGACGTCGAGAAGGTCGAGGTCCGCGACCCGTCCAAGGTCGTCTGGCTCTCCCAGACCACGCTCTCCGTCGACGAGACCATGGAGACGGTCGACGCGCTCAAGGAGAAGTTCCCGCTGCTCATCTCGCCGCCGAGCGACGACATCTGCTACGCCACGCAGAACCGCCAGCTCGCCGTGAAGCAGATGGGCGCGGAGGCGGACCTCGTCATCGTGGTCGGCTCGCGCAACTCCTCCAACTCCGTGCGCCTCGTGGAGGTCGCCAAGCTGGCCGGCGCCCGCGCGGCGTACCTGGTGGACTTCGCCGAGGAGATCGACGAGGCCTGGCTGGACGGCGTCACCACGGTCGGCGTCACCTCCGGAGCCTCCGTGCCCGAGGTGCTCGTCGAGCAGGTGCTGGAATGGCTCTCCGCACGCGGGTTCGAGGACGTGGAGATCGTCAAGGCCGCCGAGGAGTCGATCACCTTCTCGCTGCCGAAGGAGCTGCGCCGGGATCTGCGCGCCGAGGCCGCCGGGCTGATGCGGGGCGACACCTCCGAGGGGTGACCGCCCGTGCCACGTCGTAGCGTTGGGGCATGAGCGTTTTCGGTGTGGACATCGGCGGATCGGGCATCAAGGGCGCCCCGGTCGACCTCGGTCGCGGCGACCTGGCGGAGGAGCGCTTCAAAGTGCTCACTCCGCAGCCCTCGACCCCTGACGCCGTCGCGGAGTGTGTGAAACAGGTCGTCGACCACTTCGGCTGGACGGGCCCGGTGGGGGCCACGTTCCCCGGAGTGGTGACGCACGGCATGACGCGCACGGCGGCCAATGTCGACAAGGGCTGGATCGACATGGACGCCGCCGGACTGCTGTCCCAGAAGGTCGGCTGCGCGGTGACGCTGCTCAACGACGCGGACGCCGCGGGCATGGCCGAGATGGAGTACGGGGCGGGCCGCGGCCGCAAGGGCACGGTCATCGTGCTCACTCTCGGCACCGGCATCGGCAGCGCCGTCTTCGTCGACGGCAACCTGCTGCCCAACACCGAACTGGGCCACCTGGAGCTGCACGGCCACGACGCCGAGAAGAAAGCCTCGACCAAGGCCAAGGACGACGAGGGCCTCACCTGGGAGCACTGGGCCAAGCGCCTGCACAAGTACCTCACCCACGTCGAGATGCTCTTCTCGCCGGAGCTGTTCATCCTCGGAGGCGGGGTCAGCCGCAAGGCCGACAAGTTCCTGCCGCTCCTGACCGGGATCAGGGCCGAGATCGTGCCGGCCGCGCTGCAGAACAACGCGGGCATCGTGGGCGCGGGCATGGCCGCCGCCGCGGTGCGGTCCTGACCACGGCGGCCGGCGGAAGGGGGCCCGGCGCGGGCGGCACTCAGCGGCGCCGTTCGCGCGTCACATAGGCCACCTTCCGTACGGCCGCGATCACGGCGGCGCAGACCGTGCCCCCGTAGAGCCAGCCGGTCTGGGTGGCGAGCCCGGTCAGCAGGCCCATCAGATGGCCGGTGAAGCCCCCGCTGTCGGCGTCGGCCGTCACGGCCAGCGCGATGGTGAAGGCGATGGGCGCGCTGACCGGCGCCGCCGACAGGTCGTACGGCCGTACGAACACCCCGGCGGCGATGCAGGACAGCAGGAAGACCACCCCGAAGAGGGTCCCCGGCTCACCCGTGATCAGGGAGTCCGCGGCGCCTCCGCCGAGCGCGGCCAGCGTGATGAAGACGCCCGTGCCCAGCCCGGTCAGCCGCGACTCCGTCCGGCGCAACCGCGCCACCCGTAGCAGCAGCGGACCCCGGGGCAGGCCGCCCCGGACGGCTGTCGCGCCCTGCGGGCGGCGCCGCGGCCGCCCGGGCCGCGGCAGCCGGGACGCGGCGGTGGGGGAACCGCCGTTCTTGTGGGGTGTGCGCGCACTGTGTTGCTCCACGCACCCAACGTAGGCGCCGAGGAGGGGGAAAACAGGGGCAGGACACGACTTTTCACCGGCACAGGGGGCGGGTCGGGCCGCGGCCCGACCCGGGGGCCGCCGGTTCCGTAGACTGGTGGATCGGTCCGCCGGTCGTCCCGCCCGGGCGCGGCGGCCTTCCACCCACCTCCTGCTACGGGAAGTCGTCACGTGTCGCTCACGATCGGAATCGTCGGCCTGCCGAATGTCGGCAAGTCGACCCTGTTCAACGCCCTGACCAAGAACGACGTGCTGGCGGCCAACTACCCGTTCGCCACGATCGAGCCGAACGTCGGTGTCGTCGGCGTCCCCGACCCCCGCCTGGACAAGCTCGCCGAGATCTTCGAATCCCAGCGCAAGCTCCCGGCGACCGTCGACTTCGTCGACATCGCCGGCATCGTCCGCGGCGCCAGCGAGGGCGCGGGCCTGGGCAACAAGTTCCTCGCGAACATCCGCGAGTCCGACGCGATCTGCCAGGTCATCCGGGCCTTCGTCGACCCGGACGTGGTCCACGTCGACGGCAAGGTGTCCCCCAAGGACGACATCGAGACGATCAACACCGAGCTGATCCTCGCCGACCTGCAGACCATCGAGAAGGTCCTGCCCCGGCTGACCAAGGAAGCCCGGCTCCAGAAGGACAAGGCGCCGGTGCTCGCCGCCGTCCAGGAGGCCCAGCAGATCCTCGAGGACGGCCGCACCCTGTTCTCCGCCGGCATCACCGCCGGCACGGAGAAGGGCCGCCTCCTGCACGAGCTGCACCTGCTGACCACCAAGCCCTTCCTCTACGTCTTCAACGTCGACGAGGACGAGCTGAGCGACGAGGCCTTCAAGGCCGAGCAGCGCGCCCTGGTCGCCCCCGCCGAGGCGATCTTCCTCAACGCCAAGATCGAGTCCGAGCTGATCGAGCTCGACGACGACGAGGCCCTGGAGCTGCTGCAGTCCATGGGCCAGGACGAGCCGGGCCTCGCCACGCTCGCCCGGGTCGGCTTCGACACCCTCGGCCTGCAGACGTACCTGACCGCGGGCCCCAAGGAGGCCCGCGCCTGGACGATCAAGAAGGGCGCCACCGCCCCCGAGGCCGCCGGTGTCATCCACACCGACTTCCAGAAGGGCTTCATCAAGGCGGAGATCGTCTCCTTCGGCGACCTCGTCGAGTGCGGCTCCGTCCCCGAGGCCCGCGCCAAGGGCAAGGCCCGCATGGAGGGCAAGGACTACGTCATGCAGGACGGCGACGTGGTGGAGTTCCGCTTCAACGTGTAGCGGTTGCCCCGTGATGCGCCGATGTGCGGGTCACGGCGTGAAACCCCGGGACAGGGGCCGGATCTCGGATCCGGCCCCTTCCTGTTTCGCCCGGCTGGTTCCGGCGTTTTCCGCTTCCTTTGTGCTGCCCGCGTGCCGACGGCTCGGGCGGCCCGCATGGCGGGGGCGACGGCCGCCCGGTGTGCGGCTCGGGGTGCGGGGCGGGCTGTGGTGCGGGCGTGAGGAACGGTCGGTCATGCCGGTCTCGCCCAGGGCGCGGTAGCGGTCGGCCCAGCGCTGGGCTGTGGTGGGCGAGACCTGGAAGCGTTCTGCGGCCCGGCGCAGGGGCCGGCCGTCCTCGACGACGCAGCGGGCCAGGCGCAGCCGTCCGGTCTCGGTCAGGGGTGCATTGCGGTGTGGCACGAGGGCCTTTCCGGTCGCCGGTCGTAGATGTCGCGATCCACGCCAGGCCGGAAGGGCCTCACCCATTTCGAGATCCCTCGACCGAGACCTGCATCACCCGTCCACAACCTCCCCGGACACAACACCTGGGTCACAGCACGGCGACGGAAACCGCGTATCGGCGGGCGCCGGGGATGCCGCGAGCCACCATGGCGGGCATGCGTACACGCCTCAGCGCCGGAGTGCTCCTCGTGGCCGCCCTCCTCGTGGTCACCGCCTGCAGCTCCGGCACCGACGACTCCAGCAGCAAGCCCGGCGGCGGCGCCACGCCGTCCGTCGCGGCGTCCGGTTCGAAGGTGCCGGACATCAGCGAGGGCATTCCGGCGGAGCCGACGGGGGCCGAGCGGGCCGCGCTTCTCGCGGCGCTCAAGGCCGTCGACCCGGCCCTGGCCGCCGATGCCGACAAGGCGGTCGGCAACGCGCGCAACCAGTGCGCCACCATCAAGGGCGGCGGCAACGCCGTGGCCGGCGCGCAGTCGCGCTTCGGCAGCGGTGACCACCGGATCACCGAGGCGCAGGCCAAGGCCATCAACGAGGTGCTGAAGAAGACGCTCTGCACGTCCTGATCCGCCGAGCCGGCGCCGTCCCCGAAGCCCGCCGTGATGCGGCCCCGGACCTCGCGGTCCGGGGCCGCGGCCGGCTACGGGGACGATGTGGCGGCCACCGGATCGACGCCGTCGAAGAGGACCGGCCCCCGCGCCTTCGACAGGAAGAACGAGCCGCTGTAGACGTCCGCGGTGACCTCGGTGTCGAAGGAGTCGCCGTGCAGCCACCCCGCACCCCCGGGGAGGAAGCCGGAGAGCCGGTCCGGGACCCCGGTGAGGGACGCCGGGCGGAAGGCGCGCCGTCCGCGAGGCCCGCGACGCCGACCACGCGGATGTCCGACGGGCGGGGGACCGGTCTCCCGTCATCGCCGCCGACGAGGTCGCAGCCCAGCCAGTGGGCGTCCCGGAGCGGTCCCAGCACCGGGAAGCGCCGCTCCAGGGGAGCGGTGTCCGTCCGCACCGGACCCTCGGCCACCTTGGACGGCCCGGCCTGCGGCCGGGTGGATGTGCAGGCGGTCACCAGTGCCGCGGCGCCCGCGGCCGGCGCCGCCCGTCGTGACATCACGTGCGTGTCCTCCCGCCCGACCGCCCCACCCGTCGCGGGGTTGTCCGGCATGGCGCAGAGGCCGTCGCCGGTTCCCGGCGGGGGCGGGTGAGCAGCGGCACGGTTCGCCCGGCGGCTCGTACCGCGGCAGCCGCTGACGGCGCGCGGCCGGGGCCGGGATATATTCGCGCGGCCGTTCGCCACGCCACCCGTTCACGAGGAGCCGTCCCGTGCAGCAGCCGCCGCCGTATCCGTCGTACCCCCACGCCCCGGCGCTGCCGACCGCGCCGCAGCGGCCGCCGCTGAACGGGCCCGCCGTCGCGGCCCTGGTGTTCGGCCTGCTGTGCATGGTGCCGGTGGTCGGCGTCGTCCTGGGGACGATCGCACTGGTGCAGATCAAGCGGACGGGCGCGCGCGGCAAGGGCATGGCCGTGACCGGTCTGGTGCTGTCGGCCGTCGGCACGCTGATCTTCGCCCTCGTGCTCGCCGGGGGAGCCGCCGCCTTCGTTCAGGGCTTCAAGGAGGGCGTCAGCGACGGCGCGCGCGACGGCGGCGCCTTCTCGCTCCACCGGGGCGACTGCTTCGACACCTCCGGCGGCGGTCTGGAGCGCGCGAGCGACGACGCCGACACCGTGCCCTGCGCGGGCGCGCACGACGGGGAGGTGCTCGGAGTCTTCCGGCTCGCCGGACGCGACGGCTTCCCGGGCGACGCGGCTTTCGGGGTCCTCGTGGAGGACCGCTGCCGCAGGCTCGCCGACACCTACGCCATGGACTCCTGGGCGGTGCCGGAGGACGTCGAGGTCTACTACTACGCCCCGGACCGGCAGAGCTGGAAGCTCGGCGACCGCGAGGTGACCTGTGTGTTCAGCAAGGAGCACGGCACGCTCAAGGGCTCGCTGCGGCAGGACGCGAGCACGCTCGACGCGCACCAGGTCGCCTATCTGAAGGCCGCCAACGGCCTCAACGAGGTCATGTCCGCGGCACCGGAGGCGAAGAACGTCGAGGACGACCTCAAGGGATACCGGAAATGGGCCGGCGAGGTGACGGTCGCCCTCGCCGTGGAGTCCCGTGCGCTCGCCGCCCACGAGTGGCCGGCCGACGCCGAGGAACCGGTCGCCGCGCTCGTGAAGGAGACCAAGGCGGCGCGCTCGCAGTGGGCGAAGGCCGCCGCGGCGAAGGACGCGGACGCCTACTACGAGCACTACACGGCCGCGGAGTCCCGCATGGGCCACGAAGAGGCGGTCAGGGCACGTGAGGCGCTGGGGCTGGCCACGTCGTACGCGGCGGCGAACCCTTCGGTGTGATCAGCCCGGACTCGTAGGCGTAGACGACGAGTTGGGCGCGGTCCCGGGCGCCCAGCTTCGTCATCGCCCGGCTGACGTGGGTCTTGGCGGTCAGCGGGCTGATGACCATCCGCCCGGCGACCTCGTCGTTGCTGAGCCCGCGGGCGACGAGCGCGAGCACCTCGCGCTCCCGGTTGGTCAGCGCCTCCAGGCCCGCCGCGTGCGTGGCGTCGGGCGGGCGGGAGACGAACTCGCTGATCAGACGGCGGGTGATGGCGGGGGAGAGCAGGGCGTCGCCGCGTTCGGCGACATGGATGGCCTGGACGAGGTCGGCGGGCTCGGTGTCCTTCAGCAGGAATCCGCTGGCGCCCGCGCGCAGCGCGTCGAAGACGTACTCGTCCAGGCCGTAGTTGGTGAGGATGACCACGTGCACCCCGGCCAGCCGCGGATCGGCGGCGATCAGCCGGGTCGCCCCGATACCGTCGAGCACCGGCATCTGGACGTCCAGGAGTACGACATCGGGCACGTGCCGCCGGGCGAGCTCGACGCCCTGCTGGCCGTCGCCCGCCTCTGCGACGACTTCGATGCCCTCCTCGGCGTCGAGGAGGGCGCGGAAGCCGGCCCGCATCAGCGCCTGGTCGTCGACGATCAGCACGCGGATCACGACGCCTCCTCCACCGGCAGCGCGGCCGGCCGGGCTCCGGCCCCGGGCAGCCCGTCCACCGGCAGCCCGTCCGCCGGCAGCGCGTCCAGCGGGAGTTCGGCCCGTACGGTGAAGCCACCCTCGGGCCGCGGCCCGGCCCGCAGCCGCCCGCCGAGCGCGGTCACCCGCTCCCGCATCCCGGTCAGCCCGACCCCCGGGACGGCGCCGTCCCCGGGGACCGCGGTGCCGTCGTCGTCGACCTGGACGACCAGTTCCCGGTCGCCGTACTCGATCCGGACCGTGGCGCGGGGTTCCGGACCGGCGTGCCGGGTGACGTTGGTGAGCGCCTCCTGCACGATGCGGTACGCGGCCCGGTCGACGCCGTCGGTCAGCGGCCGTTCCCGCCCGCCGACCGTGACGCTGGTCGGCAGCCCGGCCGTGCGCGAGCGCTCCACCAGGTCCTCGATCCGGTCCAGGCCGTGGCCGCCGCCGGTGCCGCGCAGCACCTCCAGGGTCGCGCGCAGTTCCCGCATGGCCTCGCCGCTCGCCTCCTGGATGGCCAGCAGCGCCTCGGGCACGTCCTCGCCGCGCTTGCGGGCCAGGTGGACGGCGACCCCGGCCTGCAGTTTGATGATCGAGATGCTGTGGGTGAGGGAGTCGTGCAGCTCCCGGGCGATCCGCAGCCGCTCCTCGCCGGCCCGGCGCAACGCCGCCTCCTCGCGGGTGCGTTCGGCATCCAGCGCCCGACGTTCCAGCTGCTCCAGGTACGCCCGGCGGTGCCTGCTCACCACTGCCATGGCGACCGAGGCCAGGAACCAGCCGAGCAGCAGGGCGGTGGATTGCGCGGCCGTCGGCGAGGGCTGCCCGGAGGCCAGATAGCCGGTCAGGAAGGCCAGCGCCGACAGCTGCACCGGCAGCCGCTTCCCGCCGGCCCTGACGGCCACGTGGACCGCGACCAGCACGGGGAACGCCGCCGAGGGACCCGGGTGCACCCGCAGCGCGTACGCCAGCATGCAGCCGGTGCACAGCAGCAGGGCCGCCGCGGGCCGGCGGCGGCTCCCGGCCACCGCCAGCGCCCCCACCAGGGCGAGGGCGAGATCGAGGGCGTCGGAGGGGCGCGGCACCCCGGGCAGCAGCAGGACGTCGGCGACCAGCGCGGCGCCCAGCACCCCGTCGAAGGCGACGCCCCGCCACCCCCGCAGCCCGGCCCACCCCTGACGCCCGATCAGCGTGCCACCCATGCCCGCACCTTACGCCGGGGTGCCGGGCCGCACGTCCTCCCGGAAGACGGCTCCGGGACTACTACCGGCGGAGTAGTCCCGCCCGCGGCCCCGGCCCCCGGAGCAGGGGCATCCCACTTCCCCCGGACGACGACCCGGCCGCCCCGCGGCGGTCACGATCGACCCGTCGAGAACGCCGTCGTCCACAGCCGTCAGCGAGGAGGCCCGGCCATGGCCACGCCCTTCCGTCTCACCACTCCCGCGCCGCCCGGCGACGCCACGGGCCGGACCGCCGAGGTCTACGCCCAGCTGGCCGCCGACTTCGGCATCGGCCGCGCCCCCACCTTCGTGGCGCTGTCCGCCGCACCCGACCTGCTCGCGGCGACCTGGGCGGTGCTGCGCGAGTCGCTGCTCGCCGGCCGCGCGTCGCGCACCGACAAGGAACTCGTCGCGCTGGGGGTGTCCGCGGCGAACCGCTGTCCCTTCTGCGTGGACGCGCACACCGTCCTGCTGCACGCCACCGGCGACCACCGCCTCGCCGAGACGGTCGCCCGCGGCGGCACACCCGCCGACCCCGGGCAGGCCGCGCTGGTCGCCTGGGGCAGGGCGACGCGGATTCCCGGTGCGCCGGAGGCCGCGGCACACCCCTTCGACCCCGTGGACGCCCCGGAGTTCGTCGGCACCGCGCTCGCCTTCCACTTCATCAACCGCATGGTGTCCGCCCTGTTGACCGAGGACATGCTCCCCGGCGGGCTGCAGCGGCTGCGGCTGGTGAGCAGCCTCGGCGGCCGGGTCCTGGCCCGCACCGTCCGCCGGCCGCTGCCGGCCGGGGCGAGCCTGCCCCTGCTGCGCGGCGGACCGGCCGGGCCGCCGCCGGAGTGGGCCGCCGACGCGCCGGTGGGCACCGCCTTCGCCGCACTGCGCCGGGCGGCCGCCGCGGGCGGGCAGCGACTCGGCGAGGCGGCCCGGGAGGCGGTCGTGACCGCCGTCGACGCGTGGGACGGCGCGCATCCACCGCTCGGCGGCGACTGGACCGCCGCGCCGCTGGCCGTCGTCCCCGCCGCCGAACGCCCCGGCGCCCGCCTGGCGTTGCTCGCCGCGCTCGCCCCGTACCGCATCACGGAGGCGGACGCCGGGGCGTGGCGCACCGCCGACCCCGACCCGTACGACGCCGATCTGGTCCGGGTGCTCGCCTTCGGGGCCATGACCGCCGTGTGCCGAATCGAAACCCCGATTCACCAGTCTTTGCGTCGCCCCAGGTTGACAGCCCATTGACAGAGCCACGACGATGCGTGGTGCCACTGGGGCCGATGAGTCCCGTGTGCATTCGACCACTCGCCCGGTGACGCCTCGGCCTGCTCACACACGGGGAGGGCTGCCGTAATTCGCGCTGACCGGGCTACGTAACGCCAAGATTGGGTTCTGCATGTCCATATCGCGACGTGTCACCGTCGGACGGCTGCTGGGCGTGAGCGCCGCGGCCGTCGCCCTCTCCGCCGTGGGGGCCACCTCCGCCTGGGCCGGCGACTGCCCGGGCGGCAAGGGCTGGGACCGGGGCGGCCACCACGGATACAAGCCCGGCCAGGGCGGCGGCACCAAGACCAGCACCGACCGCTGCGAGTTCTCCCTCGACGGCACGGCCTGGTACGCGTCGGTCAAGGTCGACGACGTGAACCTGAAGCCCGGTGACGACGGCAAGGTCCACCTCAACGTCCGGGTCGCGGACGGTTCGGAGTCCTGCACCGTCTCCCTCGCCTCCTACCGCACCCACGGCGCCACTTGGGAGACCTCCGGCAAGCAGGTCTTCCACGACTGGGACACCGTGAAGATCACCTCCGGCACGGACACGCTCGACGTGGCCGTGCCGGACGTCACCTGCTTCGCGCAGGTCGACCTCTACTACGGCAACAAGAAGTACGACGGCGTCCTGGACGCCAAGGACGGCTACGAGCACGGCGACCTGCCCGAGGGCCCGAACCACGCGGTCATCGGCGACAGGAAGATCGCCTGGTGGAACGGCGGCACGAAGGACTGCACCACGCAGACCGTCCCGACCCCTCCCGTCACCTCGACCCCGACCACCCCCTCGGGCGACGAGACCACCCCGGCCGGTGACGAGACCACCCCGGCGGGCGAGGAGACCACCCCCGCCGCGGCCGAGACCCCCTCGGCCACCGCCCCGGCCTCGGCGTCCGCGTCGGCGTCCGCGTCCGAGTCCGTGGAGGCCGCGACCTCCGAGTCCCCCAACGGCGGCTCCGGCGACCTCGCCGAGACCGGCAGCGGCAACGTCGGCATGCTCTCGGCCGCCGCGGCCGTGCTGCTGGCCGCCGGTGGCGGTGTGGTCATCGCGACCCGTCGCCGTCAGGCCGCCCGCCGGCACTGACACCCGCGAAGCGGAGGAGGGGCACGCGTAGTGGTTGAACGAGTTCATCCCCACGTCGTTGAAGGAACCGTCGGGGTTGATCGAGTTCCATC